>JAFGSX010000153.1 GCA_016934455.1 Deltaproteobacteria bacterium
AGCCGCCCCACCGGCTTGCTGCTGTTGTTGGCCGGCTCGGCCCAGCGCCGGTTGGGCTCGGTGTTGGCGGCCAGCTCCTTGACGTGCGGGCCCTCCTTGTCCTTCCACAGCACGACGATGCGATCGTCGTAGCTGCCCAGGCGGGGCCGGTCTCGCGTCATCGGCGTGTCCTGGCGCAGGCCGAGGATGACCCGCTTGCCGGCGGCCAGATCCTTCTTCGCCTGCTGGTCGCCGTGCTGCTCGATGTACTGCGAGTAGAGCGCGTAGCGCCTGGCCGTCGACAGGCCCTTGGTGTTGGGCAGGCCCCTGGCCAGCGGCGTCTTCTTCTTGGCCGCCGCCGACGCCGCCGTTGCTGGCGCCTCGGCGCTGGGCCGGGACGCCGCCGGCTGGGGCGCGGCTGGCTCATGCGCCTGCTTGTTCACCTTCAGGAACGAGAGCTGGTCGTAGGCCTTGCCCAGGGAGGTCGGGAGGTCGGCGTCGCTGCGCGCCACGAAGCTCGCCGGCGATTCCAGAGCCTGCGCGGGGTAGCCGGCGCGGGACCCCTGGCGGTGGGCGCGCTTCACCTGGTCGCGCACCAGCCCGCGATTCTCGATCCGGTCGACCTCCTGGAAGAGCCTGCCGAACTCCTTGTTGCCCGCGATCCTGCCGTCCTGGTCGAGGTCGGCCCGGGCCAGAGCATCGACGTCGCCACCGGCGTTGTGCACCGCCTGCTGCAGCTTCTTATCGTGCTTGAGCTGATCGACGTCGATCTGCTTGTTCTTGAACCGCTCGACAAAGGACTTGCGATCGACTTTGAGCGCCATGTCCGAGGGCCTCCGCAACGGATGAACCGCGCAGCACGGACTCCGCCCCCCACCGATCTTATCTTTTCCCGCTCTGGTTTGGTCGGCCAGTCCACCTCGCAGCTAGGGCGTGGCGGCGGCCGGAGCGGGCGCGGTGAAGAAGTCCCAGGTCTGGTCGAAGTCGAAGCGCAGGCCGACCGCCAGCACGTCGAAGCTGGCGCGGTAGGTGCCATTGCCGACCGCGGTGCGCGTCTCGTAGCCGAAGATGTCACCGAGCGGCGCGATGGCCGCGATCAGCGTGTTGTCGACCGTGACCTCCTCGAGAAACGAGTGCTGGTAGGCGACCACCAGCCGCAGCCCGAGGTAGCCCAACTCGAGGCCGCAGCCGAGGATGTGCTTGGGCGCGTCGACCAGCGAGGTGTCCAGCGTCTCCGCGGGGATGGCCGAGGTCTCGAACTGGTAGCCGGCGCGCAGCGTCAGGTGGCCGGGCCACCAGGCGGCCAGCGGGTCGACGTCGCCGCCGAGCCGGACGCTGTAGCTGTCCTGGTAGTGGCGCGGCTGGAACACCGGCGCGAACGGGATCGGGTCGAGGCCGCCGACGCCCATGGCGACACCCTCGACGGCGATGCGGGTGGTCTGCCAGCTCGACCACTGCTCGATCACCAGGTCGGCCTCGACGTCGAACCACGGCCGCCAGCGGTACAGCGCGCCGATCCGCGCGATGGCCGGCATCACGAAGCGCACCGTGGCCTGTCCCGGCGTGCCCACCACCTCGAAGTCGGACAGGCCGGGGGCCATGTAGTCGACCGTGACCGGGCCGCGGCCCTCGACCCGCCGCGGAAGCTGGTAGCTGCCGCCCAGCTCCAATCCCCAGATCGGGTTGGACCAGAAGCCGACGTTGGCGTTGGGCAGGTAGGCCTGGCGCGCGTTGATGCTGACCACGACGTCCTTGTTGATGTCCTCGGTGCCGTAGGTGTCGGCCGACACCGCGACCCGCATGCGCATGAAGGACTCGATCGCCTGCAGGCCAAAGCCGACCGCCAGATAGCGGTTGATGCGGTAGGCGGCGCTCAACTGGTAAAAGGCCTCGAGCGTGTCGCGGTCGATCAGCGCGTAGCGCTGCGGCCCGGTGAAGCGCCGGTCGCGGCCCTGCGGGTCGAGGTAGCGCTCGGCCTCGGGCAGGCTGGGATCGCTGGCCGCGCTCTCATCCCAGAACCAGTAGCTACCGCCGGGCGGCCCGTAGCCGCCGAGGGCGAGGGTCAGCCCGCGCACGTGCAGCAGGCGCTCGCCCGCGACCAGCGTGGCGCCGACCGCCGGACAGTGGCCGTAACCGTCGAAGCCGCCGCCGAACAGCCCGCTGCAGGCGGCGACAAAGGGCGAGGCGTGGTTCTGCACCGAGCCCTGCGACGGGTACTTGCCGATCTCGAAGGTGCGGCGCCAGTCATCGGTCGGCTCGAGGCCGATGTCGCTCGGATCGACCGGCTGGTGCTTGCGCATGATGAAGCGATAGCCGCCGATGTCGCGCGTCTGATCCTGCAGCTCGAACGGCGCGCTGCGATCGAACTGCAGGTTGAACCAGATCAGCGCGCTGTCGAGGTCGAGCGACAGGCCTGGTTGATTGGCCAGCGCGGCCGGGTTGCGCCACATCGCGTAGCCGTCGGCCGGGTTGACCACGTCGGCGCCGCCGCGACCGATGGCGCGGGCTCCTATCTCGGATTGGTAGAAACCGCCTGCCCATGCCCGCGCCGCGAGCAACAGGCTCAACGCGGCGATCGCTGTGCGCCGTTTCATTCGCGTCCCCATCCGGAGTCGAAAAAGGGGCGCATGATACGGAGCCGACCGGGGGCGGGTCAAGCCGGGTCCGCGCGCCGGGATGGCGAGCCATTCCAGTCCGTCGCGAGCGCGTTCTTGGCGCGGCGGCCGTCTCGCACTATCCTGTGGTCGGGGAGAGGTGGAGGTCTCTTGGTCGCAGGCCCGCGCCTACTCGTCATCGAGGACGACGAGCGTCAGGCGGCAGCGCTCGAGCAGCTCTGTCGCGAGCAACTCGGCGGATTCGAGATCGAGGTCGCGCACAGCGGCGGCGAGGCGCTGGCCAGGCTGGGCAGCGGCGATTTCGACGCCGTGGTCTTGGACGATACCCTGCCCGACATGCGGGCGGTGCAACTACTCGAGCGGATGCCGCGGCGCGAGCGATCGCTGCCGCCGGTGATCGTGCTCTCCGGGCTGACCGATCTGGATGCCGCGTCCGAGGTGCTGCGGCACGGCGTGCGCGGTTTCGTGCCCAAGTCGCTCGACCTGGGCCGCACGCTGCCGATCCTGCTGCGCCGCGCGCTCGACGAGCACGCGCCCGGGCGCGTCGATCCGCTGGAGGATCACTACCGGACGCTGCTGGAGGAGGCCTACGAGGGCATCTACATCCTGCAGGACAGCCACTTCGTCTACGTCAACCGCCGCTTCGAGCAGCTTTTCGGCTGCACCCGCGCCCAGGCCATCGCGCCGGACTTCGACTACGAGCGCCTGATCGCGCCGCAGAGCCGCGAGATGATCCGCGATCGCGCCCGGCGCTCGGCGCGGGGCGAGACGCTGGATCCGCGCTACGAGTTCGTCGCCTGCAATGCCGAAGGCGACACCTTCGACGTCGGGGTGTCGGTCGCCTACATCGAGCACGAGGGTCGTCCGGCCACGCTCGGGGTGATCCAGGACATCACCGAGCGCAAGGCCTTCGAGAAGGCGCTGGTGCGGCGCAACCGCGAGCTGGCCGTGCTCAACGACATCGCCGCCACGGTCAACCGCTCGCTCGATCTGGGCACCGTGCTCGACATCGCGGCCGAGCGCGTGATCAGCGTGATGAACCTGAGCGCGGCCGGCATCTCGCTGCTCAATCACCGGCGCAACGTGGTCGAGAACCACACCTTCCGCGGCGTCACCGATGATTTCCGCCGCCACGTGAGGGCGATCCCGTTCGGGGTCGGTATCGTCGGCATCGTCGCCCAGACCGGCGAGCTGCTGGTGATCGACGACCTGCGTACCGATCCGCGGGTGCACATGAACGAGCTGCGCGGCACCGGCTTCGTGTCGGCGGTGGCGGTGCCGATCAAGGCCGCCGGCCGCATGCTCGGGGTGGCGGTCGGCTTCTCCGATCACGGCCGCAGCTTCAGCGCCGAGGAGCTGGATCTGCTGACCCACATCGGCAACCAGATCGGCACCGCGATCGACAAGGCGCAGATCTACGAGCGATTGAAGACGTCGGTGCGCCGGATGGTGGCGCTGGACGAGATCACGCGCGTCATCAGCGGTACGCTCGACGCGCGCGAGGTGTTCGCGCTGGCGGCCAGCCAGCTTCACCGGCTGGTCGGCTGCGAGCGCGTCAGCGTCGCGCTCTACGAGTCCGCCAACGACAGCTTCGAGCTGCACTTTCTGTCGGTGGACGGGGTC
>JAFGSX010000020.1 GCA_016934455.1 Deltaproteobacteria bacterium
CATGTTCGGCTTCACGATCGACGACGTGCAGGGCATCAACGCCGAGCGCGACGTGCGTTCAGCGGACGGCCGGCCGGACGCGACGACCGTGCTCGGCAGCGCCACCGGCACCGCGGCGCTCGAGGTGCTGAGCGCCTACTCAGGCCTCGATCGCGAGGTCAAGCGAGTGATACCGCTGCCCCTGCACGAGGTGCGGCTGGCGTCGATGTTCTCGGAAAAGGACGGCTACACAGTGCCGGCGGTGGTGGTCGGCATCGAGCTGCTCGAGGGGCTGCACCTGCAGGTGCCCTTTGTCGAGGGTGCCCACCTGCGGCTGCAGTCGTCGCTGCTGAGCCCGGCCGACGGCCGCGCCAATCAGCGCGTCGAGCTCGACATCCGCCTCAACGAGCGGACCAGCGTGCGCGGCGTGCTCGACAACGATGGCGAGCGCACCATCGGAGACCCCGGCGTCGATCTCAACTACCGTTTGGAATTTTAGAATTTTGGGGTTTGGGGCTAGCATCGGTGCGTGCAGGCATTGGCGTCGATGCTCTGGGTGCTCGCGGTCGCGGCCGACCCCGCTGCCCCCCAGGACTCCCTGTTCGGGCGGCCGATCGCGTCGATCGCGATCGAGGCGCCGAGCATCGGAGACGAGAGCGAGGTGCGGGCCGCGCTCGAGCTCGAGGTGGGCGCCGCGCTCGAGCGCCGCGCGCTGCGCCGGGCGGTCAAGCGTCTTTATCTGCTGGAACAGCTCGCCGACGTGCAGGTCTGGGCGAGCCCCAGCGGCGACGCGGTGGCGCTGCGCGTCGTGCTGGTCCCGGCCCAGGTGGTGCGCCGGATCGAGATCGCCGGTGCGTCGCAGGTCAGCCCGGACCTGGTGCGCTCGAGCCTGGGTATCGCCGTCGGCGATCGGTTCGACGGCGTCGACCCGCAGGTGCTGACGACGGCGGTGCGGGCGGCCTATGCGCGCCGCGGTTTTCCCTCGGCCGAGGTCAGCATCCGCGTCGACCGCGATGCGACGAGCCAAGCCGTGGCGCTGTGGATCGAGATCCGCGAAGGGAGCCCGACCATGGTCCGCCGCATGCGGCTCGACGCCGACACCGCGCGCGCGCGCATCGACCTGCGCGACTGGACCGAGATCCGGCCCGGAGCCGTCTACAACGCGCAGCAGGTCAACGAGGCGTTGCTCGCTTTGCAGCTTCGAGACCGCAAGCGCGGCTTTCTGGACGCCCGCTTCGATCCGCCGCGCGTCGACCTGCGCACCGATGGCCAGGTCGACGTGGCGATCGGCTACCGGCGCGGCCCGCGCTACCGCGTCTCCTTTCGCGGCGCTCGCGCCCTGCCACCTGCGCTGCTGCGGCAGGAGATCGACTTCGACGGCGAGCAGGCTCTCGACGCCGATCTGCTGGCACACTGGCAGGGGCTGGTCACCGCCGTCTATCGCCGCGCCGGTTACCCGAGCGCGAGGGTCCAGGCGGGCGTCGGCGCCGACGCCGATCGAGACTGCCGACGGCTGGTCTTTACGATCGACGAGGGACCGCGCGCGGTGCTCGACCGCATCGAGGTCCGCGACGCCGCCGGGATCGCGCCGGCCCGCCTGGCCGAGGCCGCGCGCGCTGCGGTCGCCGACCGCTACGCCGACCAGAGCGCGATCAGCCACGTCGACCCCGGTGACGTCGAGGCGCTGTTGAGCACGCCGGCTGGCCGACCGCGGTCGCGCGGCGGTATCGAGTATCCGATGTCGTGGCTCGGCGTCGTCGACGGAGAGAGGGTCTACGACGAGGACGCCTACCGCGAGGCGGCCAACGCTATCGAGGATGTCTACCTGGCCAACGGTTTTCTGTCCGCGCGCGTGCGCGGTCCGCGCCCGCGCTGGAGCAACGACGGCCGCACGGTGGACGCTGTGTACAAGGCCGACGAGGGCGTGCGCACCGACGTGCGGGCGATCCGGTTTCGCGGCAATCGCGCGCGGGAGGCGAGCCAGTTGCTCGACTCGCTGGGCTTTGTCCCGGGATCGCCGCTGGACCTGGGTCAGGTCGAGCAGGCGCGCCTGGCCCTGATCAAGCAATACGCCGACAGCGGCTTCGCCTTCATCCGCGTCTTCGACGACGTCGAGTACGACGCCGCGCGCACCAGCGCCCTGGTCAGCTACGATCTCGTCGAGGGCCCGCAGGTGACCATCGGCCGCATCCTGGTCCAGGGCAACGAGCGGACGGCGGCGCCGGTAGTGCTCGACCGCATGGTGGTACAGCCCGGCGACCTGTACTCGGAGCGCGCGCTCGAGGAGAGCCGGCAGAGCATGCTGGGGCTGGGCCTGTTCACCTCGGTCATCCTCACCCTGGTCGACGCCGACGTGCCCGAGGAGCACAAGGATCTCCTGGTCGAGGTGCGCGAGGCCGCGCCGCGCGCCTTCGAGGTCAACCTCGGCGCCAGCGTCGAGGACGGCCCGCGCGCCAGCGTCTTGCTAGAGCACCGAAACATCCTGGGCGTCGGCCTCGGCGCCCGCGGCCGGCTCAAGCTCAACTACCCCAAGCTCACCTACTTCACGGTGGCCGATCCGGTCGTGCGCAGCGACCTCGAGCAGCGCTTCGACCTGGAGTACCCCACCCTCGACCCGCGGCTGCGCGAGCTGATGTTCACCGAGGGTCAGGCGCTGTTCACGTTCGAGTACCCCAAGGTTTTCGCCATCCCGTTCGACACCAGCCTGCGCAGCACGCTGCTGGCGCTGCGCGAAAACCGCAGCTCGTTCACGCTCAACAAGGTGGGGCTGGTGCTCGGGCTCGACCTGCGGCTGGTGCGCTGGCTGACGCTGGGCAGCGCGATCGAGATCGAGGGCTCGGATTTTCTCTGCTACGCCGGCATCGTCGAGGGCCGCTACCGCACCTGCGGCACGGAGGACGCACCGCTGACCCGGCGCCAGGACAACGGTCAGCTCGGCCAGTTGACGTTGCGCCAGGAGGCCGCCATCGATCGGCGAGACAATCAGTTTCGTCCGCATTCGGGATATCACGTCATCGCGGGTGCCGACCTGGCGCTGGGAGCTGGCCAGCTCTACGGCGAGTACGAGCGCGGCAAACAGCGCGCGCCGCCGACCCAGGTCAGCTCCAACTTCGTCAAGCTGGCCGTCAACGCCGCCGGCTACCTGCCGTTGACGCACGCGCTGACGCTGGCGATCCAGGCGCGATCCGGCAATATCTTCGGGTTGAGCGACCGCGAGCACGTGCCGCTGTATAAAAAATTCTACCTCGGCGGCACCGGCAGCGTGCGCGGCTTCGACGAAGACCGGGTGCTGCCCGCCGACGCCGTGTCGTCGCTCAAGAGCGAGCTGGCGGCCGGCACCGTCGACTCCACGAGCGGCATCCTCGAAGGGTCCTCGAGCGGCGGCCGCTTTTACTGGAACCTGCGCTCGGAGCTGCGCTTCCCGGTCTCGCGCGACGTCGACCTCGGCGTCTTCATCGATACCGGCGAGCTGGTCGAATCGGCCAGCGACCTCGACCTCTCCCAGTTCAGCGCCGGCATCGGCGCCGGCGCACGCTGGAACACCCCGGTCGGCCCGATCGCCTTCGACGTCGGCTGGGCGCTCAAGGATCCGGCGCTCGAGCTCAAGGAATCGCTGGCCGGCGCGGGCGGCGGCTGGGATCCCCAGAACCGGACCCGGGTCCACCTCAGCATCGGATATTTCTAGTGCGGGTAAAAAACCTCAGGCGATACCGCGCTGGCGCTTGATCTGACCTGCCGTGCGCTCGTACTCGACGTCCCACTCCTGGGTGCCCTCGCGCAGGTTCTTCAGACGACCGCGCACCTCGCGGTCGATGTCCTCGTCGATATCGAGGTACTTCTTGAGCACCTCGTGGATGAACTTTCGGATGTCGTTGTCCTCGGCATAGATCTCCTCGATGTTCTTCGAGGAGAACAGCACCTCGATCATCTGATTGATGACGTACTCGGTGCCTTCCTCTCCGATCTTGAAGCCCTTGGCGTCCGCCAGGCCTTTCTTGACCTGGCCAAAGCGCTCCGCGCTGAGGCCGCGGCGCTGGATCGCCTCGCGCGCGTCCTGGCACAGCCGGTCGTCGAGATTGCAGTACTCGACCATAACCGCCGCCAGGTCGAGCTCGGCCTCGTCGAGAGCTGCCTCGTCGACCTCGATGTCGCCGCGCGCATTGAGGGTGCGCACGACCTCGCGCGCGATCTTCGGTATCACCCTTCGGTACAGCCGCATCTGGATCACCCTCTCCTGTCACCCCCCCCACCCGGGGCGGCAGAGCCGGTCTCGGACACGCGGGGAAGGATTGCCTCGGAGCCGGCCCGACCGACCGGCCAATCCGAGATAGCGCGCATCCTAGCGCGGACCTACGCCGATTCAAAGCGATTTGTCCGCGACCGCTGGCGTTTTTTTATCGCGCGCTGCACTGCCGGCGCAGCTCTTCGAAGTCGCTGGCGAACAGGCCAAGCGGTCCGGCGCGGCGCGCCAGGTCCGAGACCGCAGCGCAATCGCCGGCGTGCGCCCGTTCGAGCGCGTGGTTGTACAGCGTCGCCGCGTAGTTCTGCAGCAACGCCGGCTCGTCCGGCTCGGCGGCGATCGCACGCCGGTAGACAGCCTCGGCATCGGCGTATCGCCCCTGCCCCTCGAGCACAAAACCCCAGTCGGAGTAGACCGCGGCGCGCATGGCGTGCAGTTCGGCGCGACCGGCATCCTTGGCCAGCCCCTCGTCGAGGATGGCGATCGCCGCCGCGTGCTGCCCGCGCTCGACCTGCGCGCTCGCCGCGCGCGCCGCGCTGTAAGAGCGATTGTGGATCAGCACGTCCCGCACGCTGGCCGGGGCATCGACCAGGCCCGCGTCGAGCAACCGCAGCGCGCGCGCGAAATCGCCGGCGTCGGCCGCCCGCAGCGCCAGCGTGTTGACCAGCGACGCCTCGTACGCGAGCAGGTGCTCGACGCGCTCGGGGTCGGCCAGCCGGTGCGCGCGCTGGGCCAGGGCGAGCGCGCGCGGAAGATCGCCGGCGTCGTACTCGGCGGCGGCCCGGTTGGACAGGATCAGGGATACCAGCGCGATGTTGTCGATCTCCACCGCCTGCCCGGTCTCCTGCTCGTACATGTTGACCTCGGTACCCAGCGCTGCCCGCGTGCGATGCAGTCCGCGCTCGACCAGGAACGCCAGGTAAGCGCGCGACGATCGGTCCGGATCGAAACCGTCGGGCGCGGTGGTCTCGACCTCGGTCGCGCCCTGGGCGGTGAACAGCAATGCGAAGACGTGGCTCGGAATGATCACGGCCTTGACGATGAGCCCGACGCGTTCTGCGATCAGGTTGTAGAGAACGGTCGCGCTCACACAGTTGTACTCGCCCCGCTCGGCGACGTCGATCAGGCTCGACGCCGAGGCCGCGTAGCGCTTGAGCAGATATCGGTGCAGCGCGTCGAGCAACGCCTGGCCGCGCAACCGATCATCCGCGACGTCGCGCACCGCGGCCTCGACCGCGGCGATCCGCGGTTCGAGAACGGCCCGCAGCCCCGCGCGCGCCTCCGGCCAGGCTGCACCCGAGGCGATCAGCGCGGCGTCGAGCAGATCCATTTGATCGAGGTGGCGGTCGCCGGCGTCGGCGACGAGCTGCTGCTCGAGCGGGGTCAGCGTCCGATCCGCGGCGGGCTCGGAGTCGCTGCGCAAACCGCCCTGGGTGGCACAGCCTAGCATGACCAGCAGCCACGCCGCGCACCCCAACGACCTCGCCACGCCCTCTCCCCCGCTACCGGACCGCCGTCGGGCTCGGCACCGCCGGCAGGGCGGTGGTGATCGCCACCGCAGTGCAGAACCGATGCCTCTGAGCATTCGCTCCCTTCGTCACGAACACCCGCTCTGGCACCATATGCGGTTATCGCGGACCGCTCAACAGCGCTTGCTGCGGCCGGCCAGGGGAGTTAGAGAACGGGGACGAGCTACAACTTCGAACCACGGGAGCAACCCCATGAGGAGTCTGTGCGCGATGAGCCTCGCTGTGCTGTGCGCCACCCCGACGGTCGCCGCCGAACTGACGCGAGACAAAGTACCGGTCGAAGAGACGTGGAACCTGGCCGACCTGTACCCGGACGATGCCGCCTGGAAAAAGGCCAAGGAGGCGAGCGCCAGGCGCATCCCCGATCTCAAGAAGATGGAAGCCACCTCTGGCAGGTCGGCGGCCGATCTGCTCAGGACCCTCAATGCCATCGACGACACCGAGAAAGAGCTGGAGCGGGTCGCGATCTATGCCTACCTGCAGTCGGATCAGGACACCCGCAATGCCCAGACACTGGCGCTCAAGCAGGAGCTCGACGTCGTCTTCACCGACTTCTCCGCCGCCACGGCCTGGCTGCGACCGGCGGTGCTCAAGCTCGGCCGCGCCAAAATCGACGCCTTTTTGAAGCAGGAGAAGGGGCTGGCCATCTACAAGCAGCCACTCGACGACATTCTGCGACGCGCGCCGCACACGCTGTCGCCGGGCGAGGAGAAGATCCTGGCCGACTCGAGCCTGATCGCCGGCAGCGCCGAGAACATCTACACCATCCTCTCCAATGCCGACATCAAGTTTCCGACCATCCGGCTGTCGACCGGCAAGAAGGTCGAGCTGACCCAGGCCGCCTACACCAAGCACCGCGAGTCGACCAACCGCGCCGACCGGATCCTGGTCTTCAAGACCTTCTGGCAGGTGTTCAAGGACTACTCGCGCACCCTCGGCGTGTCGCTCGACGCCAACGTCAAGCGCGACCTGTTCTACGCCCGCGCCCGCAGGTACGACAACTCGCTCGAGTCAGCGCTCGACGACAACAACATCCCGGTCGCGGTCTACAAGAACCTGATCGCGGACATTCACAAGAACCTGCCGACGCTGCACCGCTACCTCAGGCTGCGCGCCAAGCTGCTCGGCATCGACAAGCTGGCCTACCACGATCTCTACCCGCCGCTGGTCAAGGCGATCGAGCTCAAGTACAGCTACGCCGAGGGCAAAGAGCTGGTGCAGGAGGCGCTGGCGCCGCTGGGCCCGGAGTACCAGCAGGCGCTGGCGACCGCGCTCAACAGCCGCTGGATCGACGTCCATCCGACCAAGGGCAAGAAAAGCGGCGCCTACTCGTCGGGCGACGCCTACGACGTGCATCCCTACATCTTGCTCAATTACAACGGCGGCTACGACGATGTCTCGACCATCGCCCATGAGATCGGCCACACCATGCACAGTTTTTTCTCTAACAAGAACCAACCCTACGCGACCTCGGATTACCCGATCTTCCTGGCCGAGGTGGCGTCGACCACCAACGAGGCGCTGCTCATCCGCCATGTGCTCAAAAAGGAAAAAGATCCCAAGGTACGGCTCTATCTGTTGGGTTCGTACCTGGAGAGCCTGCGCACCACCATCTTCAGGCAGACCATGTTCGCCGAGTTCGAGCTGATGATCCACGAGGCGGCCGAGAGGGGCGAGGCGCTCAACAACGAGAGCCTGGCGCAGATGTACGGCAAGCTTCTGCGCGAGTACCACGGCCACGATCTGGGCGTCTGCCAGATCGACGATCTGTATACCTACGAGTGGGCCTACATCCCTCATTTCTACTACAACTTCTACGTCTTTCAGTACGCCACCGGCATGGTGGCGGCGACGGCGCTGTCGCAGCGCGTACTCAACGGCGGTCAGCCGGAGCTCGCCGCCTATCTGGGCTTTCTCAAGGCCGGCTCGTCGCGCTACGCCATCGACATCCTCAAGAGCGCCGGCGTCGACCTGACCACCTCGGCGCCGTTCGACTCGACGATGAAGGTGATGAACGAGATCATGGATGAGATCGAGGCGATCGAGAAGACGACGCCTCCGGCCAAGGGCAAGGGCAAGGGAGGCAAGGCGAAGTAAGGTGTGAGTTGTGGCGGCGCGGCCGGGCGGCTACGCTCGTCGTTGAGAGGTGCGCCATGCGGAGCCTTCTGATCGTGAGCGCGCTGCTGGGGCTGGCCGCCTGCCCGCTCGAGTTTCCCGAGGTCTACGAGAGCGGCAGCAGCGACGCCGCGATCGCCGATACCGCGGTCGACAGCGCTGCCGGCGACGCCCGCGTGGACGCGCAGCAGCCGGACGCGCCGCACGTCGATACCGGCCACGCCGACGCCCTGATCACCGATGCCGCGACGACGGACATCCTGACGACAGACGCGCTGATGACCGACGCGCCGACGACCGACGTACCGACGACCGACGCGCCGACGACCGACGCGGCACCACAGGACAGCGCCGCAGACGCCGGCCCCGGCGACACCGGGGGGGCCGACCTCGTCACAGAGGACACAGCGAGCGCGGACTGACCCGCGGCGGCCGCGGTCGGTGCGCGTTCAGTGCGCGCCACCGCCGCCGGCTGCGCCGCCGGATTGCTTGGTCTTGAGCAGGTTCTTCGCGGTCTCGACCAGCGCGCTGGGCAGGTTCTTCGAGCGCGTGATCGACTTGAGATCGTGCTGGCGCAAGCTGCGCAAGAAGCTTATCGAGTACGTCATCGGCGTCTTGGGGTTGTTCACCAGCGCCAGCTTGACCTGGTACAGGCGGGTCCAGTTGCGGTTGCTGGCGATGTTGCGGATGACGACGTCCTGCACCGAGCGCGAGGCGCAGGCCGAGATCACCTCCATCTCGCTGATACGCGGGCTCTTGATCGCGGCCTCGGCCACCATGCGCACGGTCGACCGCAGCAGGACGTTGCGCACCTCCTTGTTGCCCAGCATCGCCAGCTTGACGAGCTGCGCCACCGTCAGCTTGCGCATCAGCTCGAGCACCGATCGGCGCTTCTTGTTGTCGAGCGAATCGCTCACCTCCTGGTCGAGGGCCTCCGCAGCCGCCAGCATGTCGAGGTCGTCGAAGTCGATCTCGGGCTCGGCCTCGTCCAGCGCCGGCACCGCGGCGTTCTTGGGCGCCAGGCCGAGGGCGTGCAGCCGGGCCTGCTCTTCGGGCGCCAGCAGCTCGAACGGCACCTCGATCTCGGCGACCGCCTGCTCCATCTCCTTCTGATTGAGGCGCGAGAACGACTCGGCGAACTCGGGCAGATCGTGCAGCAGCACGCCCGAGCGCACCATGAAGTCGACCACGCGGTCGAGAGTCGATCGCAGCGTGTGCGGGTTGCGCTTGAGCTTGCGCACGATGTCGTGCGAGCGCAGCAGGCGCTGCTGGTTGTTGGCGACCATCTCGATGATGTTCTCGATGGCGCAATGCTCGGCGAGATACGCGAACGCGCTGTCCGGCGTGCTGGGATTGAGCAGCAGGGTCTCGAGCACGGATTCCTTGCCGCAGTTGTTCTCGGCCAGCAGATGGAGCACCGGCCCCGCGACCTGGTTGTCGCCAACGACCGCGTCCAGGATCCGCTCGGGCAGCTCGGCCATCGTCTTGCTCGCCATGGCCGCGATCTTGGGCTCGCCGTCGAAGGTAAGTTGGTAGACGATGTGCACCTGGTCGCGCGGCGCCATCGGCACCATGGCGCGCGCTGCCATCAACCGCACCGGTGCCGGGCTCTTGGGGTCTACGTGCTTGCGCAGCGGCGGCGGGATCACCGACGCGGGCAGCATCTGATGGGCCGAGCCGGTGTCGGCGGGCGCGGGCGCGGGCGGAGCCGCGCGTTCGGGTGGCGGGGCAACCGCCGGCGCCGGCACGGGCTGCGCTGGAGCAGCGGAGGCGGCAGCGACCGGTTGGGCGTCGGCGTCGGCCAGCGCCTGGTCGACCAGCGCGTCGAGCTCCGGATTCTCGTCGGCGCCGGCCAGAGCCTGATCGACCAGCGCGTCGAGCTCCGGATTCTCGTCGGCG
>JAFGSX010000154.1 GCA_016934455.1 Deltaproteobacteria bacterium
CTGCGAGGACGAGTGCGACGCGATCGACGCCCGCACCTGTACCGCGGGCAACGCGTACCAGGTCTGCGGCGACTATGACAGCGACACCTGCCTCGAGTGGAACACCCCGGTCTCGTGCGGCACGCAGGTCTGCGTCGACGGCTATTGCAGCGCCGCCTGCACCGACGAGTGCGCGCAGGTGGGGACGCGCGTCTGCACCGCGGACGGCAGCGGCTACCGCACCTGCGGCAATTACGACACGGATAGTTGCCGCGATCTGAGCGACGTCACGCGCTGCGGGACGGGCGAGACCTGCAGCAACGGCGAGTGCGGGCCGGCCTGCAGCGACGAGTGCCAGTGGGGCGACTACGGCTGCAGCGCGGACCAGCGCTCCGAGTGGTGGTGCTACGACGAGGACGGCGACGGTTGCCTCGATCGCGTGACCTCGACCTGCGTTTCCGGGGAGACCTGTCGCGACGGCTGGTGCCGGCCCGACACCACCACCTGCACCGACGACAGCAAGGAGCAGAACGACAACCTGTCGGCCGCGGTCTGGATCGCCGAGGGCCACACCGGCGCGCTGCAGATCTGCCCCGACGACGAGGACTGGTATTACACCTACCTGTACGCGGGCGAGACGCTGACCGTCGACCTGCTGTTCAGCCACGCCGCCGGCGACCTCGACCTCAAGATCTACAACGCGGCTGGCACCGTGGTCGCGCGCAGCACCGGGGTCACCGACAACGAGCAGGCCGTCGCCACGGCCGCCGGTGCCGGCAACTACTACGTCCAGGTCTACGGCTACGACGGCGCCCAGAACGGGTACGCGATCGACGTCGCCATCACCTCCGGCGGCACCTGCAGCGACGATAGCTACGAGCCCAACAACAGCCGGACCGACGCGGCCTACATCAGTCCCGGCTACGTCGGCGGCCTGCAGCTCTGCGCCGGAGACCAGGACTGGTACGAGATCTACCTGCTGCGGTACGAGAGCCTGCGCGCGGTCATGAGCTTTGTCCACGCCGACGGCGATCTCGACCTCAAGCTGGTCAGCGCCAGCGGCTCCGCGCTGCAGACCAGCAACGGCGTCGGCAACAGCGAGACGGTGGAGCTGGAGCCGGTGCAGGCCTCGGCCTATTACTACCTCCAGGTCTACGGCGGACTGTCGTCGTCGCAGAACTCTTACTCCCTCAACGTGACGACGACCTACTCCCCGCCCTGCGTGGACGACAGATTCGAGGAGAACGACACCTTCGCGACCGCGGTGGAGCCGAGCGGCCTCTACGAGGGCAACAACTATTTATACGATCTCGCGATCTGCAAGGGCGACGACGACTGGTTCCGCGTATACATGTTCGCCGGCGAGATCCTCGACGTCGACATCGACTATGTCCACTCCAACGGCGACCTCGACCTGTACCTGTACGACGCCAACAACCGGCAGCTCGACTCGAGCATCGGTTCCAGCGGCAACGAGAACGTCTCGGTGAGCGTGAGCAGCGACGGCGACTACTACTTCAAGGTCATCGGCTACGAGCAGGCCCAAAACGACTACGATCTGACGATCTACATCCACTGACAGCCGGGCGGCGCGCCGGCGCCGCTTGGACTCGCGACCGGACTGCGAGATGCCGACCTCCCGGACCCTGGTCCGCTCGACCGCGCCCGCGGCGCTGCTGGCCCTGGCGCTTGCTGCGTGCCCGCGCGCAGGGCAGAAGGACGACGCCGCGCTGGCGGCGCGGCTCCCTGCGTCTGCCGCGGCGGCGGGCGCGACCGGCGATGCGGCTTCGATCGCGGCGACGGGGCGAGCGGCGGCGCTGCTCGATCGCGGCTCTCGCTACGCGGTGCAGCTCTTCGCGGCGCCCGACCGGGTCGCGGCGCGCGACAAGCTGGCAGAGCTGCAGCAGCTCGGCCTGACAGGCATCATCGCCAGCGCCGACCTCGGTCTGCGCGGGCAGTGGTACCGCGTCCTGATCGGCAATCACGGACGGCGCGACCTGGCCGAGCTGCGCGGCCGCGCGCTGGTCGCCGACCCGAGGGTGCGCGCGCTGTTGCCGACGCCGCCCGCCGGCGACCCTGGTTACGTCGTGCGCGACGACGTGGCGCCGCCGCTGTTGCCCGGGCCCTCGCTCGCGGCGCTCGAGCGGTTGGCAGCCGAGCGCGAGCTGGCGGCGGTGCCGATCTGGACGCGCGGCGGCGGCGCACCCGCGCTGGCCGTGATCTTCGCCGGCGATCCGCGGCTGCGACTGCTCGATGCGACCGGCGTTCTCGGCGCGCCGCTGCCGCTGCCGCGCTTTGCCGACTGCCGCGAATGCCTGGCCATCGCCGCTGCGCACCGGGCGCGCGCCGCCTCGGTGCTGCTGGCCGAGGACATGTCCGGCGACGGCGCCAGCGAGCTGTTGCTGGCGCTGGACCACGGCGCCGGTCACCGCCTGGCCGCGCTGTCGACCGCTGACCGAGGCGGCCAACTGCGCGAGCTGGGCACCCTGGTGCTCGACGCCAGCGAGCAGGTGCCGCCATCCCTGGCGTCGATCGAGCTGGTCGACGCCGACGGCGACCCCGCTGCCGAGCTGCTGGTGGTCCGCCGCACGCCGGTGACACACGAGGGCGA
>JAFGSX010000021.1 GCA_016934455.1 Deltaproteobacteria bacterium
CGCTACGAGTTCGCCAGCCTGCCGACCCTGGCCGGCTTCAACGAATTCCGCCTGGTCTTCTACGGGCCGCAGGGTCAGACCCGCGAACGCGTGGAAAGCTACTACGTGACGCCGGGCTTCGCCGAGCCCGGGCAAAGTAGTTTTCGCCTTGCTTTCAACCAGCGCAACCGCGATTTCATCGACATCGACGATACCACGCGCAACCAGCCCGACGACGGCGAGAATCGACTCGTCTTCCAGGCCGAGCACGGCCTCAATGAAACGACGTCCATCGGCGCCGGCCTTGCCAGCCTCTCGGTCGACGGCGAGCGCTTTCACTATGGCAGCGTCAATCTGCAGGGCTCGATCCTGGGGGCGCTGTCCCAGTTCGATGCCGCCCTCTCGGACGACGGTGGCCTGGCCCTGGGCGGGCGCCTGCAGGCCCGCGTTGGCGACTGGTCGGTCTTCGGCGAGCAGAATTTCTATGAGGGCTTTCACTCTGAACAAACCGACAATGCCTCGGTGTCCGGCCATCTGAGCAGCCTCACGTCGCTGCGCGTCAACGGCCACCTTCCGGACCTCGGTTTTGGGCGTCAGCCGCTCTCGGCGTCCCTGACTCACGAGGTATCCGAGCAGGGCGACTGGCAGACCACCGCCTTCGGCCGCATCTCGGCGCTGGTGCGGCCGTTCAACTTCGCGCTTTCTTCGACCACCCGGCTGCGCAGCGAAAGCGATGCCGAGAGCGATGCGCGCCTCCTGGTAGGCACCTTGCTCGGCGATTTTCGTCTGCGCGGCGAGATCGGCGTCGACGTGGTGCCGGTGCTGGCCTTCGATCAGGCCACTCTCAGCGCTGACTGGCGTATCGCCCGGGACTTCGGGGCCCGCTTCGGCCTGCGCCACTACGGCGGTGAGCGCGAGCTGACCAGTGCGACCGTCGGCCTGAACTACCAGTTCGAGCATTTTGCCGTCGGCCTCAACATCGACGGGGACAGCGAAGGCGAGTACAACGCCCGCTTCGGTCTCTCTTTCAGCTTCGGCCGCGATCCCGGCAGCGACAGCATCGCCGTGCGCGCGCGACCCTTCGCGCGCTATGGCGCGGTCAGCGCGCAGGCCTTCCTCGACAGCGACAACGACGGCGTGTTCGATGCCGACGAACGCCCCATTGAGGGCGCCGGCTTCTCCGGTCCCCGGCTGCCTCGGGAGGCGCGGACTGATGCCGGCGGCAGCAGCTTCATCACCGGCCTCGAGCCCTACCGCGCGACCGAGATCGGCCTCGACGAGGCGACGCTGGAAGACCCCTTCTGGACCTCCGCGCGCCCGCCGCTGCAGGTAGTGACGCGCCCGGGCAGCGCGACGACCCTGCTGTTTCCCGTCATCGAGACGGGGGAGGTGGACGGCACCGTGCTGGTCGGCGCCACCGAGGGTGGGGCCTTGCGGCCGGGCGGCGGGCTCAGGGTCTACCTGCGCGATGCGGCGGGCCGCGTCGTCGCTGAGACCGAGACGGCCTACGACGGCTACTACTTCTTCGATCGTATCCCCTACGGCCGCTACCAGTTGGTGTTGGACCCGCAGCAGCTGGAGGCGCTGGGCTATGCGCCGGTACCGCCGCGCAGCATCAGCCTCGGCGTCGAGGAGCCTTTCGTCATCGGACAGGACTTCCTGGCGCCGCCGGACCCGCTGGTCACGGCGGCGGGCGACGGGACGGTCGATTCGGGGGACCTCGCACGCCCTGTCGTGCCGATTCCCTGAATCAATTCACGAGTTGCCGCAGTGGCTTAAGTGAAATCGATATCGGACGCGGCAGATCGCGTTATCCTCAGAGGCGGGGAGGACCTGCTTGTATCGATGGGGCAGGCGTGTCCGCAGCGGCACATCCTGTGATCCGATCCACGGCAGGCGCACTTGCTGCGGGGGGCAGCCAGTGACCTTGTTGAACAAGTTCGCCGACCGCGTCTTGCCGCGCTGGTCGCGCAAGCCGCCACTGGCCAAGGGCTGTCTGGCGGCCGCGGCTCTGGTCGCTTCGGCCGACGACACGGTCAGCCTCGCGCGGCGCGCGACCATCGACGGAATCCTCGACGAGCTGCACGATCAGGAAGGCGTTCGTCTGGACGACCTCGTGCGGGGGTTTCAAAACGCTCTCGACCGGCTGAGGTCGGACAGCGGGGCCGCCCGCGCCGCCGCGCTGGCAAGCCTTGCCCGCCTGGCCGACGATCCGGCGTCGGTCGACGTGCTGCTGCGCGTCGCCAGGGCCGTCGCCCTGGCCGACGGCGGGCCTTCCGCCGAAGTCCGTCACCTGGTCATGCAGATCGCCGGGGCCCTGGGTCAGTCCCCGGGCGAGCTGGCGTCCCCGGTGGTATCGGACGACCTCCCGGCCTCCGGGCCCGGCCGCGTCATCGTCGTCGCCAACGAAAAGGGCGGCACCGGCAAGTCCACCACCGCCATTCACCTGGCCATGGGCCTGGTAAGCCGGGGCAGCAAGGTGGCCTGCCTCGATCTCGACGGCCGGCAGGGAACCCTGTCGCGCTTTTTCGACATCCGGGGGAAGGCCGCGGCGCGCGCTGACACGCCGCTGGTCGTGCCCCGCTATCGCGGCTTCCAGGATGCCGGTGACGTTGCGGAGGCCGAATTGGAGCCCAGGGCGCGCGGCCGTTTCACGGCGGCGCTGTCGGAGCTGGCCGACCATGATGTCGTGGTCGTCGACGCGCCGGGCCACGCCAGCCGGCTTGCCGCCGTCGCCTACGAGGCCGCCGACGTGCTGGTCACGCCGCTCAACGACAGCTTCGTCGACGTCGATGCCCTGGCGCAGATCGACCTGCAGCAGCGCCAGGTGCAGGCGCCGAGCCCCTTTTGCCGGCAGGTGTGGGAGGAGCGTGCCCGGCGCGAGCGCAGCGGCGCGCCCGCCATCGACTGGATCGTCGCGCGCAACCGCACCGGCCAGCTCGACAGCCGCAACGCGCGGGAGATGACCCGGCTCCTGGCCCTGCTGTCGCGGCGTCTCGGGTTCCGCCTGCAGCCCGGATTTTCGGAGCGCGTGGTGTTCCGCGGGCTGTTCTACCGGGGCCTCACCCTCTTCGACCTGACCGAAGCCGACCTGCCCCACGGCGGCTTGGCCAGCTTCGAACATGCACGCCAGGAGGTCGCGGCCTTGCTGGACGCGGTGGCTACAGCGGCAGGCCGTAGTACCACGGGGCAAACAGAGTGAAGGCGATCCACACCAGGAATATCAGTGGCAGGCCGACGCGCACGAAGTCCATGAAGCGGTAGTTGCCGGGGGTCATCACCACCAGGTTGGTCTGGTAGCCGATCGGCGAGGCGAAGGA
>JAFGSX010000022.1 GCA_016934455.1 Deltaproteobacteria bacterium
TGCGGCTCGTAGGGCCCGTGCACGCGGTAGCCGTAGAGCTGGCCCGGCAGGACATCGCGGAGGTAGCCGTGCCAGACCTGATCGGTCTTCTCGGGCAGGCGGATACGACGCGTCTCCAGGCACGCCTGCGCGCTCTCGAACAGGCACAGATCGACAGCCGTGGCGTGCTCCGAGTAGAGCGCGAAATTGACTCCGCCGCCGTCCCAGGTGGCCCCGAGCGGATAGGGACTTCCCGGCAGGACTGCCGCTCTGATCATGGCTCGACCTCGACTCTGTTGCTCTCGCTGCCAGCGGCGAGCCTGAGCACGACCGCCGTCCTGCCGGGCAAATGCAGGGTCCGGTCCTCGATCCGCGCGCGCGAGCTGGAATCGAGCAGCAGCTCGGCCGGCGGCGGCGGCAATGGGATCGCGGCCTGCTCCGGGCCGAGCGTGCAGGCCATGGCGAAACGGCCGCGCCGGCTCAGGAGCCACCGCCGCTGCTCGTCGAAGCTCACCTCGGCCTGTCCCGGCGCCCCGGCCTGCAGCTCGCGCTCGGAGCGGCGCAGGCCCAGCAGCGAGCGGTACCACGCCAGGACGCGCGCGTGAGGTTGGCGGCCGAGTTCGTCCCAGATCAGCCGGGAGCGGTGAAATGTGTCAGCGGCCTGCGGGTCGGGGATCTCCTCGGGCCGCCAGCCGAAGGCGGCGAACTCGCGCCGCCGCCCGTCGCGGACCGCATCGGCGAGCTCCTGTTCCCGGTGGTCCGTGAAGTACAAGAACGGGCTGGAGGCGGCCCACTCCTCGCCCTGGAACAGCAGCGGCACATACTGCGACGTCAGTACCACCGCCGCGGCCACCATCGCCGATTCGGGGTCGGTGAGCTGGCCCAGGCGCTCGCCGCGCGCGCGGTTGCCGATCTGATCGTGATTCTGGCAACACACCACGAGCTGTTGCCCCTGCAGGCCCACGGCGCGGCGGCCGTGGCGGCGGCGGCGATATCGAGAGTACTCCCCGTCGTACACGACGCCTTCGCGCGCCGCCTTGGCGAGGGCCGCCACGGTCCCGAAGTCCTCGTAGTAGCCGCCGCGCTCTCCCGTCAGCACCGCGTGCAGCGCGTGGTGAAAGTCGTCGCTCCACATCGCGTCGAGCCCGTAACCGCCCGAGTCGGGCGCTGTCACCAGGCGCGGATCGTTGAGATCGCTCTCGGCGATGAGCAGGCAGCAGCGGCCCAGGCGCCGCGCCGCGGCCTGCACCTCGGCCGCGAGCTCCTCGAGAAAGTGGGTGGCGCCGGTGTCGACCATGGCGTGCACGGCGTCGAGCCGCAGTCCGTCGACGTGGTAGCCCGCGAGCCAGGCGACGGCGTTGTCGAGGAAGAAGCGCCGCGCCTCGTCGCAGTGGGCGGCGTCGAGATTGACCGCCGCGCCCCACGGCGTCCGGTAGCGATCGGTGAAGTACGGCCCGTACTCCGCGAGGTAGTTGCCGCTCGGTCCCAGGTGATTGTAGACGACGTCGAGGATCACGCCGAGCCCGCGGGCGTGGCAGGCGTCGACGAGACGCCGCAGCCCCTCGGGGCCGCCGTACGGGGCGTGCGGTGCGAACAGCGCCACCCCGTCGTAGCCCCAGCCGTGCTTCCCGGGGAACGCGGCCACGGGCATGAGCTCCACATGGGTCACGCCCAGCGCGGCGAGGTGATCCAGGTGCGGGACGACCCCGTCGAAGGTGCCGGCGCGACCGAAGGTTCCGACGTGAAGCTCGTAGAAGACCGCCTGCGACAGCGGCACCGGCGCGAATCCCGCGTCGGACCAGGCAAAGGACGTGTGATCCACCAGCCGCGACGGTCCGTGGACGCCGGCCGGCTGCCACGCCGAGCGCGGGTCCGGACGGGGCGGGCCGCCGTCGAGGCTGAAGGCGTAGTCGCCGCCGGGCGCGAGCTCGGGCGGGTCGCATTGCCAGTAGCCTCGGGGCTCGGGCCTCATCTCGTGGCGTGTATCGCCAAAGACGACCTCCACTTGCCGTGCTTGCGGCGCCCAGACCGAGAGCCTCGTCATGCGGGAGGCTCCTGCCGCTGCGCGACGAGCACCGGGAAGCGCGCCAGGAGATCCGCGACCGGGCGCGACCCGCCGTCAAAGGACTCCCCGCTGAGCGCGTTTTTCCACCGGCCATCGGGCACGGGCAAGAGCGTTCTCTGCCAATCGCCCGCGAGCGTCAGCGGCCAGCGCGGCGCGAGGATCAGAAATCGGCTGTCGCGCACGAAGGCGATGACGTGGTCGGCCCTCGGGCCGGCGGCGAGGAGCGGGCTGTAGCTGCCGGACCTGAAGGCCTCCGGGGCGCTGCGGCGGAGCGAGAGGGCCTGTCTGATCAGCCAGAGCTTGGGTAGGCCTTCGTCCATGCCGGCGAGCACGGCCTCCGGTGACGCGCCCTCGAGCGAGGCCAGCGCCCGGCGCCGCAGCTCGAAGTCCACGGGACGGCGATTGTCGGGGTCCACCAGGCTCAGATCCCAGAGCTCGCAGCCCTGGTAGATGTCGGGCACGCCCGGAGCGGTCAGCTTGAGCAGCGTCTGAGACAAGCTGTTCAGGCGGCCGGGCAGGATCAGGGCGCTGACGGTCTTTTCGATCGCGGCGACGAACGCATCGTCTGCCAGGGTCCGCTCGATGAACCTCGCCAGCGCGTCCTCGAACCGCTGGTCGGGTTGTCTCCAGGAGGTGTTGGTCTTTGCCTCGCGTGCCGCCTTCTGCATGTAGGCGCTGACGCGCTCGGTGGAGATCGGCCAGGCTCCCACCAGCGTCTGGTAGTAGAGATACTCGGTATTGCGATCCGGCAATCCGTCCTGGCGCTGGGGCTGTGCCAGCGCGCCGAGCCGAAGGACCGCCTCTCGCCAGCCAGCGACGGGCTCCGACAGAACCCACAGCCGCGACCGCACGTCCTCGCTCCGCTTGGTGTCGTGCGTCGAGGTGGCCAGGAGGGAGAGCGGCCAGCGCCGCCGGCTCTCCTCGCAGCGCCGATGAAATTCCTCGAGCGAGGCGCCGAACCGACCGGGGTCTCCTCCTACCTCGTTCAGGGCCGCCAGGCGATGGTAGTTGTAGAACGCGGTGTCCTCGACCCCCTTGGCCATCACCGCGCTGGAAAGCTGTTGAAATCGACCCGCGAGTTCGTCCTCCACTTCACCCGGCACGCGCAGCAACAGGATGTCGCCGAAAAACCTGAACAGCTCCCCGTCGAGGTCTGGGCGCCTGCCCTGCGCCAGGCGGATCGCCTCGCGCACGTTGATCTCGTCCTCACGACCGACGACACGACCCTGCGGCCGGACGTACGTGCGGTAGACCGGCAAGGCGGCCAGCGTCTCGCGCAGCACGTCGTGGACCTCGTGCCGCGTGTAATCGCGAAACCGGCGATGGCGCTCGCAGACCTGCAGGAAAAGCGCGCTCAGGCGGTTGAGGTCGCTGCCGAGCAATTCCCTCATCACGCGGTGCTTGCTCTCTAGCACCAGCGCTGCGTAGTCGGGGGTGGTCGCCGTGAAGGAGGCGTAGAGCTCCGCGAGTTCCCGTTCACCGGCCGGGTGGACGAACAGCCCGGCCACGAGATTCAAGAAGTCGTAGCCGGTGCTCCCGTCCACGGGCCAGGTGGAGGGCAGGCGCTCGTCGCGCTCGAGTATCTTCTCGACGACAATCCAGGCGTCTGCGCGGCCCCGGCGCAGCCGCCCCAGGTAGTACTCTGGATCCCTCAGGCCGTCGGGATGATCGATCCGGACCCCGTCGATGACCCCCCTCGACAGCCACTTCATCACCAGGCCGTGCGTCTCCTCGAAGACCCGCTCGTCCTCGACCCGCAAGGCCACCAGCGAGCTGACGTCGAAGAAGCGCCGGTAGCCGAGATCCTGGGCCGCGCTCTTCCAGAAGGCGAGCCGGCAGTTCTGCTGGGCGAGGAACGCGTCGAGGGCGTCCGGATCGTCGTTGAGCTCCGCCACCACCGCGTCCAGCGTGTGACCGATCGCCGGCGACTCGGCGCACAGGCGCGCGAGCTGCTGCCGCAGCACCTCCTTGTCCCGGTGGCGGCGGTCGACGCTCTCCTGGTCCGTCATCGTCGGCAGCGGCAGAAAATTCAAAGCGTCGGCGATGAAGCCCAGGTCGTCCGATTGCAGTCGGTTCGCGGCTTGGACCAAGAGACCGCAGAGAGAGCGGGGCGCCGCCGGCACGCAGTGCTCGTGATAGTGCAGTGTAAACGATCCGCCGTCGCGCGCCAGACGGATCTCTCGCCGATCGATGATGCGCCCCACGTGGTCGCCGAGGACCGGCAGCATGACGCGGTTGCGCAGCCGCTCCTCGGGCGGCGCCCACTCGACGTCGAAGAACGAGGCGTAGCGACTCGCCGGACCGTTTTCAAGGACGTCCCACCACCACGGGTTCTGCGGCGTCACGGCCATGTGATTCGGCACGATGTCCAGCAACTGCCCCAGGCCGGCGGAGCGAAGCGTCTCGCACATGCGGCCATGCGCCGCCGCGCCGCCGAGCTCCGCGTTCGGGCATCGATGATCGACGACGTCGTATCCGTGCTGGCTCCCCGGGGCGGCTTGCAGACAGGGCGAGCAATAGGCATGGCTGATGCCGAGCTCTCGCAGGTAGCCCGCGATGGCTGCCACCTCGTCGAAGCCGAAACCGGGCCGAAGCTGCAGGCGATAGGTGGCGAGCGGTTGGGCCGACATGGCGGCGGGGGACCCTCCGAAGGTATCGGAAACCATGTGAATTCACCCGGCCGCAGGTCGGCTTGTCGCCTCGGAGTGGAGGCCGCCGATCCGTTGCTCTTCCATCGCCATCGCCGTCATCTAGCATGTGAAGGTCGGGCGATGGAATAGAGGAAGAGAGGGATTGATATGCAGTCTCTTCTGCTGACCTTCTCCTGCGAAATCGAACATTCTCGTCGGGGTCCCCAGCGGGACCAACTGAAGCGAGCAGAGGGACCAACATTCTATTTGCGATGCGTCCATTGACCACAGACGGAAAAAGAGGTTGATTTTGTCCTCTTGAGGGCGGAGCAAGGGCCGAGAGAGTACGAGAAGAGAGGTGTCAAATGTGGATCTGGCGCAATGGCATTGGTCGCTCTGGGGTGACGCGATGGACGCTGCTGCTGGGCGCGCTCGCCCTGACGGCCTGCGGTGGGAATCGCGAGCCCGAGGTCGAAGGCGAGGAGTGCGACGGGTTCGGCCATCTGTCCGAAGGCGCGTGTGTGTGCGACGACGGATACCGGCAACACCCTGACGATCCGACAAGCTGCATCGTTGACGACGTGGAGCACGGGGACGGGATAGCGACCGATGTGAACCTGCACCTGCACTCCAACGCGGTCAAGATCATACTCGCCACCATGGAGGTCGTGGGCATGGAGGCGACCGAGTGGGATCTCTACATGTCCCACGACGACCCGGTGGACGGTGGCCCATGTTTGCAGCTAGGGCCTGGCGTCGCCGCCAAGAACCTCGGGTCGGGCGCAGACTATCACGCCGTGTCAGAGGCACCAACCGACGGCTATGAGAACGACGACCCCAACACCGATTTCTACGTCATCGGATCGAGCTGGCGCGATGGCGGGACCGGCACGACCGGATTCCACATGACCGAGAATGTGTACGCCATCAAGCTGGCAGACGTGACCTACGCGAAGGTAGAGGTGTTGAGCGCCCAGACCGGCGAGGTCCATGTGCTGTGCTACCGCCAGCCCGACGGCAGCCAGGACATCAGCACGCACGTGGAGTAGGGCCTGCTGTCCCTGCCCTCCCGATCGCGAGGTCAATCGACGTCGGCCCCGAACTCGATTGCCGCGTTCAACCTCGCAATTTTCTCATTTCCTCGTCAACTTCTTCTGCTCCCTCCTGGTAGAACTTCTCTTCGTCTGGCGCGAGATGCTTGAGCAGTCTGAGAAATTCGCCGGCGTGTACTCTTTCTTCGTCGGCGATGTCCTTGAGCACTTCTATGGACAGCTTGTCGGTTATGGATTCGGCGAGTTGCATGTACATCTGCACCGCCTCGTACTCTGCGGCGACCATGAACCGTATGGCCCTAATCAGCTCTTCGTTAGTCAACTTTTTGCCACTGGCAAGGCCTGAAAACGGCGAGGCGAACTCCGGCATGGCGCGCTCCTTTTTCGGTGATGGGTGATGGTGTCAATAGCCGCCACATATAACATAGCCGGTTCTGGTTTGCAGACCGGCTTGAGAACGGCTCTGATTGCGCGGCCTGCTGCTCGACACACCCGGCAGGCGCGAGTTGCAACTCGTCGACGAGACCGGCCTCGATACCGTGTTCGCGGACATCGCAGCGCTCGCCAGCCGCTGCCGCTACCGCGACTGCCGCCGCGACACCGCCACTCCCGGCCGATCTTGGTCGCCTTGAGCTTGCCCTTGCGGATGGAGCGCCGCACGGTCTTGGCGTGCAGATCGAGTATTGTGATAGCATACCTGGCGAATCGCCAAACTACGGCGTTCGCGGCTATTCCGAACACAGAGGAGGGTGCGATGCGTTTTCCCGAAATCCAGAAGATGGTGGATGCCCGGCTGGCCAGAGGATTGAGCCGCGCCGAGGTGAAGGACATCGTCAGCCAGGTCACCGGCGGCGACGACAAGATCAACAAGACCGAGCAGAAGCAGCTCGAGAAGATCGCCAAGCTCTACGCCGACGACTTCACCGTCGACGGCCGCAAGGCATTCGAGAAGCTGACCGGCATCCGCGTTCAGGTCAAGCCGGCCAGCAGCCGGACGCCCGGAACCGGCACCATGCGGCCTTACGAGACGCGGGTGCGGGCCCGAGATCGCGTGTTCGCCATCGTGGCGCCGTCGGACAACTACCGTCCACCGATCGGGATCGTGGCCACGCCGCCAGCGGACCGCGATCGTCCACCGATCGGGATCGTGGCCACGCCGCCGTCGCGGCCGGGCGGCCGGGTGTTCGGGATCGTGGGGCCGTCGCGGCCCTATTCCATCATCGCGCGCGACGACAGCGACGTCGTCAGGCCGTCGGACGACGACCGCCCGTACGCCATCGTCTCCTTCCCCGGATCGCGCCGGGGCCGGGTGTTCGGCATCGCGTGAGCCGCCGCCCGCCTCTTTCTCTGCTCGCGCCCGCTCTTGTCCGCCTCATTCCGGCGGGTTGATCTGCCACAGGCATTTCGTGAACTCGGCGAGCTCGTGGCCGTGCCTGGCGTAGGCGATTCCACGGCAGCCGCCGCTGCACCGCGGGTTCGAGCACTCACAGCACTGGCCCCTGATGTGCTCTTTCTTGAGCGAGGAGATCCGGGTCATCTCGGGGCTGCGCAGGAGCGCGCGCAAGGGCCGCCGATTGATGTTGCCGACCAGGAACGGCGGGTGAATGAGCAGCGAGCAGGGATAGAGATCGCCGTTTTGCATTAGATAGGCGAACTCGCGTCCGGCGGCGCAGTTGTAGCACGGATGCGATCGGCTCGGTCCGAGCGGCTCGTCGAGGAGGATCGGGACACCCGGGTCTCCGTTCTGGCGCGACCTCTCGTAAGCGAGGTCGAAGCTCAAAAGATCCTCGGCGGTCGGCGCGATGGCCTGCGACACCTCCGGGTCGCGGGCGCGGCCGGTGGGCGAGAAGGCGCAGTAGCGCAGCATGCTGGCCCCGAGCTCGGTGGCGAGTCGCCGCATCTCCTCCACGCGGTGGCAGGCCCAGCGCGACAGAAAGCAGGCCACGTCGACCTCGAGCCCGATGGCGGCGGCGTGGCGCACCGCCTCGCAGGCGAGCTCGAAATGGCGCGGCTTGCAGTGGCGGATGCGCAGGTGCAGCTCCACGTCGGGGCCGTCGATCGAGATCTGGATGCGATCGAGGCCGGCGGCCTGCAGGCTGCGCAGCCTCTTCTCGGTGGCCAGGGTGCCGTTGGAGACGAGCGAGTTGGAGAGGATGCCCAGCTCGCGGCCGTGCTCGATGATGGCCTCGAGATCCCTGCGCAGCAGCGGCTCGCCGCCGGAATAGGCGAGGCGCCGGATGCCGCTGTCTGCCATCTGACGCTGCACCCGCTTGGCGTCGTCGAGGCTTAGCATGAATTTGCCGGTCGACCGGTCCGAGTCCGAGAAGCAGTGGGGACAGCGCAGGTTGCAGGATTTGGTGATCTCCCAGCCGAGGTAGCTCGGTGCGGGCCGCTCCACCTCGCTGCTTGCGCCGCCGCCCTGCGCCCTGGATCGGCGAGCCCGGCCGCCGCTGCGCGGTGCGCTTCGCGACAACACCTCGGGGAGAAGCTGGTCGATGGCGGCGAGCTCGGGGTCGCTGAAACCCCGCCGCGGCTGCAAGATCGAGTCGAGCGTCAGGGCCTGGCTGAGCAGGGCCCGTCGCGCCAGCTCGAGATAGAGGGCGACCGGGCTGGCGCCGCGCTGCATCGCTTGGACGACGCGCGAGCGCACCGGCGGATCGCTGTGCAGCTTGAAGGCCATCATGCTCGACAGCCGGGCGTCGAGCAGCTCGGCCTGGGTCATGGTCGCGGTCTGGATGACCTCGTGCGGAGGCGCCGGGTCGAAGACCAGCCCCAGAGATTCGGCCGCGGTAAAAAAGCGCGTCCCGGGCAGGACCTGGAGCACGAAGGCCTCGACGGCCCGCGGCCCGCAGGCCAGCGCCTCGTCGAGCGCGGCGCAGAAGCTCGCGTAGGTGTCGCCGGGGAGGCCGCAGACGAGCTGCAGCTTGAAGGGGACGCCGTGCGCCTTGAGCAGGGCGATGCCGCGCTCGATGCCGGGGAGATCGAAGGGCCGCCGCATCAGCCTGTGGGCGACCGGGCTCGTGCTCTGCAGCCCGACGCTGACCATGGCCCCGCATTGCGCGAGCTGGCGTGCCAGCCCGTCGTCGAGGAGCTCGGCCTTGATCTGGGCTGACAGGCTCTCGAAACCGAGGCGCCGGACCTGGTCGAGGATCAGGCTCGCGCGCCGCGGGACGAGGTTGAAGATCGGATCGGTGAAGATCAGGGAGCGGACGCCGGCGCCGTGCAGCCAGCGCAGCTCGCGCCCGAGCACGCTCAGCGCGCGCTGCCGCGGCCGGTGCTGCTGGTGGCCAAAATCGCAAAAACCGCACCGGTAGGGACAGCCCCGGGTGGTCTCGAGGTAGGCCACGCGCGAGGTCGGTTGCAGCCGGCCCGACAGATACGCCGACGGCAACTGCCGCAGCGTCGCCATCGACAGCGGCGGGCCGGGAGGGGTTGCCTGCACCGCGCCCCGGTCCGCGCGGCAATGGACGCCGGCGATGCCGCGCAGCGAGCGGTTCGCGAGCAGGCGCCGGACGATCTCGGCCAGCGGTCGCTCGCCCTCGCCCTCGACCACGGCCGCGATCGAGGGGTGGCGATCCAAAAACAGCGCGGCCCGGCCCTGCACCTGCGGCCCCCCGACCACGACCGGCAACGAGGGCATGGCCGCGGCGATGCGGGCCTGGGCCTGCTCGAGCAACGGCTCGCTGAACACGTACAGGGAGAGCCCGAGGAGGTCGGGCCTGGTCGCGATGACCTCGGCCGCGATCTCGATCGGGCTCTGGCGATCCGAGAATACGCGCACTTCGGTGCGGACCCGGGCGAGAGCGGGCCGCGACTGCAGATAGGCCGCCAGTTGCGGCAGGGTCAGGCTCGGCACGTCCGGGCGCAGATCGATGCCGACGAGCAGGAGCTTCATCATCGCGACCGAGAATACTAGACCTATAGCTCACTTGAGTTGAGTCAATTTTCGACGGGACCCCGCTGATCGGCGCAAGTCTTTTTGTCGTCGCTGCGCGCCAAAAAAAGCCTTTCGCCGGCCCCCCGTCGTGCAGTATCGACAGAAGTGATTAGTGGGTATAGACCTGCGGCTCACCTGATACGAGATCCGCGGCAAAAACGGGGTCGGGCGGCGCGGGCAGCGCCGTCAGGAGGCCGCCGGTGGATTCGCAGGCACGGTGACCTTGCGGACATGCGGGCCGAACTGCTGCATGCCGCCGCCCTCGGAGACGATGCGCAGGATCTCGGCCGGCGCGGTGACGACGACGCCGGAGAGCAGCGTCACCCCGCTCCCCGCAAACGCCTCGGCCACGAGAGGCGTCGAGGCTCCCAGCAGCGCCACCTGGCGGCAACCCCGGGCCGCGTCGAGGAGCGCATCGACGGTGTGGTTGATGATGGAGGTCGCGGTGATGAGCGCGATCTGACAGCGCGGGAGAGCGGCGGCGGCCTCCTCCTGCGGGCGGAGAAGCCCGCTCGGCGTGGACACGCGCTCGAAGATGGTCAGGGAGCGGGCGCGCCGCTGCAGCTCCTCGACCAGCGGGCCGAAATTGCCCACCATGGCGACGTCGTCGTCGGGTCCGAGATCTAGGCGCTCGAGGACATCGCCCTCCACCTGCACCGGATGGCGCTGGTTTGCCAGCGCATTGGCGCAGGCCAGGGCGACCGCCGCCTCGATGGCGTCGCGCGATTCGAGCAGCGGAAGCAGGTCCGACGCGGATCTCCCCGCCAGCGGCCGCAGGCCGTGAAAGACCGAGCAACCGCCCTGGGCCAGGTCGCGAAAGGTGTACGCCACGCCGGTCCGTTCGTCCGCGAGCCGGACCGCGGTGTAGCCGAGGCCGATGCGGACTTCGGCCACGGTGGCCGCGCGCGCGGCGTCGCTCAACCCGGCGACTAGCCGCTGTGCCGTGCTCGCGCGGTCCAGGTTTGTCGTCGCATTCACGATCTCTTTCCCCCTGTCTTTCGAACCGGGTTGCGGGGTTGGTGCGACCGGCTATGATCATGCACAACGCAAACTGGATTTGCATCTGGCAAGATTATCTTCCAGGTCGGGCCAGGGGCAGGCGGCAGGTGGGCGCTCGCGACTCCAAGAAGAGGGACCGTGCGGGGGAGGCCGCTCTCGACGCGGCTCGCCACCGGGATCCGATCCTGGACTCCATCAACGAGGGCGTCTTCACGGTGGACCTCGACTGGCGCATCGCCTCCTTCAACCGCGCCGCCGAGAAGATCACCGGCATCCGGCGCCAGGACGCCATCGGCCACCGCTGCAGCGAGGTGCTGCGGGCGAACATCTGCTCGGACGCCTGCGCGATGCGCAAGGTCCTCGAGACCGGCGAGCCGAGCGTCAACTCTTCGGTATTCGTGGTCGACGCCTGGGGGGCGCGCATCCCGATCAAGGTTTCGGCCGCCGTCCTGCGCGACGTCGACGGCCGGGTCATCGGCGGCGTGGAGACGTTTCAGGACCTGAGGCAGGTGGAGGAGCTGCGCAAGAAGCTCCTGGACAAGCACTCCTTCGCCGACATCGTGGGCAAGAGCGCGGCCATCGCGCGGCTCTTCGACATCCTGCCGCACGTCTCCGACAGCGACGCGACCGTGCTGATCCACGGCGAGAGCGGGACCGGCAAGGAGCTGGTCGCCCGCGCCATTCACGAGCTCTCGCCGCGGCGCAAGCGGCGCTTCGTGGCCGTGAACTGCGGTGCGCTGCCGGACACGCTGCTCGAGTCGGAGCTGTTCGGTTACCGGGCGGGGGCCTTCACCGACGCCAGGAAGGACAAGCCCGGGAGGTTCGCCCTGGCCGACGGCGGGACGCTCCTCCTCGACGAGATCGGAGACATCTCGGCCGCGATGCAGGTGCGGCTGCTGCGCGTGCTCCAGGAGAAGGTGTACGAGCCGCTGGGCGCGCTGGAGCCGGTGCGGGCGAACGTGCGGATCATCGCCGCCACCAACCGGGATCTGGGCGAGCTCGTCCGCGCGGGGAGTTTTCGCGAGGATCTCTACTACCGAATCCACGTCGTCCAGATCGACGTCCCTCCTCTGAGAGAGCGGCGCGAGGACATCCCCCTGCTGGTCGATCACTTCGTCGCCAGCTACAATCGATTGCACGACCGGGAGATCGCGGGGCTCTCCCGGGAGGCGCTGTCGCTGCTCGTGCACCACGATTTTCCGGGCAACGTGCGCGAGCTGCAGAACATCCTGGAGCACGCCTTCGTGCTCTGCCGCGGCGGCGCGATCGAACCCAGCCATTTTCCGCCCGGCATGGCGCGCGCTGTCGGCCGCGATCTCGCGGATCCGGGGCGCAGGATGAACCTGAGGCAGGTCGAGCGGTCTCTGATCCAGGAGGCGCTGGCCAGGCACCGGGGCAACCGCGCGCTCGCCGCCCGCGAGCTCGGCATCGACCCGAGCACGCTGTACCGCAAGATCCAGCGGCTCGGCATCGACACTCCCGGGCGGGACGGGAGAGGCAAGAGGTCCTGAGCGCGAACCACGACAGACGTCTGCCTTCGAGCAGGGCGGGATGGCTCAGGAGGAGCGGGCACTGTCCCGAGACCTGTGGAGGACGAAAAAACCGCAGTCGAAGCGATCGGGATCGGCCTTGACCATGGCGATCTCGCGCTCGTGCTGCGCCAGCTCCGCGGACTCCACGTCGCCGTGCTCTTTTCTGAACGCTCGGATACGGGCTTCCAGCGGCGCGTAGTAATCTGTCCACCAGCAGCGCCCCGGCAGCAGGAGCTGGTTGAAGATGCCGAGGCCGATGGTCCCGAGATGGTCCCTGACGCCCTCGAACCAGGCCACGGTCTCGTGCATGACAAAGAAACCAGCGGGTTCAAGTAGACGCTGGCACGCGGGCAGGCTCTGCGCCGGATCGAGCAGGTGCAGCACACCCTCCTCCCACAGGAGGTCGAAGCTCTGGTCCGCCCAGGCGACGTCGAAGAGCGAGGCGTTGAGCGCCCGGACGCGATCGCCCAGATCCTCCTCGTCGATGCGCCGCTGCAGCTCGGCGAGGGCGGAGGCATCCGTGTCGATGCCGACGATCTGGCCCTCGCTCAGCCGCGCCAGCTCGATCGTCGCCGAGCCCGACCCGCAGCCGAGGTCCAGGATCCGCGGCCGCTCCAGCGCCGGCAGCAGGGCGTAGGCCTCCCGCGTGTACCTGAGAAAGGCGGCGCGCAGCTCGCTGGCCTGCAGCGCCTGTTCGACAGGGCTCTGCGTTCTCATCGGGCCGATTTGGCAACTGGAGCCAAAACATCCTGAAAACGATCGACAGCTATCACGGGCTCAAGTTGTTGTCATGGCCGATCGCGGTCTCTCTCGTAGAAGACGGCCTCGCCTTTTCTCTCAGATCGAATCGTGCCCTCGGTGCAGAGTATGTCCAGGTGTTTCAGCACCTCGTTTGGACGCAGTCCGAGGCCGGCGGCGATTCCCTCGACCGTGCACGGTCGTCTGCTGAGCAGCGCGACGATCTGCTCCACGGCGTTCTTTCTGCTGGACTGGTAGACGTGTCCTCTGCGATCGCTTTCGGCGATCACCTCGCAGGGGCACGAGAACAGGCCGCACATCTTGTCCAGGTCATTTGCCGAAACGGAGAGAGCGGATGCCTCGGCCGGGGGCCGCGACACCGTGTTCAATTGCACCCGGTCGAGCCGCATCTCGTTGGCGATGGCGGCGATCCGCTCGACCACTTCCCGGCGATCCGTGATCCCGGCGAGGATGAACACCTCGAGCCAGACCTTGCCCGCGAACTCGCGCGAAAACGTCACCAGGCCGTCTACCATCTGCTCGAAGGAGATATCGGCGTGAGGGCGGTTGACGCGCTTGAAGCTCTCCGGGGTCCCCGCGTCGAGCGAGGGCATGACGAGGTCTGCCCGGTTGATGCCGGCGCGGACCTCGGGTCTCCACAGCAGCGAGCCGTTCGTGAGCACGGCGACGGGCACGTCGGTGAGCGCCTTGATCCCGGTGACGATGTCCCCCAGGCGCGCGTGGAGCGTCGGCTCTCCGGAGCCGGCCA
>JAFGSX010000155.1 GCA_016934455.1 Deltaproteobacteria bacterium
CGGACCGGGATGTTCTGCAGGTTGGGATCCGAGCTCGACAGCCGGCCGGTGGCCGCCACCGCCTGATTGAACTGAGTGTGCACGCGACCGGTCTCGGGATGGACCAGCCGCGGCAACACGTCGACGTAGGTGCTCCTGAGCTTGCTGATCAGGCGGTGCTCGAGCAGCCGCGCCGGCAGCGCGTGCTGGTGCTGCAGGGCCTCGAGCACCTCGGCGTCGGTCGACGGGCCGCTCTTGGTGCGCTTGACCACCGGCAGCTTCAGCTCCTCGAACAGCACCTGCGCCACCTGCTTGGGCGACGCCAGGTTGAAGGCGTGGCCGGCCAGCTCGTGGCACTGCTGCTCGACCTGGCCGAGGTCGCGCTGCATCTCGCCGGACATCGACGCCAGCCGCGCGCTGTCGACCAGCACACCGCAGCGCTCCATGTCGCACAGCACGCGCTCCAGCGGCAGCTCGAGCCCGTCGTAAAGCGCCTCGAGCTTGGCCGCCGCCAGCCGCGGCCGCAGCAGCGCCTCGAGGCGCAGCGTCACGTCCGCATCCTCTGCCGAGTAGCGGGTGGCCGCGTCGAGCGCCACCTGGTCAAACCCGATCTGCTCCCGACCCTTGCCGCACACCTCCTGGTACGCGATGTTGCGATGGCCCAGGTGACGCAGCGCCAGCGCGTCGAGACCGTGCGTGCTCTCGCCCGGATCGAGCAGATAGGAGGCCAGCATCGGGTCGCCGCCGATCTCGAACGGCGGCAGGCCGTGGCGCAGCAACACCGTGCGGTCGAACTTGCCGTGCTGCGCCACCTTGGCGATCGCGGCATCGGCCAGCAGCGGCGCCAGGCACTCGATCGCGGTCGCCAGCGCGAGCTGTCGCTCGGCCAGGCGCGGCTGGTGGCCGCACGGGACATAGCAGGCCTGGTTGTCGCTCCAGGCGAGCGAGACGCCGACCAGCCGCGCGCGCATCGGGTCCAGGCCGTCGGTCTCGGTGTCGATGGCAAAACGGCCGGCCGCGCGGCAGCGCTCGACCACCTCGCGCAGCGCCGCGGCATCCAGGATCGTGCGGTAGCGATCGCGATCGACGACCGCCGCCGCAGCGCCGGCTGGACTTCCGGCCGGAGCCGCAGCCTGCGCTTCCGAGGCGCCCGCCTGCTGGCCGGCGGTGACGCCTCCGAACAGCGGATCGGCGAGCAGCCGCTGAAACTCGAGCTCGGCGAACAGCGCGCGGCAGGCGGCGATGTCCGGGCCGCGATAGCGGATGGCGTCCAGGTCGAGCGTCACCGGCGCCGCGGTGTCAATGGTCACCAGCCGCCTCGACAGCCGCGCCAGCTCGGCGTCGGCGAGCAGCTTCTCGCGCCGCCCCTTCTGCTTGATCGCAGGCGCCGCGGCCAAGATCGCCTCGACGTCGCCGTGCTCCTGCACCAGCACCGCCGCCGTCTTCTCGCCGATGCCGCGCACGCCCGGCACGTTGTCCGAGCTGTCGCCGGCGAGCGCCAGCACGTCGACCACCTGCTCGGGCGGCACCCCGAAGCGCTCGATCACCTCGTCGCGAGCGACGCGCCTGTCCTTGAGGCCGTCGTACAGCGTCACCCGGTCGTCCACCAGTTGCATCAGGTCCTTGTCGCCGGTCAGTATGACGACGTCGAAATCGGCGGTCACCGCCTGCCGCGCCAGCGTACCGAGCACGTCGTCGGCCTCGTAGCCCGGCAGGGTGACGACCGGAATCGCCAGCGCCTCGACGGCGCGATGGACGAGCGGGATCTGCGGCCGCAGATCCTCGGGCAGCGGCGGCCGGTTGGCCTTGTACTCGGCGTACATCTGATGGCGAAAGGTCGGCCCGCCGACGTCGAACGCCACCGCGATGTGGTCCGGCCGCTGCTCGCGCAACACCTTGAGCAGCATGTTGGTGACCCCGAAGACCGCGTTGGTCGGCTGGCCGGCCGCGGTCGACAGGTGGCGCACCGCAAAGTAGGCGCGAAAGATGTAGCCGCTGCCATCGACCAGGTAGAGCGTACCGCGCCGGGACATGTTCACCTCTGGGCTGCCCAGGGAATTGCAGCACCAAAGCGCGCGCGAGGCCAGTGTCCGGCGCCCCGGCCCCTGCTATATTGAAGAGGGCGACGAAAGGTATCGACATGCCAGGCAAGATGTTGACCGACGACCACGAGATCCAACAGATTCTGCTGGGCGCGGTGCGGGTGGCCGTGGTGGGCGCCTCGCACAAGCCCCAGCGCCCCAGCCACCAGACCATGGCCTACCTGCTGCAGCAGGGATACCAGGTGGTGCCGGTCAACCCGGCCGGCGGCGAGATCCTGGGGCAGCCGGTGGCGCGCTCGCTGCGCGAGATCCAGCGCCGCGTCGACATCGTCGACGTCTTTCGCAACCCCGGCGAGCTGCAGCCGACGCTGGTCGACGAGGCCCTGGCCGTCGGCGCCAAGCTGCTCTGGTTGCAGGACGGCGTGATACGCGAGGACATCGCCCGGCTGGCGATCGAGCGCGGGCTGCTCGTCGTCATGGACGACTGCATCAAGCGCCGCCACGCCCATCTCGACTACTGCGAGATCCCCTCGCGCGGGGACAACCGGTAGTAGCGCGGCCTCCGGTCGGCGAGCAGGTCGTTGAACGGCGTCAGCGCCTTGTCGCGCGCCCGCCGCAGGTCGACGTCGACCAGATACAGCTCGCGGCGCTGCGCCGGCGCGCGGTGGATCAGCTCGCCGCGCGGGCCCGCGATCTGGCTGCGGCCGGTGAAGCGCACGCTGCCGTGAGGCCGGCGATCGCTGCCGCAGCGGTTGGCGGTGATCGCGTAGACGCCGTTCTCGAGAGACCGCGTCAACATGGCCCGCTGGCAGTGGCCGAGCACCAGGTTCGACGGGTGGCAGATGACGTCGGCGCCGGCCAGCGCCAGCGAGCGCGCGACCTCGGGCAAGGCCCAGTCAAAACAGATCATCAGCCCGACGCGCGCCCCGCGCACCGAGAACACCGGCGGCGGCCGATCGCCGGGGTCGAAGAGCTGCTTCTCGCGCATGAACAGGTGCAGCTTGCGGTAGCGGCCGACCACGCCGCGCGGGCCGATCAGCAGCGCGCTGTTGAACAGGCGCCGCCGGTCGCGCTCGGCAAAGCCCGCGACCAGGTGCAGCCGGCGCCGGCGGCAGAGCCCGATCAGCTCCCGCACCGTCGCGCTGTCCGCCGGATCCTCGGCCAGATCGCGCAGCTCGCGGCGGTCGCGAAACAGGTAGCCGGTGAAGCAGAGCTCGGGCAGCACGATCAGATCGGCGACCGCGCGCTCCAGCGCCTCGACCGCGGCCCGGCGGTTGGCCTCGACCGCGCCGAAGCGAGGGCACAACTGCAGGTATCCGATGCGC
>JAFGSX010000156.1 GCA_016934455.1 Deltaproteobacteria bacterium
CCGCACCATGATGTTCTGCGGGCTGACGTCGCGGTGCACGACGGTGAGCGGCCGGCCGCTGGGATCCTTGGCGAAGTGCGCGTAGTCGAGCGCTACCGCGGCGTCGTGCACGATGCGCGCCGCGATCCAGGGCGGCATCAAGCCCTTGGTCTTGACGAGCTGCCGCATAAGCTGGGCCACGGTGACGCCGTGGATGTACTCCATGGCGATGAAGTAGGCACCCTCCCACAGCCCGACCTCGTAGATGGCGACGATGTTGGGGTGGTTGAGGGTGGCGGCGACCCGCGCCTCGTCGAGAAACTGCTCGACGAACTTGTCCTGATCGGCCAGCTCGGGCAGCAGGCTCTTCAGGATGATCAGGCGATCCAGGCCGACCACGTCCGTCTGGCGGGCGAGAAAGATCTCCCCCATGCCGCCGACCGCCAGGCGGCGGACGATCTCGTATTTGCCAAAGACGAGGTCAGCCATCGGCATCCCACAGAGCCGACCCCATCTTTAGCAGGTTTGGGAGTTCAGCGTCACCCGGTCTTGACGCAGACTTGATCCGTAGTCGGCACTCGGTCGTCGGTATTCGGGTCTTGGGGCCTCGGTCATCGGATTTCGTCGTTTTCGGGCAGAGCGACGCGACAGCGGGTGCGCGCTGACCCGCATGGGATTGGGCTCTACGCTGGCGAGCGGCCGACCCCGGGGCTACTCCGGATAGCGGCACTCGCTGTCGACGCAGAGGAAGCCGCACGGACAGAGCGTGTATTCCGAGCAATAGAGCGTGCAGTAGGAGGCGCGCCGCACGTTGCTGGCGTTGAGATCGGTGCAGGTGGCGCCGCCGCAGTCGCTCAGGTCGGCGCACGGGGTGCCCACCGGCATGGTGCAGGTCTCGCCGGCAAAGCAGTCGGCGCCCGGGCACTGCTCGTCAGACGAGCAGATCAGGCGGCAGCGGTCGAAGCTGCAGCGACGGTCGGCCGGGCAGACGCCGTCGTCCTGACACGCGATCAACGGCTGGCACGATCCATTGGCGCTGCAGTCGGGCAGCGGGCTGCAGCCGTCCCCGCTGCTGTCGCACGGCGGCACCAGGCATGGCTCGGGGCAGTCGCGGCAGGTCTTGTCGTCGCACGAGCCCTGGTATTCGCTGCTGGCGACGCATCGGTTCCGGTCCGGATCGCAGCAGGCCCCCTCCGGGCAGTCGGCCACGCTGCCGCAGGTGCCGTCGACGCAGGTGCCGCGGGCGAACAGGCAGCCCAGCTCGAAGCTGCGCCGCAACCGGCACACCTGACCGCTCTCGCAGTCGGCCGCGCTGTCGCAGGGCGCGCCGCTCAGCACGCAGACGTCGACACAGGCGCTGGCCGCGACCAGCGCGCACAGAGCGACGGCGGCAGACCAGCGGTCGCGGCTCATGGCGCACTCTCCTCCTCGACGCGCCGGTTGTAGGAGGCGATCTGCTGCTCGAGCCAGCCCGGATCGACCGCGATCCGGCTGCGCAGCGCTTCGGAGATGCCGATACAGAAGTGGTCGGCGATACCGAGACCGGCGATGGCGCCGCCGGCGAGCGCCAGGTTGATGCCGCCCATGCCCAGCCACAGCCGCTCGCGCAGCGGCACGCCGGCGGCAAAGGCGTAGATGGCGGCGCCGCCGCCGACGATGGAGGCCAGGCCGCCGCCGCCGGTCAGGAGCCAGGCCCGCACGCGGTCCCAGGTGTAGAGGCCGCGGGTCTGCTCGCGTACGCGCTGGCGCGTGGCGGGGTCGAGCGCGAGCTGCGCGAAGCGATCGTACGACACGCTCTCGCCGCCGAGCGCGAGCTTGACGTGGCGGGCCGTGCCCCCGTCCGCCGGCTCGGCGATGAAGCTGTTGCCGCCGCTGGCAAAGGGCAAGCGGTCGGTCAGGTCAACCGGCCGCTGGATCAGCGCCAGCGGCCTCGCCGGCCGCGGCGCGATGGCCGGCCGCGGCGGCGCCGGCGTCTCGTCGACGGCCAGCCGCGCCACCAGGTCGGCGTACGGCGTGCGCGCGTCCTGGCCGACCGGGCTGCGTTCGAAGCGCGCCAGCGACTCGCCGCCGTGGGGTTGGGCAAAGAGCTGCTCGAACGCGTCCGCGGCCGCCCCGCGCCGCGCGCTGCGGCGCGGTCGCAGATCGGCGGCGCGCACGATCTGGTGGGCGCCGGTTGAGAGCCGGGCCTCGGTGCGGTCGCTGACCGAGACCAGGTATCCCAGCCGCGTGCCCTTGGGCAGCCGCAGCGTCAGCTCGCGATCTCCGGACGGGTGGACGTCGACCCAGCGCATGCCGAAGGCATCCTCGACGAAAAGATGGCGCCGCAGGTCGCGCTCGAGCACCAGCGCGCTGCCGTCGTGGCGGCGCAGGTCGAGCAGCGAGAACTCGCCCGTCGGCGGCCGCACGATGACGGTCGGCCGCAGGGCGGGGTCGGGCAGCGAGGCGTTGGCGCCGTCGACAAAGGCGGCCAGCTCCAGGTAGCTGACCGAGCTGTCGCCGTCGACGTCGGCGCCGCCGAGCAGACCGCTGCGCACCTCGTGGCCGAAGATGCCCGAGCGCAGCGCGTCCCACTCGTAACTCTGCTCGCTGCCGGCCGACGACAGCACCACGCCGGTGCGGGCGGCCAGCGCCGGCGGGATCGCCTGCACCGCCACCTCGCCCAGAGGCCGCCGCGGGGCGCTCACGCCGCGCTCGAACACCACATGGTAGGCGCGGCAGGCATCGACGATGACGTGGTTGACGTCGGCGCCGGGAAGCGCGATCACCTCGCGCCACAGCGTGCTGCGCTTGAGCGGCGTGTCGTCGAGAGAGACCGCGCCCTCGCCATCGATGACATCGCCGTGGCCGGCGTACCAGAAGTAGTAGACCGTCGGCTGGCCCGCGCGCCTGGCGGTGGCGATGCGCTCGCGGATCTCCTCCAGGCTCTGCCGCAGCGCCTCCAGCGTCGGCGGTCGCGGCGTACCAGCCATGCCGCGCAGCGCGGCCTGCTCTTCGGTCTCGCAGTCGAAGCGGGTGTGCAGCCAGACCTCGACGCCGGCGCCGCCCAGCACCCGCGCGCTCTTGTAGGCGTCGTCGTCGGCAAAGCGCAGCGGCGCGCTGCCCGGCTTGAGCGGGGCGTTGCTGCCGACGACCAGCGCCACCCGCAGCGGTTCGGCAAAGGGCGCGCTCGAGGGATCGGCCAGCGCCGACGCCAGCGCCAGCAACCAGCAGCAGCCGATCACGGTTGCCCCCCGTCGCCGGTCGGGGCGGCCGCCCGCTGGCCGTCGATGCGCTGCACGCGGCCGCGATCGGCCCACTGCGCCAGCGCCGCGGCCAGGCCGCGGTCGGAGATCATTCGCTCGACCGCGGTCAGGTCGATCGGCTGGCGGCTGAAGATCGCGACCGCGGTGAACGCGCCGGGCGCCAGCTCCGGCGAGAAGGCGTCGGGAAGCAGCGCGCCCGCCGGCCAGTCGCCGATCGCGAGCGGCTGCTCGCCCGCCCGCGCCGGGTAGAGCAGGTGCACCTGCCGGCTGCTGTCGACGATGAACAGCGACAGCCACGGGTAGCGCTCGGCGTTGTCGAGGCGAAAGGCCAGCTCGCTGTCCGCCGCGACCGGGCGGTCGACGGCGAGCCAAGGCCCCGCGGGCCCGCCGCGCAGCAGCAGCTCGAGGCGGCTGGCAGCCGGCTGTTCACCGCCGCGCGGCTGCAGCGACGGCGGCTCCGCTGCCGGCCTCAGCAGCACCACCACCAGCGCGGCCGCGGCCACCGCCGCCAGCGAGCCGCCCCACAGCCAGCCGCGCTGCTCGGCCGCGATCTGCCGTGGAGCGAGAGCCAGCGCCTCGCGCAGCAGACGCGCGCCCGCGCGCGACTCGGCGTCGGGCAACAGCCTCTCCCAGTCGATGTGTCGCGAGTAGTGCTCGCGGCAACCGGCGCACCGGTCGACGTGGCGGCGCACCGCCCGGAACAGCGGCGCCGGCAAGCCGCCGGCGAACGGCGGCCCGGCGATGAAGTGGCGCTCGATCAACCAGCGCACCAGGCGGTGCATGGTCACCCCTGCGCCACGAAGGCGATCTCGCCCGAGATCACGGCGCGCCGCAGCCGCTCGGCCAGCCGCTTCTCCCAGGTCGCCAGCGTCGAGCGCTTGATCTGCAGCCGGTCGGCGGCTTCGAGCTGGGTCTGCTGCTCTATGAAGCGCGCCCTGAAGAAGTCCTTCTGCGTCGGCGGCACCGAGCGCTGCCAGAACTTCTCGAGCAGCTCGCGCGCGGCCAGCCGATCCTCGGCGCCGCTGTCGCCGGCGACCGGCTCGGCGGCCGCCGACTCGTCGACGTAGCGCTGCTCGCGGCGCCAGGCGTCGATGCCGCGGCAGCGCGCCAGAGTGCACAAGAAGGCGGCGAAGGAGCCGCCGCCGAAGCGGCGTCGCTGCTCGGCGCTCGAGAGCAGGTTGACGAAGGCCTCCTGCACCGCGGCCTCGGCGTCGATGCCGGGGAGCTTGCGCCGCATCAGCGCCACCGCGCGCGGCGCGTGGGCGCGGAACAGCGCGGCCAGCACCGCGGCGTCTCCGTCGTGAAACAGCCGCAGCGACTCGGGCGACAGCGGCTCGACCGCGGGCGCCACGCGCGCCAGCGCCGCCGAGAGCAGGGCGAAGATCGCGGACAACATCGCTTTGGCATCATAGCGGTCGGGCTGGCGGAGAAAAAGCAGCGCATCGGGTTCTGCCTCGGGTCGGCAGGCAGCGGTCGCCTGGTCTCTCTGGGCTATCGAACGGGGAGGGGAGGGGTGTCGAAAAAAAGCCGGCCGCGCCTCGGGATGATCAGAGAGTCGCCGCGCGGCGTCGATTTAGTCGTCGCCCCCCGGTCGGGGCGCCCGCCCTGTCTCTGCGGGCGAGGTCGGTCGCGGTGCTGCGGGAGAGGAGCATCGTCCATGCCGCGGCTCGTGGCTTGTCTTCGCCAGCGGTTGGCGCGATGGTTCGGGCGATGTCCGGCTGCCGCGTGATCGTTGGGCTCGCGCTGATCGCGCTGGCAGGCGCGCCGGCCGCGGCCGAGGAGTCGACGCCCACCGCGCGCCTGCTCTACCAGCGCGGCGTCGGCGCCGAAGCATGCCCCGACACCGAGGTGCTGCGGCAGATGGTGAGCATGCGCCTCGGCTACTCGCCCTGGGCCGAGGACGATCCGCGCACGGTCGAGGTCGAGCTGTCGCGCGAGCGCGGCGCGCTGGTGGCCAGGATCGCGCTGCGCGATCCGCAGAGCGGCCGCAGCGGCGAGCGCCTCCTCAGCTCGCGCGCCGAGAGCTGCGACGAGCTGGCGTCGGCCATGGTGCTGGCGATCTGCATCGCCGTCGATCCCCTGCGCATGGCGCTGACTGCCGAGACCATGCCCGAGAGCGAGCCCGCCACCCTGCCGGCCACGCTCGAGATTTTTCCAGAGACGCTGCCCGAGACACTGCCCGAGAGCATGCCCGAGCGCGCGCCCGAGTCGCTGCCCGAGAGCGCGCCGGTGTTGGTCGAGGCGCCGACGAGCACGCCGGAGCCCGGGGAGGAGACCGGCAACCTCCGGCTGTACGCTGGCGCCGGCACCCACCTGACGCTGGGCTCGTCCCCGACCCTGGCCCTTGGCCCCAAGCTGATGGTGGGCGTCCGCTACGCGCTGTTCTCGCTCGATCTCGAGGGGCGCAGCGAGTTCTGCGCCGCCTATTCCATGAACTCGATGGCCTTTGGCGCCACCGGCCTCGGCTCGCTGGCGCTGGTGCCGTGCGTCAATCTGTGGTGGTTTCAGCTCTGCGGTGCGGTGGCGCTAGGCCAGCTCTCGGGCGTTGTCTTCGACCCGGTGCCGGGCATCGAGAGCCGGCTGGCGCTGGCCGCGGGCGGCCGTCTCGGGGTCGAGATCCCGATCTACCCGTGGCTCGCGCTGCGGTTGCAGGGCGACGCGATGCTGAATATCGTGCCGGTCGATCTGTCTCCTCTGTGGCAGAGCCCCATCGGCGCGGTGGCGCTCGGGACAACCGCACTGGTCATATATTTTGATTGATCCACGCCACACCCTCCAAACACCTGTCGAGGGGACCGCGCAGGCGGGCAAGGTGCCCGCGTCCCGGCCGTCCTTCGAGCAGATCTATGAGGAGCACTTCACCTACATCTGGCACCTGCTGCGCCGGCTGGGCGTGTGGGAGCGCGACCTCGAGGACTCGGCGCACGATCTGTTCGTGGTGGTCTACCGCCATCTCGACCGCTACGATCCGGCGCGGCCGCTGCGGCCCTGGCTGGCCGGCATCGCTTACCGGGTGGCGTCCGATTTCCGGCGCCGCGCCCTGCACCGGCGGCAGGCGCTGGACGACAAGATCGAGGCCACCGACGAGCGGCCGCTGGCCGACGCGGTGGTGGCAGAGCACGAGGCGAGGGAGCTGGTCTACCGCGCGCTCGAGCAGGTGGACCTGGATCAGCGCGCGGTCTTCGTGCTGCACGACATCGAGGGCTTGACGATGCCCGAGATCGCGGCAGCCTTGGAGGTAGGGCTAAACACGTGCTACTCGCGGCTGCGGCTGGCGCGCGAGGCATTTGAAAAGGCGGTGCGCCGCAGCAGGTTGCGGCAGGGCGAGGCAGGATGAGCGAGCAGGACCACAAGCTACCGCCGTTGAACGACGACCTGGCGGCCCTGCTCGACGCAGCGCGGCGGGAGCCTGATCCGCCGGCGGTGGCCAAGCAGCGGGTTCACGCCATGATCATGGCGACCGTGCTGCCGCCGCTGGTGGGGCCGGGCCAGGATGGCGGCGGAGCGGGTCCGATCGCGGGCGGCGCCGGGGGCGCGGCTACCGGCGGCGCGGTCGCGACCGGTGGTGCGACCATGGCGCCCGCTGTCAAGCTGGCGCTGGTCGCCGCGGCCAGCGCGGCGGTGGGCGTGGGTGCCGGCGTTCTGTACGTGGCCCGGCCCGCGCCGGTGGCGCCGGTCGAGGCGCCAGCAGTGGTCGCGCCAGCGCCGCCCCCACAGCCACCGCCGGTGGTCGTGGCACCTACACCGGTGCCCCCGCCGGTCGAGCTGCCGCCGCCCAAGCCGCTGATCGCGCCGCGGCCGATCGCCGACACGCTGGCCGCCGAGCAAGCGCTGCTCGAGCGCGCGCGCAGCGCGCTCAAGACCGAGGACGCGGCGACCGCGTTGACGCTGCTGCGCGAGCACGGCGAGCGCTATCCGCGCGGCCGGCTGGTCGAGGAGCGCGAGGCGCTGCGGGTGCTGGCGCTGTTCCAGGCCGAGAGCGCGGACGCGGCCGCTGCGGCGGCCAAGTTCCGCGCCCGGTTCCAGCACAGCATCTTCTTGCCCGCGATCGAGAACGCGGCCAAGCAGGCGCCGGTAAATTAGGCCGGGCTTACGTCACGGCGCAAACGAGGGCGGCGCGTCCGACGCCGCTGCGCCGAACGCCGGATTCGCTTCGCTGGCGAGCGCGAAGTCGAGCCGGCCGCCCTGCGCCGCGAAGGACTCGGGTAGCCACAACCTGTTCGAGCTCTGGCCGTCGACGGCGAGGCCCACGACGTAGGCGGCCGCCTTGTCCGCCGCGGGCGCGTCCACTTCGATGACGACGCCGTTGCTGCGCCGGACGACGGTGTGCGGGAACAGCGGCGCCGACAGCAGCAGCTCGGCGCGGCCCGGGTACTGCGGGTACAGGCCGAGCGCGGCCCAGACGTACCAGGCCGACATGGCGCCGAGATCGTCCTGGCCCGGGATGCCGTCGGGGGAGTTGCTCCACAGCTCGTTGATCACCTGGCGAACGGTCTCCTGCGTCCGGTGCGGCGCGCCGGCAAAATTGTAGGCAAAGGCAACGCCCAGCGACGGCTCGTTGTTCATCTCGGCGTGCCTGTCGCCGGCGCGGGTCAGCGCCCAGCCACCGGCCGCGTGAAAAAAGTCGTCGAGCCTGGCGATCGCATGCGCGTCGCCGCCCAGGGCGTCGATCAGGCCGCGCACGTTGAACGGAACCATCCACGTGTACTGGGCGCTGCTGCCCTCGGCAAAGCCGTTGTCGGTGGCGGGATCGAATGGCGTGCGCCAGTTGCCGTCGGAAAATCGATCCTGGATATACCCCTCGCCGGGGACGGCGTCGGGGTTGAAGACGTTGCGCCAGTAGTCGGAGCGGCCGATAAACTGGTCGTGGGTCCCCAGGTCGCCGAGGCGCGCGGCGAGCTGGGCGATCGCGAAGTCGGCGGCCACGTCCTCGAGGGTCTCGCCGGCGCCGCCCCAGGCATTGCCGTCGGCCGGGACGTAGTGCAGAGCCAAGTACTTGTCCAGCGACGGCCGCTCCCCGATCACCATGACGTTCCAGCCGTCCCGGCTCAGGTCCTCGGGGGTGACCGTGGTCGCGGCGTGGACCATGGACGCCAGCGCGCTCTCGACGTCGAAGCCGCTGCCGCCAAAGGCGTAGATAGTGGGCAGCGCCACGTGCGCCGGGTCGCCGGTCATCACGTGCGTGGCGCCCGAGGCATGCGTCCAGCGGTCCCAGACGCCGTGGTACTGGTCAGCCTGGTTGAGCAGGGACTGGGCGATGTCGCTGGCGATGCCCGGCTCGAGCAGCGCCACAAGCTGTAGCTGGCCGCGGTAGACGTCCCACCCCGAGAAGTTGGCGTACTGCGCCTGCTGGTACGCGGTCAGCTCGTGCGGCTGCTGGTCCAGGCCCAGGTACTGGCCATTGACGTCGCTGAAGAGGCCGGGGTGCAGCAGCGCGTGGTAGAGCGCGCTGTAAAAGGTGGCGAGGTCGGCGTCGTTTTCTCCGGTCACCTCGATGCGGGCCAGCTTGGCATTCCAGGCGTCGTAGGCGGCTTGCTGCACGGCCTCGAACGCGGTGCCGGCCGGGTTCTCGGTGGTCAGGTTCAACCGGGCATTGGCTGCGCTGACATACGAGATGCCCACCCGGACGTTGACCGGCTGGCCGCCCGGCTCCAGCGTGATGTAGGCCCCCGAGCCGCGGCCGGCGGGCGGGAAGCCGTCGTCGCCGTAGCTGGTGCCGCCGCTCGCGCTGCTGCTGCCGGGCGTGACCGTGCCGTCCTGCCAGGTGCCGTGCGCCGCGATCGGCCGATCGAATTCGGCGTGGAAATAGAGCGTGTAGTAGCTGCGGCGATCGATGTTGCCGCTGGTGCCGTAGATGTATCCGCAGAAGTTGCCGCTCTTGACCCAACCGCTGACCGTGCGCGCCGCTGCGTCGACGACGACGTGCGCGTCCTCGCTGCCCAGCTCCGAGTTCGAGGTGCGGATCAGCATGTTGGCGGGCCGGCCGGCGGGATAGGCAAACCGCGCCGAGCCGGTGCGCGGCGTCGCGGTCAGCTCGACCAGAACCCCGGAGTTGAGCAGGACGCGGTAATAGCCCGCCTGCGCCTGTTCGTCGCCGTGCGAGAAGGTGCTGGCGTAGCGCGCGTCCGCGGTGTCGCTCGATGGCGACGTCGTCACGTCGTCCGGAAATGGGAAGAACGGAATGTCGCCCGCAGCGCCGGCGCAGCCGGTTCCCGATAGATGGGTCAGGCTGAAGCCCCGGATCTTGAGCCGGTTGTAGGAGTAGCCGCCGGGCGAGGTCGTGCGCGTCTGGTCGCCGGCCGTGTTCTCTGGGCTCCACTGCACCATGCCAAACGGCGTGGTCGCGCCCGGCCAGGTCTCGCCGCCCAGCGTGCCGATGAACGGATCGACGTGCCAGGCCACGTCGGCAGGGGTCCAGCCGGCGTCGGGCGGGCCGGCGTCCTGGCGCGAGGTGGGTGGGCATCCCTTGCAGCCGGTTGCGGCCAGGTGCGCTGCGAACAGCAGCAGCAAGATCATGCCCCGGCCGAGCGCGGATCGTCGATCGTCGAGCGGAGCACTCCTCATCGGCAACCCATCAGTTCTTTGCAGGCAGCAACTCGTCGCTTTGCGTGCGGTCGCTGCGCTCAAGGGCAAACCAGATCCCACGAGAATGGTTGACTGCACCGGGAGACAGTCCAGCAATCCGCCTCGAGCGTGTCTCGATGCGCATACGAGAACGTGAAGACGTCCGAACCGGCGGCGGTGTCGTAGCGATTTGTCATGCCGGTGCCACAGTAGGTGACTCCGGTGATCCGCCCGTCGTTGAACCAGATATAGCCCGAGGCCGACGCGGCTCCCGCGCTCGGCACGGCCCCGCTGACATCGGTGGTGCACTCGACCTCGCCCCCGTAACACTCCGGCGGACTGCAGCAATAGCAGGAGACGTCGATGCTGCAGCCGGGCGGGGTCGTGCAGTTGTTGGTGTGGCATACGGAGCCCGTCTCGCAGGTGCGCGGAATCGAATCCCACTCGAGGCAATTGTCGGCGTCGAACTGGCCGCACAGCCGGTAGCGCGTCGCGTCCAGACACTCCCGAGCGCCGGCGTACGGGCACTCCTCGCTGCAGGTCGATGCGTCGATGCCTGGGATGTCGGGCGCCGAGGTATCGCGTGCCGAAGTATCGGGGGCCCAAGCGTCAGGGGCCCAGGCGTCGTGCGCCCAGGCGTCGGGCGCCCAGGCGTCGGGGTCCCGGGTATCTGGCCCTGTCGCATCGCTCGGCGCGCGGTCGGTCAGCGCGCTGTCGAGAGCTGCGACGTCGCGGGTTGCGGCGTCGCGCGAAACGCTGGCATCGCCTGCCGCGCTGCGGTCTGCGGCTGGGGTATCGCGCGGTGCCGCGTCGGTCGCGCCGGGGACGCAGATCCCGTTTTGACAGATCTCGTGGCCCGAGCAGTCGGAGCCGGAGTTGCAGGATCGCCGGCACACCCCGGCGATGCAGAACTCGTCGACGCGGCAATCCGAGTCGGAGGCACAGGTCGCATCCGGGCGGCCGCAATCGGCGCAGGCGGGCAACAGCGACAGCGCCAGGCACGCCCAGAGCGGCGTTGCGCGCAATCCCAGGCCGCCCTGCCGACCCGACCCGATCATGCTCTCCTCCCCTGGCTGCGGAGCCGGTCTGCTCAGAGAAAGCGTAACACATCAGACACCAATAGGGCCGACGAGAAACGTCCAGCAGCAAGGCCGCAGGAAGCGAGAGAACAGGTGCGGACCGCTCCCGCCGGCCCCCCGCCAAACAGGATCAACTGCGGTGAGCGGCGCAATCAGACGAAGCTCATGGCGTCCTTGCCCAGCAGCCGGCACACCGCGTGCTGCAGCTCGTCGCTGGGCGCGACGCGGCAGGCGGCGCCGACGTCGATCATGGTCTTGCTGTGCCCCTCGCGCAGCACCACCATGCGCACCGGCGTCCGGCCGGCGTGCTGCAGCAGGATCTGCCTCAGCTTGCTCAGCGTCTGCTGCGCGTCGTCGAGCTGCGCCGGAAGCTGCACCACCACGGCGCGCGTGCGCTCGGCGCGCACCTTGGACAGCAGTTGGATCTCGTCGACGCGCAGCCTGGGCTCGGCCGCCTCGTCGTCGTCGCCGATCATGATGCTGCCCTTGATCAGCAGCGGCTCGTCGCCCTTGAGCAGCGCCTCGGCCTGGGCGTAGACCTTGCTGAAGACGCGCAGCTCCATGCAGCCGTGCAGGTCCTCGAAGGTGACGATGGCCCAGCGGCCGCTGCCGTCCTTCATCGGCTTCTCGCGCAGCGCCGCCACCACGCCGGCGACCGTCACCTCGCTGCCCGGCTCGGCGCTGCCGAGCGACAGCGCGTTGACCGAGGCCAGCCGCTGCAGCGAGTCGCGGTAGCCGTCGAGCGGGTGGCCCGTCAGATAGAAGCCGAGCGCCTCCTTCTCGCGCTGCAGCCGCTCGCGCTCGGGCCATTCCTCAATCGCGCCGTAGCGCTCGGTGACCAGCGGGGCGGGGGGCTTGCCGTTGCCTTTGCCGGTGCCGGCCGAGAACAGGCCGAACAGCGTGGCCTGGCCCATGGCGCTGGCCTTCTGCAGCGGTTGCGCCGCCTCGATGGCGCGCTCGATGTGGGCGCTGAGCTGGGCGCGCGGCCGCCCGAATCCGTCCATGGCGCCCGAGTGGGTCAACGCCTCGAGCACCTTCTTGTTGATCTTGGAGAGCGGCACTCGCTCGCACAGCTCGAACAGGCTCTTGAACGGGCCGCCGCGGTTGCGCTCGTCGAGAATGGCGTCGAGCGCGGCGTCGCCCAGCCCCTTGACCGCGGACAGGCCGAACCGGATCTTGGCGCCGCCCGAGTCGGTGCTGTCGAGCTGCGCCGGCCGCTCGATGGTGAACGAGCGCTGCGACAGGTTGACGTCGGGCGGCAGCACCTGGATCCCCATGCGCCGCGCCTCGGCCGTGTACTTGACGATGTTGTCGGTGCTGCCGACCTCGGTCGACAGCAGCGCCGCCATGAACTCGACCGGGTAGAACACCTTGAGGTAGGCGGTCTGGTAGGTGATCGCGGCGTAGGCCGCCGAGTGCGACTTGTTGAAGCCGTAGCCGGCAAACTTGTCGACCAGGTCGAAGATCTCGTCGGCCAGCCCGGCGTCGATGCCATTCTTCACCGCGCCGTCGACGAAGACCTGGCGCTGCGCCGCCATCTCCTCGTGCTGCTTCTTGCCCATCGCCCGCCGCAGCAAATCGGCGCCGCCGAGCGTGTAGCCGGCCAGCACCTGGGCGATCTGCATCACCTGC
>JAFGSX010000157.1 GCA_016934455.1 Deltaproteobacteria bacterium
CGCCGGTCGCGGACCTCGAAGCCGTGGCAGAACGGGCAGTGGATGACGTCGCGGCCCCAGTGCTGGCTGAGCCCGTCGATGTCCGGAAGCTCATCCACGAGGCCGGTGGCGGCAAGAACCCGGCGAGCGACGATGGCGCTGCCGGTGGCGAGCTCCGCGCGGAAGCGGCCGTCGGGGGTGCGGGTCACGTGTTGCACGCGGCCGGTGAGGACCTCCGTGCCGTAGCTGCGGACCTCCGCACGACCGGCGGCGGCCAGCTCGGCTGGCGGGAGCCCTTCGCGGCCGAGGTAGCCGTGCATGTGCTCGGCGGAAGCGTTGCGAGGCTCTGCGGCGTCGATCACGATCACGGACCGGCGCTGGCGTCCGAGCTGGAGCGCTGCGGCGAGTCCGGCGGCCGATCCGCCGATGACGGCGACGTCGCAGTGGCGTTCGACGGCGGGGGAGGCGTGGTCATGCATGAGGTCGACGGTACAGTTGGTGGCAGAAAGCGCAAGGGTGCTTGCAGGATCCGCAACGTGAGGTGGAGACGATGTCCGAGCTCGGCGAGATCGAACGGATGGTCCGGACCCGGCTGCGGGCTCTTCGGAACACCCTGGGCCTCTCGCTCGACGAGCTCGCCGCTCGGACGAACCTGAGTCCCTCCACCATCAGCCGCGTCGAGACCGGTAAGCGGACGATCAGCCTCGAGGTCCTGCTGCCGCTGGCAACCGCACTCCATGTCGATCTCGACGCGCTCCTCGACGTGCGCAACGACGAGGACGTCGTCATCCGCCCGGCGCCGGACAGGTCGGGCGGACGCACGACGTGGATGTTGAGCCGGCCGACCAGCAGCACCATCGCCTTGAAGATGCGGCTCGAACCGACACACAAGCGTCTGGAGCAGCGGGTCCACCCTGGTCACGACTGGTTCTTCGTGCTCGAGGGGCGGGTGCGCCTCTCGCTTGGCGACCGCGAGGTCACTGTCGAGGCTGGCGAAGCCGCCGAGTTCGCGACCATGACCCCGCATGCCTTCTCAGCCATAGACGGCGCGGCCGAGCTCATCATGATCTTCGACCGTGACGGCGAGCACGCCCATCTCCACGGGAACACCCGCCGCGGCCCGACCGTACCGCCCTCCTCGCCGATCGGATCAGTCGATGATCCGTCGCGCCACCAGTGCGCTGAGTGACGCCCGGTCAGGCGACGGACGCCCGGCCCGGGCCGCCGGTTCGTCTGGTTACCGTCGATGATTACGGGGATGGTTCCTGGCCGTTCGCTCGTTGCCCCGCTTGTAGTTCCCGGTCACGCGGGCCATGAGTTCTTGTTCGTCGCCTTCCTGCACCTCGGCGAGGAACTTGGCGGCTGCCGAACCGCGCAGTGTCGTCGCCAGCCGACCGTGGTGCGTGATCGCGACGAGCCCATTGCCGCGTACCTCGTACACGAACCCATCCGGTGAGCTGCCCATGGGGCCCAAGCTTCGGTGATCGTGTGCTCCAGCGCAACCGATAACCCCGGTGGCACGTGCGGCCTGTCCGGTGGGGCGTGAACGCGTCCGGCTGACGGAGGCCGGCCGGCGGGCGCCGCCGGAGGCTCGGGGTATCCCACTCCCGGCGCTTGCGCCAGCATCATCGCTCGGCCTAGTCCGCTGCCTCGATCACCGCCGCGATTCGGAGTTGCCGGCGGGAGGTGATGCCGAGCTTGCGGAAGATGCTGCGCAGGTGAGCTTCGATGGTGCGTGGGCTGAGGAACAGCTGTGCTCCGACTTCGCGGGAGGTCGCCCCCGTGGCGACCAGTCGGGCGATGTGCAGTTCGTGGGGGGTGAGGAGGTCGGCCGGCTGGGTGGCGCGTTTGCGTGGGTGTTCGCCGGTGGCGCGTAGTTCGCGGGCGGCGCGTTCGGCGAACGCTTCTGCGCCCATGTCCGACAGCTGCTGGTGGGCGGTGCGGAGTTGTTCGCGGGCGTCCTGGCGGCGGCCTTCGCGGCGTAGCCATTCGCCGTAGACGAGGTGGGCGCGGGCCAGGTGGGTGGCCATCCGGCACCGCCCGAGCCGTTCGATCGCCTCCCGGTACTGCTCCTCGGCGGCCGGCCCGGTGGCGGTCAGCGCTCGGGAGCGAGCTTCCAGCCCGAGCGCCCACTGGGTGCCGCTGGCGCGCGCTCGCGACCTGAGCAGCTCCAGCGCGGTGGCGGCGCGCTCGGGCTGGCTCGAGCGGACGGCCGCCTCGATCAGCTCCGGCAGCGCAACGCTGCTGAACGTCAACTCGTCATACTCGACCGGCGGCGCCGCGGCGGCAAGCGCCTCGTCGTAGTTGCCCAGACCGTTGTGCAGCGCTGCCAGAGCGACCTGGGCCAGGCCGATCGTTGCGCCCTCACCCCGCCCCGTGGCCTCCTTGACCATGGCCGCATACAGCTCCAAGGTCTCGGGCTGCCGGCCGCGCCAGGCAGCCAGGATGAGCCTGGCGTTGGGCAGCGGCGGGGCCCCAGTCGCCTGCGTGATCGCCTGCTCCTCCGCGACCAAGTCGGCGGCACGGGCGATCTCGCCGGTGAGCACAAGCACTGAGCTAAGCGCGTTGAGCGCGGCCGGAAGCGTGGCCAGCGCGCCCGTTTCGCGGCTGAGCCTGACATCGCGGCTGGCCAGGACGTAGATCGCCTCGTCGTCCCACAGCATCGCCGCGATGTGGCAGGCCAGCCAGAGCCAGCGGCGGTTGTCGTCGTCAGCTGGGGAGTCGTGGTTGCGCAACGTCTCCAGTGCCCGCTGCAGGGTAGGAACACTCGCCTCGTAGCCCTGCGTGAAGCTGGTGGCCAGTCCGTCCAGCAGGAGATCGACTGGCCGGGGCGGCGTCGGCGGGGCGGGCGCGCCCTGGGCGGCCTCGGCCGCTTCCCGCAGCCATCGCCCATGGCCGAGTCGGCCGGCGTGGAAAGACGCCTGCAGCGCCTGCAGGTAGGTCTCTCGGGCCAGCGCGGCGTCCAGTGGGCTCAGCGTCTTGGCAGCGTCCAGCAGCATCCCTGGCACCTCGCTGCCCCGCGTGGTGTGGAACGCGACCTGGGCGCGCAGCAGCTCCAGGCGGGCGCGCTGCAATGCGTCCAGCGGCCCGGCCGCCGCCACCGCCAGCAGTGCCAGGGCGTCGTCGGGCGCACCGGCCTCGTGCTTGGCGTACGCCGCCTCCAGCGCTCGTCTCGTACGGTCGTCGGGCTCAGGGGTCAGCTCAGCGGCCTGCTGTAGGAACGCGGCTGTGGCGGCCAGCCCGCCGCGGGCGCGGGCCCGGTTGGCTGAGCGCTCAAGTTCGGTGGCGGCTTCCTCGTCGGTGCCCAGGACTGTCTGAGCGCGGTGCCAGGCGCGCCGGTCGGGATCGCGCTGTGGGTCGGTGGCGGCGGCCAGCGCGCCGTGGGCACGGCGCCGGTCCGGCAGTGTGGCGGCCCGATATACCGCCGAGCGCGCCAGCGGATGGCGGAACCGCACCTGGGCGTCGATCGCCAGCAGCCCAGCTGCCTCGGCTGCCTCGGCCGCTTCTCGGGCGATGCCCAGGTACGCGGCCGCGTGCCACAGCAACTCCGGGTCGCCGGTCGGCTCGGCGGCGGCCACCAACAGCAGCAGCTGCGTGTCAGCGGGCAGCCTGCCCGAGCGGCGCCGGAACGCGTCCTCGATGCGGCTC
>JAFGSX010000158.1 GCA_016934455.1 Deltaproteobacteria bacterium
GGGCGCCTCGTGGATGCGCTCGAGGAAATCAGGGGAAAAGAGGCCCCCTTCGATGGTGATCGTCAGATGGCTCATCGCGCATCCTCACCGGCTTGTGGCACGCCCAGATATTCAGCCATCGGTTCGGACACCTCCCGGGACCGGCAGCAGGACGACAATGCCCAACAGGTCCGGCGGCATCTGGGGCTCGATGCGGACGCGACTGTGGCGCAGCATGCGCCTGATGCGCTCGTGCGACTCTGCCAGCGCACCCGCGCGGCAGGCGACGACCTGCTCCAGCTCGGACTCAAGCGCGGGCCACCACTCTAGGGCCTCGACCAGCACTTTTTCGCGCTCGGCGGGCGGGACGTTCGCCACCGGCGTGGCGCTATCGAGCAGCGCCTGCGCTTCCTCCGAACTCATGCCGGTGACGTGCGGGGGGCTGCCGGAAAAGCCCCAGGTGAGCGTCTCCTCGGCCAGCGTCGGGACAGCTTGACTGCCCTCGTACTGCAGATAGCGCAACCTCAGCAGGAGCAAGACCGTCCGCCGGGCGACGGCATCGGTCCGGATGGCGCCGGCGCGGGCGGCCGGAGCGGCGCCATCGGCGGGATGAAAGGCGAGATCGAGCAGGTGCTCGGCGAGCCCCTCGATGAGTGGGTGGTTGCGGCCGATGTAGGCCAAATCCTCGGGCGCCGGCGAATGGAAGGTAATCGGCCACGGGTTCGGCACCTTGCCCAGGCGGAGCGCCACTGCCGGCGGCAACGTCGACGGGTCGAGGTGATAGGCCTGCACTCGCACGTCCCGGTGGCGAACCGAGCGATAGCCAAAGCCCAGGCGTTGGCTCGAATCGGCCAGGAAACGGGCGATGTCATCCGGATCACCCAACACCCGGTCGGTGGCCTCCAACTCGCGCTCGACCTCTTCGGGTTTGATGGCCCGCTGGGCAAAGCGGGTGCGGCTCTCGCGCTCGCGCTCGGCGGCGCGGGTCCACTCGTCGTGTACCCGCCGGACCAGCTCGCTACTCTCATCGCCGGTCTCGAACAGGCTGAGCTGCAGCCCCTCCGCCGGCCGGGCACGCAGGAAGAGCGAGTTGAGCACGGCGCTCATGACGGTCTCGCTGTCAACCGGCATCGGCACGCGCACACCGAGGGTGCGGTAAATATCGCGCGCCTTGCGCAGCAACACCTCGAGCACCGCGCCATCGACCGGGTTGTCCTCGCCAAAGATCAGCACGGCTTTGACCTTTTCCGCCCGCTGGCCGAAGCGGTCGACGCGCCCCTCGCGCTGCTCAAGCCGGTTGGGGTTCCAGGGGAGGTCATAGTGGACGACAGCGGTGAAATGCTCCTGCAGGTTGATGCCCTCACTGAGACAGTCGGTGGCGACAAGGACGCGGGGCGAACGGGCGGCGAGCTCCTCCACCTTGAGCCGGCGCTCGTCCTCGCCGAGCGCACCGGTGACGGAGGTGACCTTGAGCCCAGGATGCGAGTCTACCAGCTTCTTTTCGAGCTCGGCCGCCACGTAGTCGGCGGTGGCGATGTACCGGCACCAGACGATGGGGTGATAGTCCTGCCGCAGCATACCGTCCACAACCGTCAGAAGCAACTGGAGTTTGTGATCCGCATCGCCCTGCAGCTCGCGCGCTGTGCGGGCAAAGTGGCGCAGCTGGCGCCGGTCGCCCTCGCCCCAGTCTGGGTCCTGGGCCTGCAGGTCAAATACGCCGGAGGGCGGGGCATCGACGGTCGACTCGACCTCGGTCGGGTCGTGAATCATGGGGGCAAAGGCGGCGTCGAGGTCGTCGACGGTCGTCTCGTCCAGTAGATCGACCGCCGTCTCATCGACCAGCGTTGCGATCCGCTTGCGAAGGGCCACCTCGGCGGCGGCCGGGGAGGAGGTCACGCAGCGCATGAGGGCCAGGGCCGACCAGAAGCGCATCCGTTTGCGCCAACCGGTCATGGTCTCGGCCGAGCGGACCAGTTGGCGGGCGAACTCGTAGACCTCATTGTAGAAGGCGCGATACCGGCGCGAGAAGGTGTAGGGCTGCTCGGCGCCTTCCGGGTCGCGCTCGGGGAAATGGGTCTCGACGCCCATCCAGTTGCGCACGTCCGCCCGGCGCCGCTGCACAAAATGGCGGGCGAGCTCGGCCCGCTCGTCGGGCGATAGCGCGTTGGGGTCGAGCTCTTGAAACTCGGGGCGCAAGAGCCCGAGGATCGACAGGAAGGACGTTTCCACGCCGCTGTGCGGGGTGGCGCTGAGCAAGAGCAGGTGCCGCTCCCCGTCGGCGGCAATGCGCCGCAGCAGCTCGTGTCGCTGCTGCTGGGCGCGGGCGCGGGTCTCGCCCGGCGGCCGGGCGGCGCCGTGGACCTCGTCGACGATGACGAATTCGGGACAGTGCTGAAGGAAATTGGCGCGATAGCGGTCGCCCTTGACGGTGTCGATGCTGGCCACGAAATGGGGATAGTATTGAAAGATGCTGGTGTCCGGCGGGGTGTCGCGCTCGAGCCGGGCAATGGTGCCGGAGCGGATGACGACGGCGTCGATGCCAAACTTGGCCGCGAGCTCGCCCTGCCACTGGTCGCAGAGGTAGGGCGGGCAGAGCACGCCCAGGCGGCGGATCTCGCCCCGATCCAACAGCTCACGGGCGATGAGCGCCGCCTCGATGGTCTTACCCACGCCGACGTCGTCCGAGATGAGCAGACGGATTGTCTCGAGCCGGAAGGCCATGATCAACGGGACAAACTGATACGGCCGCGGGCGGATGGAGAGCTGTCCCAGGGAGCGGAACGGGGCTGCACCTTCGCGAAGGAGGAGACGGGCGGCCTGTTGTAGCAGCCGGACGGCGGCATGGTCCTGGGCCAGCGCCGGATCGGGCAGCGGAAAAGTAGCCGGCGTGATACGCTCGTAGGGGAGCGAATAGGCAACGAGGTCTGAGACCGACTTGACGACCCCGCAGACCTCGCGGCTGCTGCCGCCGAGGGGGCGCAGCAGCACCAGGTCGGGGTCCTCAGAGGGCAGGACGATCCACTCCCGCTCGCGGTACCTCACCAGAGAGCCTGGATTTACAGTCATGGGCGTTCCCCAAACTCGAGCTCAATCGTGGTCATTCAGCAGTGCCGAACACGTCCTTGTGCCGGGCGAGCAGCTGATCCAGATCATCGTCGTAACGATAGACAACCACCCGGTATCCCCTGTCCTTCAGCTCCCGACGAATCTGCTCGTCTTCGGCGCGCTGCTGCACATCGTCATGGACACTGCCGTCGCAGTAAACGCAGACGTTGGGTTGGTAGAAGAAATCGGGGATGGTGGGGACGTCGCCCAGGGGGCCCTGCGCCAGGTCCGGGAGCCGATGGCCGCGCTCGTAAATCTGGGTCAAGAAGCGGCGCTCCAGATCGCTCTCCGGATCCGTGCGCCCGTAGAGGTACTGGTAATGCGACTCGTGATCCCGTTCGCCGCTCCCGATGGTGGTCGTCGCCCCGGCCAGCTGCATGAGGAACTCGCGCACCACGTGACGGTTGAGCCGCAGGTGATCGCGCTGGTTATAGTAGGACAGCAGGCAGTCGTAGCAGGCGCGGGCGCACCCGTTCTCCTGGTCGTCGGGCGGGCGCAAATCCTGGCCGTCCGGGCCGTAATGGCAAC
>JAFGSX010000159.1 GCA_016934455.1 Deltaproteobacteria bacterium
GGGCAGATTGTCACTACACCGGGCGCCGCAAGACGCCATCTATCGGGTTGTCGAGGCCCCCCGAGACGGGGAGAAGAGGCGGCAGGACCCGTCGATGTTGGATTGCCCGTGAGAAGGTCAGTAAGCCCCGGGGAACATCGGGTGGTACGTTTATCCGGTACGCGGTCAAGGCGACTGATAGCCCTGTCGAGTTGACACGTCGAGGCGCAGGCCATCGATGTCTGGTCCTGGCCGCATGCGGTGGTAGTTCTGATATTCACCTGGGCGAGCCGGGACCGTGAGCGCGGAGCCGATGAGCTGTGCCACGGAGCCCTGTGTCATGACAGCGCCCAGGGACCACTGCATGTACTCGGCCAATAGGTTCCACCTTGAATCGAAGCCGGGTGCCGACGACAAGTCGGGGAGTGTGTAGGTTGTGGCACCCTGCAACCAACCTGCGGACACGAACGCGGACCACTCTGGAGTCGCATCACCGTAAGGATCGTTGCGGGCTGCAAACACCACGGCCTTTGTATTGGGAGTAGCCGTCCAGGCCACCGAGAGCCGACCACTCCAGGGATCACCGACGTGCCCCACGGTCGGCGTGTCCAGCTCTGGCATGGCGAAATCGAAGCTCACATCGTGCGGATCGGCTAAAAACAGGAATGTCTCCTGGTCAAGGTACGGCACGTGCACCAGGTGCATGTCACCCGGTTGCCGCAGTACCGCCGGGATCCGGGCGCAGGGTACCGGGCTGCCGTAGTCCATGGAGAAAGGGGTGATCGGTGTGAAGGTCCCGCCCGGTGTCACGAAGTAAACATCAGCGCCGTGGGGATAGCCACGCGCGTCGACATGAAACGTGCTCGTGGAGGCACCAGAATTGAAATCAACAGCAGGTGTATCTGTCGCCGAAACAGAATACGCGCGCTGGATAACCGCGTGGTAAGGCGGCGGCGGATACTCACCGTAGCCCTCGACCCCGGCGATGTGCACCACATCGTAGCGACCCGGAAAGACCCAGACATTATTGCCTTCACCGACGCCAATGGCAGAACGGGGATACACATTGTCGCCCCAGTTGAGGTACGAAAAGCGCTGCTGGAAGCTGCCGTACCATCCCCCGGCCGGCGCGCGACAGGTGTTGATCACGGCCCGGGTCTCTGCGAGCAGTGCGCTGAACAGGTAGACCTCGACGTTCGAGCTGCTGCTGCAGGTGATGGCGACCGTGAACGCGCTCTCACCGCCCTGGAGCGCGACCGAGGAGCGGCCGTCACCGGGGTCGACCTGCTGCCAGGTACCGTCGTCGAAACGCACGCCGACCCAGTCCGCCGGCTCCGGGTCCACGTGGCCGCGGTAGTTGGTGATGAGAAGGCCCAGGTTGCTACCTGCGTCGGGTCGCGCGCCATCGGCCCCCGTCGTGGTATCCGGCACCGCGGCATCGCGCGCGAGGTCGGCAGCCGCCGCGTCCGAGGCCAGATCCCTGTCGGTGGCGCCCGCGTCATCGGCTTGCCCGTAATCGGCTTGCCCGTAATCGGCGCGGCCGGTATCGGTGTGCCCGGATTCAGAGCCAGCGTCCACCGGTCCAGCGTGCGCGTCGTCCGTCGACGCTGCAGCATCGTGAACGACCGCCGACGGACCGCACTGGCAGCCGGCGATGCCGAGTGGCAGCAGCAGTGCCAGCTTTGCCGTCAACCCTGCCCGCAGGTCGCGAACTCGACGATTGTCGCGCGTGGGAAGCATGTGCACCCTTTCGGCTCTACAGCCCGGCCCAGTGTACGCACCCTGACGTCCCGACGACGTCACTCTGGGCAGTCTATCACGACAGCGGGTGCCGCGAGGCGCCACTCAACGGGGCGTGAGCAGATCACGGCCCTGCCATCGGGTGGCACGTTTATCCGGGCCACTACGGCCTGTTCAGCGGCGACCGCTGGCGCGAGCAGATCTGTCCGGAGCTGCGCGCCTTCATCCGCGCGTCGTGAGCGGCGCGATCTCTACTGGCAACCCTCGAGCACGTCGATCGGTGCCACCGCGGTCGCCTGCCAGTAGAACGCGCTGCCGCTGGCCTCGATGTGCACCACGTCGTCGGCGGTGAAGGGCTGGTTGCTCTCGTAGAGGATGCGGTCGGATTCGTGTCCGGTGATCGCCGGGCAGCCGGCCGACGCGGCGTAGGCCGCGGCCGCGGCGTCGCTGTCGACGAGCGTCGCGGGAGCCGCAGCAAACGGGTGGAACGTGTAGCCCCACGGCGAGTCCTCGGTGACCGCGACCTCGGGGTTGCCGGTGGCGTCGGCGGCCGAGTGCCAGGTGATCTCGATCTGGCGGTCGTCGGTGAAGTTGAAGAAGGTGTAGCGCCACAGCTTGCCGTCGCCCTCGGGCGATAGCTGATAGAGGGCGATGCCGCCGTCGGGCTGGATGCCCCAGCCCAGGATCTCGACCAGCGCCGCGCCCGCGTCGCGGCCGGCGGCGAGCGCGATCGCCTCGTCGAGGTGGGCGCGCATCAGGGTCGGCGCGGTCGGGCCGACGACCAGCCGGCGCACCGGCACCAGCGGATCGACGTCGTAGAACTCGCAAACGGCGAACTCCTGGGCGGTGACCAGCTCGTCGCCGGCGACGTCGACCGCGAAGGTATCGTCCGGCCCAAGCTGGTTGCCCACGTCGTCGGTCACCACCGGGTAGAAGAGGTAGATCCCCTGCGCCAGCGAGCCGGGATCGATGTGGAAGACTGCGCTGCTGGCCGCCACGTCGCCGACCGCGATCTCCCGGCTGCGCTCGACGTCGTCGTCGCCGCTCTGCCAGTCAAAGCGCTTGAGCGCGATCGCGGCGATGCTGCCGCCGGCCACCGCGGCGGCCACCGTGAGGTCGAACGGGTTCGACTGGTTGCCCACGCTCTGCGGCAGCACGCTCGCGCTCGGCATCCGGAAGGCGAAGTTCATGGCCACGTCGCTGCAGCCGGTGTTGCCGACGCTGTCGGTGGCGCACACCGAGATCGTCTGCGCGCCCGGCCTGATCCAGCCGTTGACCTCGTAGAACAGATCGGTCCGGTACTCGCTGCCGCTGGCCAGACGCATGGTGAGGCGCGCCCGCGCGCCCGACAGGTCGGTGACCTCGGCGTGGGCGCCGGCGATGCCCGAGGCGTCCTCGATCCGGGCCCGGATGCGGCGCTGGCAGCCGAGGGTCTGGCCCGGCGTCGGCTCGAGCACGCTGATCGCCGGTGGCTGGTCGTCGGCCGGGCAGTTCTGCTGAGCGGGATTGACCGTCGGGTCGCGGTCGTTGCAGTCGATCTGCGCCCCGCTGCTGGTCGGCAGCGGCAGGCCTGGCCGCAGGTAGCCGTCGCCGTCGCAGTCCTCGATCGAGCCGCTCTCCGCGATGGCGTAGCTGCTTGCCGGATCGGCGGGATCGCAGTCGGCGCCGTCGGCCACGCCGTCGCCGTCGCTGTCGCCGCTGTCCAGGTGGGTGCCGTACAGGATCTCGTCGACGTTGCCCAGGCCGTCGCCGTCGTCGTCGCCGCGGTCGGCCGGATCGCCGATGGTGTCGAGCGGCTGCGAGAAGGTGGGCGTCACCACGTCGCCAGCGGCGATGGTGAAGGCATCCGAGCGCCAGCGGCCGATGAACAGCCGCGCCCCCTGGAAGACGCCGCTGAACACGACGTCCAGCCGGTAGCTGCCGGGCTCGGCCGCGACGAAGCCCGCAAACGACTCGCCGTCGCTGCCGCGCTCGAGCGCGACGCCGGCCAGCGGCGCACGGTCTTTTGGCGCCAGGTAGGCTGTGGCCTGCAGATCCGTGAGCTGGGGCAGGGCGGCCATGATGCGCGGCGGCGGCCGCAGCGTGAGCTCGGGCGATGCCGCGCGCTGGCAGGCGGCGAGTGCGCAGACTAGGACGAGCGCTGATCGGAGCGCGCGCATCAGCGGCCTCCGCTCACGGCGTCGCCGGCGTTGACCGAGATGTTGACGCCGGTCTCGCCCGCACCCGGTCGATCGAGCAGCACCACCGCGGCGGTCACCGCGGCCGCGGTCCCCACCGCCGCCGCCCCGGCCAGCCCCCAGAACCACCAACTGGCGTAAAAGGGCGTCTCGCTCGCCTGCTGCTGCAGCGCCAGCGACGTGATCTGCCCCTGGCGCACGATGAAGTCCTGGTCGATGGCCTGGTAGCCTTCGGCCGAGATCTGGAGCCGATGCGAACCGATCGGGATGTCGCCTAGCTGGCCGGCGGGCGCGGTGCCGCGCACCTGCCCGTCGATCAGGATCCGGCTGCCGCTGGCCAGGCCGCTCAGCTCGAGCGAGCCGGTCAGCGGCTCGTGCTCGTCCGCCAGCAGCCGGACGATCAGCGGCTCGGCCAGCTCGAGCAGGGCGATCGACTCGCCGCGCCAGGTGGCGCTCACCCGGTTGACCGTGCGAACCTGCTTGGCGTCGATCGCGGACAGCGACACCGACCAGGCGTCGCCGATCTTGCCGACGCTGCCGCTGACCAGCAGCTCGGCGCCCAGGGCGCCGGCGATCTCGGCCAGGCACGATGCCTCGCCGCAGCCGGCGCGCTGCTTGTTGGCCTCGTTGGCGAGCATGGCGCGCACCTCGTCGGGCGCCACCACCGAGACCTCCGGCCGCCGGGCGATCAGCTCGGCGACGCGCGCGGTGAGCTGGGTGCCGACCGCCGGGTTGGCGTCTCCCTCGACCTTGAGGTCCAGCACCACCACGCGCTGCGGCGTCTCGGCCAGCAGCGGCGGCGCCAGCAGGAGCAACAGCGCCGCAATGGTCTGGTGCGTCGTCGTTGGCAAGGACGGCTCCTCTCTGCCGCCGGGTACCGGCGGCGCGGTCGCGCGACCATGGACCGGACCCGAGATCTACCACACATCCGGGGTGCGCTCCGCCGTCGCGATCGCGCTGGCCGCGGTGCTCGGCTGTCCCGCGCCCCAGGCGCCCTGCACCTCGGCCGCGGACTGCCTGGTGCCAGGCGAGCAACCTGCAGGATGCCTTCGACGGCGCCGCACTCTCCCCGGAGTGGCAGAGCAACGCATCGACCGGGTGCGCGATCACGGAGAACAAGGGCCGGTCTACAGCCCGCTGGCGGTCCTAGCCCGGATCGATCACCAAAAAAAGTGCATCGCGTCTCGTCGCGGTGATTACTCTTTGTTCGCCAAAACTTGGAGGGCACCGAGGCAAAACGCGATGCAGACACAGTGTAGCTTTCCCAAGATGGCGTTGGAAGGGGTTGGAAGCCGCAATTTCGTGGCGGACTTCAGCGGTGGATAGATCAGCAGCGACGGCGGCGGGGTGCTGCTGCGCGAGGTCGACCGGCGTCTCCGCCTGACCAGGCGTTTGGCCGCGTGCTTCACCGACCATCGGAACCCGGACCTCATCGATAACTCCGTTGAGGAGATGCTGCGTCAGCGCACGTACGGGCTGGCGCTTGGTTACGAGAACCTCAACGACCACGGCGAGTTGAGCCGCGACCCGCTGCTGGCGACACTCGTCGGCAAGCCGGACCCGACCGGCGATCGACGTCGTCACAGGAAGCACAAGGGACTACCGCTGGCGAGCGCCAGCACGCTGGGACGCATCGAGCGGACCAAGGCAGACGCCAGCAAGGAGACGCGGTACGAGAAGGTGGTGTGCGACTTCGAGGCGCTGCGCGACGTCTTCGTCGACACTTTTATCGAAAGCCTCGACGAGCCACAGGTCTACCTGGTGCTGGACATCGACCCGAGCGACATCCATCTGCACGGCGAGCAGGAGCAGCGCTTTTTCCACGGCCATTACGACCACTACTGCTACCTGCCGATGTACCTATTCTGCGGTGAGTACCCGCTGGCGGTTAAGCTGCGGCCGGCCAACATCGACGGCGCGAAGGGCGCGGCGGTCGAATCGATTCCGGCACGCCTGAGCGTGTCGCGCTTGACCCGCTGGGTCTGGGGGGTGTCCACCTCGAAGCAGCGCACATGAGACCCTTCAGCCATCCTGAAGGCGCGCGTGTCGAAGCCGGCGCCAAGGATGACGAACTGCCCAATCTACGCTGTCAGGAGCTCTACCTCTGCGTCAAAGAAGGTCATGCGAGCAGCAGCCACGACCTGCGGTGCTATCTCATCCGTGTACGGGTATCTGAACGTCTTCGGAACATACCCGGTAATCGAGTGACCCAGAATCATGGGCCATGTGAACAGTTTCAACCCAAGCGGAGGGACTCCGGGCAACGCAAGCATCACGCGGGCGGCAGCCTCGTCCTCTCTGACGCCCAGCCGATGCTCGAAGTAGCGTGCGAAGAGCGGCCCCTGCGCGGTTCCCGAGATTCCGCTGCCGCGGCCGCGAAGGATCGCTCCTCCCACCCACGTCACATAGCCGAGGATCGTGACGGGAAGCAGGACCAGATAGACAAGGTAGTACGCAACCGCTGACAGGAAACCATGCATTCCGCCCACCCTTCTCTGGCGACAAAGAAATCCAAGCGGGATCTGACTGTAGACCTTGGTCCGTCCCAGAGCTCATCGGTTTTTGCCGTGACGCCCATCAGCCTACCGTTGGAATGTAACATAGAGGTGATCGATACGAAGGCGGACTTCATTGAACAGAAGGTCCCGCGTAATCGCATGACCATGCGTAGGAAGTATTATGCGTAGTGCGTCGGAAGTATTGGCAGCAGCTACTCAAGTTTGCCGCGCTGGGGACTTTCAGGGGTCCCACTCCCCCGGCCCTCGCATGCCGAGATGTGTCTCACAGGTCAGGTCCCCGGTAAATGTCTGGCGGAGAAAAGCCGAGACGCCGTGCGATGAGCCGAGCCCTGCGCGACTCATGTTGGGTCGGCAGTGCCGCGTTGTCGTTCGTTAGAATTACAATATCGACCTTTATTTTTTCGGCGAAATATGAAAGTATAATTTCATGTTCGAACGATCGCTGAGTGCCCTGCTCGAGCACCACTTGGCGCGCGGCAAGAGCGTCCTTCTGCTCGGGCCCCGTCAGACCGGAAAGACCACTCTGCTTGGCTCACTGCCGGCGGACCTGACGATCGCGCTCGCCGAGCCGCGCGAGCGGCAGCGTTTCGAGCGCGACCCTTCGTTGCTGCGCGACCAGGTGCTGGCGCTCGGCAAGCGGCGGCCGCTGGTCGTCATCGACGAGGTGCAAAAAGTCCCCGAGCTGCTCGACTCGGCCCAGATCCTGATCGACGAGGGTCGGGTGCAACTTGTGATGACCGGCTCCTCGGCGCGCAAGCTCAGGCGACAAGGGGGCGTCAACCTGCTGCCCGGCCGGGTCGTGAACCTGCGGCTCGATCCGCTCACGTTCGAGGAGAACCTCCCGCCAACCCTGACCGAAGCCCTGGTCGACGGCGCGCTGCCAGCCATCCGCGACCAGCGCGCAGCCCGCGATCGCGAGGAGGACCTGCGATCGTATGTCGAGACCTACCTCGAGGAGGAGGTGCGGCAAGAAGCGCTGGTCAAGCGCATGGCGCCGTTCGGCCGCTTTCTGGAGCTGGCGGCCCTGGAGTCGGGGCACATCGTGAACTTCAGCGCCGTGGCCTCGGACATCGGGGTGAGCGCGCCCACGGTCCAGGGCTACTACGAGATCCTGGTGGACTGCCTGGTCGCCGAGCGCATCGATCCCATCGTACGCTCGGCAACCCGCAAGAAGCTCACCCGCAGCAGCCGCTATCTACTCTTCGACCTGGGCGTCCGCCGTCTGGCCGCGGGCGAGGGCGATCGCCTGGGCCCCGAGCGCCTGGGAGAGCTATTCGAGCAGCTCGTCGGCGTCGAGCTGCTGCGCCTGGGTCGCCTGCGCTCGTCGCGCATCCGGCTGCGATTCTGGCGCGACCCGGACGGACCTGAGGTCGACTGGGTGGTCGAGCGCCAGGGGCGTTTCTTTCCCATCGAGGTCAAGTGGTCCGAACGCCCGAACTCGTCCGATGCACGCCACCTCAGCGTCTTTCTCGACGAGCATGACCGAGCAAGCCGGGGATTCATCGTCTGCCGCTGCCCGCGCCCGCTGCAGATAGACGACCGCGTCGTGGCAGTGCCGTGGCAGAGCCTGGCTGACCCCAAAAGCACGCTGCGGCGCGCGGTCGGAGTCTGAGGGGCCGGCCCCGACTCGGCCGACCGTCAGCTCGTCGCGAATGCTCAGCAAGGCACGTCGTCCACGTACGCGAACTCTCCCTGCGGCGGTGCCCGCGCTGGAGCGATCAAGGGAACCGCCGACGGAACACCCGGCGCAGCAGCTCGGCCAGGACCGGCTCTTTCTCGAC
>JAFGSX010000160.1 GCA_016934455.1 Deltaproteobacteria bacterium
TACGAAATCGTCTTGAATCGACCATGTTGTGGGGCCCCGCCTTAACCGGCGACCCTTTTTGTCCTCGTCCCTCGTCAGGGATTTCCAGGGGTCGCTGGCTCGGAAAAAAGTGTCGCCTTGGCCCCCCACACCGTAATGATCAAGACGATTTCGTATGACGCCTTGCTTCCGCTGCCGCACACCATAGAATGGATCCGCTGGAGGAGAAGTGGTCAAGATATTCGTCCCGGCATGCGACCTGGTGCCTGGCGCCAATGCGGTCGGACAGCACCTGTCGCTGCTGATCCCGGCGCTGGCCGAGCGCGCCGAGGTCGATGCCATGACCCTCAAGGGCGAAGAGCTCGCCCACATCCAGCGTTTTGGCGCCGCGCGCCTGATGCGCGTTCCCACCGCCGAGAAGGAGCCGACCGAGCGCGTGGCGGCGTTCCAGCGCGCGGTGGCACGGCAGCTCGACAACGACAGCTACGACCTCGTCTACTGCGCCGACCTGTTCTCGGCCTCGACCGCGGTCAGCGCCAACTCCCTCGGCAACGAGGTACTGCTCATAGACCTGTTCGATCTGCCGTCGGTCAGTTTTGTCGAGCGCCACCCCGGCAGCGACGATCGACGGTGGCAACAGTCGGTGCGACGGCACGAGATGTCGGCGCTGATGACCGCCAGACGTATCGTCGTCCACAGCGAGGCCATGCGGCGTTATCTGCTCGGCCTCAATGTCCCTCAGGAGCGCATCCGCCACCTGCCGTTCGGAGTGACGACCGCGGTCTTCTCTCCACCGTCGATCGAGGTGCGCGCAGACCCGAGCGCGTGCCTGATCGCGGCCGTGATCGAGCCCTGGAGCGAGGCGCTCCTGGCGGAGCTGCTGCGCGTCGTGACGACGCTGCCTAGGCGCGTGCAGGTCCAGCTTGTAACCAGCGATCCAGTCGCCGGCGCGGTCGAGCCGCTGGCCGCCCAGCACGGCCTGCAGTCCCGGGTGCGCGTCGAGCGAACGACCACCGCCGAGCAGCTCGCCAGCGCGCTCGGCAACGTCGACGTGGTGGTCGTCTGGTGGGGCTGGTCCGACAAGGTGATCGAGACCGGATTGACCGCGGTCGAGGCGCTCGACGCGCTGTCCTGCGGCCGGCCCGTGGTCGCGACCGACGGCCCCGGCCATCGCGAGTTGCTGGACAGGGGCGAGCTCGGCCGCTGTGTCAGGCGCGGCGACGTCGAGGGGCTGGGCAAGTGTCTGAACGAGCTGGTCGCCTCCTCGGCGCTGCGCAAGCGGCTGGGCACGCGCGGCCGCGAATTCGCACTCGACCACTGTTCCTGGGAGCGGGTGAGGCAGCTCTACACGGAGTTGATCGAGGAAGAGCTTGGCGTTTCTATCCGCGGCACCGGCGAGCCCACACCACCATCCGAGACGACTCCGGCAGACGCCATCGTCGATACCCCACCGGCGTCGGCCGACTACGAGGTGTTGCACACACCGGTGGTGCCGCGACCCGCTCCGGCCGCGGACCGCGCCCGAGGCGGCGCCGCGGTGCCAGCTCCGATCGCGCTTGGCGTCAGCGACCAGCTCGAGGGCGGCGCCACCGGCAGCGATCCCTGGGTGCACGACACCATCGCCATGCCGACCCAACCCGACGTGATGGAGGCAGTGCGGTCCGACAGCGAGGTCGTAACCGCGCCCGGGCTGCGCTCGGTGGCCTTGATGGACAGCTTGGCTCCGCCCCCCGGCAACGAGGACCAGACCGACATCCTGCGCCAGGAGACCGGATCTGGCGACGAGACCGAACGACTCGAGATCAGCGAGAGCCTGGTCAAGCGCCTCTCCGAGTCCAGAGAGGACACAGAGAGTGACAAAGATGAGGCTACCCGCCTGCCGGCTCAACCCGGTGACGCGCCTCGCGCCGCCGCTCCGGAAAACCAGAAGCCGGCGCAGCCGGACGCGGGCACGGCTTCACCATCCGTGGTCGAGATCGGCCCCGGCGAATTCGTGGCCCTGCAGCCTTTGAACGCGGACGAGTCCACCGACCTCGATCGCGAGGCAGCGCATCACAGGACGGACGGCGACACAGGTGCGCCGGAGATCACAACCCAGATTCCGGCTGACGGCGAAAAAACGCCGCGGTGAGGTCATGGCGCTCGAGGCGATCGCAGCGGTGCTGGCGAGCGCCGTGGCCATTGCGGGCAGCGAGCCCGGCTCTCTGCCCGTTCCTTCCGCCGGCGCGCCTGAATCACAGCCAGCGTCCGCCGCCAGCGCCCCCGGTTCCCTGCCAGCGTCCGCCGCCAGCGCCCCCGACGCACCCCTGCTGCAACTGGAAGACGACGAGACCTGGACCGGGCTGGAGCACCCGCGCTACCTGGTCGAGCGCATCCGGATCCGCGGCAACGAGCGCACCGCCGAGAGCGTCATCATGGCTCGCATCATGGTGCGGCCGGGCGAGATCCTCGACGAGGAGCGGGTCGAGCTGTCGCGCGTGCGGTTGCTCGCGACCGGCTACTTCACCGCCGTCGACCTGCGGCTCGAGCGCGGCAGCGAACGCGGTCGCGTCGTGCTGCTGGTCGAGGTCAGCGAGCGTCCCCCGCTGCCGGTCATCGACGGGCTCTATCTCGGGTTCTCCGAGACCACGCCCTTCTTCGGCGGCCTCAGTGCGGTCGATCCCAATTTCTTTGGCCGCGGCCTCGAGCTCGGGGGCGGCTTCGTGGCCGCACCCGAGCAGCAATCGTATCGCGCCCGCATCGCCGGCGCCGATCTGTTCGGCTCGCCCCTCGGCGCCCGGCTGGCGCTGCTGTTCCTGCGCGGGCGCGAGCCGGTGGCGCTGGGGGACGATGCGCGCGGCGGCGGTTCGATCAACTACCTGCGAGGCGGTGGCCTCGTCGGCATCAGCATCAACGCCGGCTCCTATCAGCGTTTCATGGTCGACTACCACGGCGAGCTGATCGACGCCGATCTGAGGCTCGACCCCAGGGTCAAGCGGACGCCGCTGATCCAGCCCGGCACCTCGTACCTGTCGGCGCTGGAGTTCTCGTACCAGCGCGACTCGCGCGATCGCACCTTCGTGCCGACCTCTGGCAGCAACCTCTTCCTCGGGGTCGAGCTCTCGAGCGTCATCCTGCTCAGCGCCTACGAGTACAGCCGCTACCACCTGACCTACGAGCAATACATACCGACGTTCGCCCACCACAGCTTCTCGCTGCGGTTCGACCTGGGCGTCATCCAGCCCGGCGTGGCGCGCGGCAACAACTCGGGCGCTCCCTTCTTCGAGGCATACTACATCGGCGACTACAGCTACTTCCGCCGCAATCGCAACAGCCTGCCGCGCCAGCTCGGTCTCAACCTGTCGGCGTTTTCGACCTACGACGACATCCTGGGCTCGCTCAACGTCGGCTATGCCTTTCCGCTGTTCATAGGCGGCGATCATTTCTACCGCATCTATCTCTATGCCGCGGTCAACCTGGCCGAGGGCACCACGATGCGCGAGATCCAGGGGCTCGATCCGGGCGACGACCGGTTTCCGGTCACCTTCGACACCGGCCTCAAGTTCGACACCGTGGCCGGCTCGTTCGTGATCTCGGCGTCGTATCTGGTCGACCTGTTGTTTTGAGGTGAAGAGGAAGTGAGGAGGTCGCCACATCGCACCACGGGCCGGGCGCCGGCGCTGCTGGCCAGAGCGCTGACCGCGTCGGCGGCCATGGCCGCTGCGGTCCCGCTGGCGACCCTGCCGACGGCCGTCACCAGCGCGCTTCTATCGACGCCAGCGCGAGCCGCGGCCGATAGCCTGCGGGTGTCGCACCTGGTCGAGCGCGACCTGGTGGTGGCCGAGGTCAGCGCGCCCGATCTGCTGGACAGATCGCTGCGCGATCGCATCAAGAGCGGCCTCACCAACCGCCTCGTCGTCGACGCCCACCTCGAACCCGAGGGATTCGGCAGGCCGCTGTTCACGGTCCGCCGCACCATCGAGATCGTGTTCGACCTGTGGGACGAACACTATCTGGTCAAGCTCGAAGGCGCCGGTCCGACGCAGCAGGCGCGAGTGGCGACGCTGGACGAGGTGGCCAGTCTGCTGCGGCGGCCGATCCGCGTCGAGCTCGGGGCGGCAGCCGCCTGCGAGCGGGGCCGGCGCTACCGCGCCGACGTCACGCTGACGGTCAATCCGGTCTCCGAGCAGGTGCTCGAGCGATCGCGCGAGATGATGACGTCGACTCCGGGCGAGCGCGAGGGCTCGTCGGCGCGCTCGCTGCTCGGGTCGGTGGCGCGGTTGTTCTTCAACGTCTCGGTCGAGCACGGCGTGCGCGTGCTGCGCGGGCTGTCGGCGTACGCGCCGGTCAAACCCGCCGCTGGTGCCCCATGATGTCGCGCGTCGCCCGCCGCATCGTGCTCGCCATGTTGGCGGCCGCGCTGCTGCCCCTGAGCGCGGCCGTGGTGCTGGCGCTGATGCTGACCGACGTCTCGCTCGGCATCGGCGTCAATGAGACCGTCCGCCGGGGGTTGAGCAAGGACATCCCGCTCTACCGATCGCTGTTCGACGCCAAGAAGGCCGCCTACCAGGCGACGGCCGAGGCGCTGGGGCGGGATCCGGCGCTGCGGACCGCGCTCGAGCGGGGCTCGACCGAGGTGCAGGCCTGGCTGGAACAGGCCCTGACGGCCAACCCGGAGCTGGTCCGTCTGACTCTGGTCTGGCGAGACCAGCGCCTGGTGGCGTCCGTCCCCCCCGATCCGGACGGCCGGCCGTTTGCGGTCGAGCAGGCGGTGGAGGGCGAGGACGATCCAAGCCTTCGGCTCGAGTTCATGCTGCCCGGCCATTTCGTGCGCGGGCTCGAAGAGACGCGCGACCTGGTCGACACCTACCAGACCATCTCGGCTGCGCGCGACAGCATCCAGCGCAGCCTGCTGCTCACCTTTGCCGCGGTGCTGTTCGTGGTGCTGGTCGGCAGCGTGTGGGTCGGCCTGATGCTCGCGCGCAACGTCACCCGCCGGGTCGCCCGTCTGGTCGCCGCGACCCAGCGCGTCGCCGACGGCGACCTGAAGGTGCGGATCGCGGATCGGCACCAGGACGAGATCGCCGAGCTGGGGCAGGCCTTCAACACGATGGTGGCCGAGCTGTCCGAGCGGCGCGACCGCATCGTCTACCTGGAGAAGATCAGCGGCTGGCAGGAGGTCGCGCGCCGGCTGGCGCACGAGATCAAGAACCCGCTGACGCCGATCGTGCTCGCGGTGCAGCAGCTAGACGAAAAGAAACCGACGGGCGACGAGGCGTTTGCCAGATTGGTCCGCACCGCGCGCGAGATCATCGAGGAGGAGGTGGCGACGCTGCGCCATCTGGTCGAGGAGTTCTCGGCCTTTGCCAAGCTGCCCGAGGTGCGGCCCGAGCCGCTGGACCTCAGTCAATACCTGGACGAGACCGCGGGCCAGATCGCAGCGACCACCGCCAATGCCGAGATGACGCTCGAGATCGACCGCGACCTGGGCACCTTTGCGGTCGACCGCATCATGTTGCGACGCGTGATCGCCAACCTGGTCCTCAACGCGGTCGAGGCGCAGGCCGGAGGCGACCGACCGGCGCGCGTCCGGCTCGCGGCGCACCTGTCCGGCACCGGCTGCGAGCTGCTGGTGGACGATGCCGGCCCCGGCATCGATCCCGCCAACGCGCCGCGGCTGTTCGAGCCCTACATGACCACCAAGAAGCATGGCACCGGCCTGGGGCTGGCGATCGTCAAGAAGATCGTGCTGCAGCACGGCGGCGCCATCGCCGCCGGCCGCTCGCCCGAGCTGGGTGGAGCCCGATTCGAGATCCGGCTCGAGCGCGGCCGGGTTTCGACCAGCGCCGTCGGGGAGGCCGCACCATGAGCCGAGTCAAGCCACAGGAGTTCACCGTGCTCGTCGTCGACGACGAGCGCAACATCCGGCGCACGCTGCGGCTGGTGCTCGAGGGCGAGGGTTACCGCGTCGAGGAGGCGGGAGCGGCCGAGGAGATCGAGTCGCTGCTGGCGCGGACCGCGATCGACCTCCTGATCCTGGACATCAAGCTGCCGGCCGAGGATGGGTTGAGCGCTCTCAAGCGGCTGCGGTCGACCTCGCCGCAACTGCCGGTGCTGATGATCAGCGGCCACGCCACCATCGCCGATGCGGTCGAGGCGACCCGGCTCGGCGCGCTGGACTTCTTCGAGAAGCCGCTCGACCGCGACCGCGTGCTGATCGCGGTGCGCAACGCGCTCGAGCGCGCCAACCTGGAGGAGCGCATCGAGGCGCTCGCCGCGCGCACGCTGGGCGCGGGCGAGTTCGAGATCATCGGCGACGGCCCGGCGATGCAGACCCTCAAGATTGCGATCGCCAAGGTGGCGCCCACGCCCGGCCGGGTGCTGATCACCGGCGAGAGCGGCACCGGCAAGGAGCTGGTCGCGCGCGCCGTGCACGCCCAGTCCCGTCGCTGCAGCGGCCCTTTCGTCAAGGTCAACTGCGCCGCCATCTCGCCAGGCCTGATCGAGAGCGAGCTGTTCGGCCACGAGCGCGGCTCGTTCTCGGGCGCCGAGCGCCGCAAGCGCGGCCTGTTCGAGCTGGCCGACGGCGGCTCGATCTTCCTCGACGAGATCGGCGACATGTCGCTGTCGGCCCAGGCCAAAGTGCTGCGCGTGCTGCAGACCGGCGAGTTCTCGCGGGTCGGCAGCGAGCGCGCGCTGGAGGTCGACGTGCGCGTCATCGCCGCCACCAACTCGGACCTCGAGGCCAAGGTCAGGCGCGGCGAGTTTCGCGAGGATCTGTACTACCGGCTGGCGGTGGTGCCGCTCGAGGTGCCGCCGCTGCGGGTGCGGCGCGAGGACATCCCGCTGCTGGCCAAGACCTTCGTCGAGCGCTTCTGCCAGGAGAACGGCCTCGCGCTCAAACGCTTCTCGGACGACGCGCTGGCCGCGATGGCCGGCCACACCTGGCCCGGCAACGTGCGCGAGCTGCGCAACCTGTGCGAGCGGCTGGTGATCATGGGCGACGATCCGATCGGGCTCGCCGACCTGCCGCGCGAGATGACCGGAGTTGAAGCCGCAGCGCTCGACCTGGCGGCGTTTGGCAAGGCCACGCTCAAGGAGGTGCGCGAGCGGGTCGAGCGCGAGCTCATCGTGCGACGGCTCGAGCAGTGCGACTGGAACGTCACCCGCGCCGCGGAGGAGCTCGGCATCGAGCGCACCAACCTGCACAAGAAGATGAAGCAGCTCGGGCTCAGGCGCGAGGGCGTTCCCGACGATCCCGGATCCAGCGCCGACTGAGCAGCGCCGGGGGCAGCCCTATCAACATGCCGACGGCGGCGCCGACGGCGACATCGGACAGGTAGTGTACGCCCAAAAACACGCGCGACAGCGCGACCAGCGCCGCGATCGGGATCACCGCCAACGCGTACCACGGCTCGAGCGCGACGATGACCGCGGCGCCCGCAAAGTTGGTCGCCGCGTGCCCCGACGGCATCGACCAGGCCGGACCGCATCCGTCCGGGGTGTACAGCTCCGCCAGCTCGTGGCAGGGTCGCGGCCGCTGCAGCGCGGCCTTGAGCAGGTTGTGGTTGATCCAGTCGGTCCCGAACACCGCGCTGACCAGCAGCGCTGCGGCGGCCCAACCCGGACGCCGGCGGTACCAGAGCAGCGCGCCGCACAGACCGAGCAGCGCCAGCCCGAACGGCAGGCTCGAGAGCAGATGGCTCGACCACGCCACGCCCGGCACGGTGCGCGAGACCTCGGTCGCCCAGGTGACGATGCGCTCGTCCACGGCGTCAGGGCGCCAGCCGGTCCATGGTGCGGGCGAACGGTATCGTCTCGCGCAGGTGGTGCAGGCCGCAGATCCAGGCCACGGTGCGCTCGAGGCCGAGCCCGAAGCCGGCGTGCGGCACCGAGCCGTAGCGCCGCAGGTCGAGGAACCAGGTGAATGCCGACTGCGGCAACCCGTGGCGATCGATCTCGGCCAGCAGCGCCTCGAGGCTGTCCTCGCGCTGGCCGCCGCCGATGATCTCGCCGTAGCCCTCGGGCGCCAGCACGTCGACGCACAGAGCGCGCGAGCGGTTGTCGGGATCCCTCTTCATGTAAAAGGCCTTCACCGCGGCCGGGTAGCGATGCACCATGAGCGGCCGGTCGAAGCGCTTGGTCAGCTCGGTCTCGTGCGGCGAGCCGAAATCGTCTTCCGGCTCCAGCGCGAGGCTCTGCCGGATCTCGGGATCGGTCGCCTGATCGCGGATCCGGGCGATGCGGCTCACCGCGTCGTCGTAGGAGATGCGCGGAAAAGGCTTGTGCACGTTCTCGAGCGGCTTGATGTCGCGCTCGAGCCGCTCGCGGATCTCGGCGCCGTGCTTCTCGAGCGCGCGGCCGACGACATAGACCAGAAAATCCTCGGCCAGATCCATGTCTCCGTCGAGGTCCAGGTAGGCGACCTCGGGCTCGACCATCCAGAACTCGGTCAGGTGGCGCCGGGTCTTGGATTTCTCGGCTCGAAAGGTCGGGCCGAAGCAATAGGTCTTGGCCAGCGCCATACAGGCCGCCTCCTGGTAGAGCTGACCGGACTGGCTGAGAAAGGCCTTCTGCTCGAAATACCGGGTCTCGAACAGCGTGCTGGTGCCCTCGCACGCGGCCGGCGTGAAGATCGGCGAGTCGACCAGCACGAAGCCGTGGTCGTCGAAGTAGTCGCGGATCGCCTTGATGATGGTGGCGCGCACCCGCAGGATGGTGTGCTGCTTGTACGAGCGCAGCCAGAGGTGGCGGTTGTCCATCAAGAAGGCATCGCCGTGGTCCTTCTTGGAGATCGGGTAGTCGGCCGACTCGCTGACGACGTCGAAGTCGATCAGACCCAGCTCGTGACCGCAGAACGGCGCCCGCTCTTCCTTGCGCACGATACCGCGCACGATGATCGAGCTCTCCTGCGGCAGACGGTCGGCGAGCTCGAACTTGGCCTCGGGTATCTCGCCCGCCGCCGCCACCGCCTGGATGAAGCCGGTGCCGTCGCGAAGCTGGAGAAATCGCATCTTCTTGGACGAGCGGCGGTTGTAGAGCCAGCCCTTGATCAGGACCTCTTGGCCGACATGGTCGGCGATGCGATCGATGTAGACGTGCTCCGCCATGGTCGCGCTCCTCGCGAAAAACCGGCGCATCATAGAGCGCGCGGCAACCGGTGCCAAGCCGCGGCTGGCGGAGGGACGGTCCTGGCGCGGGTCAGTCGGCCGCGGCCACGAAGACGTCGGAGGTGGCCTTGGCGCCAAACTCGGCCGCGTCGAGCAGTTCCTGACCACCCAGGATGTTCTTGCGAAAATCGGCAAACACCGACTGTCCGAGCACCAGCGCGCGCAGCACGATCTCGGTCTCCTGTTGATCGTACAGCGCGTGGTAGTGCCCGATCTTCATCATCAGGATGTTGTGCGCCTGCGGGTAGGGCATGCGCCCGTAGCGCGCCGGGACCAGCAACGGATCGATATAGTTGTAGATCGACGTGTACTCGACGCCGGCCGGCAGATCCAGGCTGTTGAGGCGGTCGAGGAAGCGCGAGCCGGGCAGCAACTGCAGCCCGCTCTCGCCGCTGACGTTGGGAAAGGCCGGCAGAGCGCTCAGGCAAAAGGTGGCCACCCGGTGCGGATAGCCGACCAGGCCCGCGTAGGTGCCGCGGTGCGGCGTGGCGAGAAATACGCAGCGCTTGACCTTGGGCGCGGCCAGCTCCTGCAGCAGGTAGCGGGCGATGATGCCGCCCTGGCTGTGGCCGACCAGGTAGATCTCCTCGAGATCGGTGGCGGCGAGCACCCGGTCGATGACGCGGCGCTCGTACTCGGCCGAGATCCGGAGATCCTGCGAGTAGGGCTGGTATCCGGCCGCGATCGGGAACAGATCGAACAGCGCCGAGTCGAGCAGGCGCTCGAAGCGCTCGAACGCGGGCCGGCCCTGCAGGTAGCCGTGGTAGAGAAACACCGCGCGCTTCTGACCGCGATACGCGGCCAGCCGCGAGTCGAGGTAGTCCTGCCCAAAGTAGACCTTCTCGGCCATGCGCACGGCGTGGTCGAGGGTGTTCTTGGCCAGGTTGTGGGCCTCGGACATCAGCGACAGCGCCATCCGGATCTTGCTAAGCGCCTCGCGGTCGCGCAGCGCCCGCTCGACCACCACCCGCGCCTTGGGCACGCGCTTGCGCGCCGCGCGCTGCGCCGCTCCGGGGTGCAAAAGCGACAACATCGCTCTCTCCGCTTCCCCCCTGGGGGCCATCGCCACCGGCCGTCGCGGATTGTATAGCTTTGTGCGCCGCCTGCGAACCTGATAACGCTTGGACCGTGGAGGAGCTGCACCAGACGATCAACCTGACCGCGGCCGAACGAGCCGCCGGCGGCGTCATCGAGATCGAGGTCGACGGCGAACCGCTGCTGTGCGAGTACCCGGCCGGCGTGCGCGTCGGCGCGCTGCTGCGCCTGCGCCGCGGATCCAGGTCGGTGCTGGTCGAGGTGCGCGACCGGCAGTGGGGCCTGGACGGTGGCACCCGGCGCGACCTGGCGCCGCGCGGCGGGGCGGTGGTGGCCGAGCGGTCGTTCTGGGAGCGCGCGGTCGAGGAGCTGGTGGAGAGCCGGCGCGTCGATCGCGAGTTCGCCGGCGCGGTCTACGCCGAACAGCGCGGCGACCGGCTGGTGCTGACCGGTCTGCACCGCAGCGCCGTGGGCGGCCCCGGCGGCATCAGCTACGACAGCTCGTGGGGCTCCCTGCTCTGGCATACCAGCTCCGGGATCATCTCGTCGACCCGCGCCTTCGGCGAGACCGACGCGCTGATCGCGCGCCACACCGAGCGGCCGCTGATCACGCTCTCCCACACCGTGCTGTCTCCCGCCGTGGCCGCCAACTTCATCTTCCCGGTCGGCGCCCGCACGCTGATGCTGGTGGCCGGCCTGCAGGGCCTGCTCGCGCTCGACCGCCGCACCCGGCGCTCGCCGCTGCTGCTGGGGCGGGCGGTGGCGGCGCGCATCGTCTACCCGGACGGCAGTGTGGCGCTGGTCGGACACGCCAGCGCCAACCTGGCGCGCGAGCTGTTCGACCGCGCCGCGTTCGCCGTCGATCGCACCCTCGGCCAGGCGCAGGCGAGGGCGCAGAAAAAGCTGCGCGAGCTGGTCGAGCAATCGGTGTTCGGCCGCCCGCCTCGCTCTTGACGGGCGCGCCGACGCAAGTAAGCTCTGGTCCCATGACCTGGCCGATCGACATCATCGTGGACATCAGCCCCGAGAAGTTCGGCGAGATATTCGCCGTCAACCCGCGCAGCGTGCGCGAGGCGCTGTTCTCGCGGCTCGGCATCAAGGCCCAGACGCGGCGCATCGGCCTGCGCGCCAGCAAGGGCAGCGACCGGGTGCGCGCTCTCTACGACCGTCTGATCAGCGACGCCGGCAAGATGGAGCGGGATCTGGCGAGCGAGCTGTTGCGCAACTGGCTGTTCACCCAGCGGGCCATGCTCTCGGACGCGCTCGACCACTTCGGGGTCAAGCACGACAATGGCCTGACCGACCAAGACATAGACTTTTTCGAGCAACTCGAGGCCCCCAAGGTGACCGAGCTGTGCCAGTTGCTGGTGCCCAAGCACGGCCGGGAGCCGGTCTCGATCTACCTGCGCTACCTCAAGGTTCCCGGCGCGGCCGAGGCCGTTGCCGCGATCGCTGACTGAATCTACGAAATCGACTTGAATCATCTCGGTGTGGGGGGCCAAGGCGACACTTTTTTCCGAGCCA
>JAFGSX010000161.1 GCA_016934455.1 Deltaproteobacteria bacterium
CCCGCGACGTCGACGACGCGGACGACACCGGCGCCGAGGTCGACCTCGCGCACATAGGCTGCGACAAACGGCAGCAACCATTCGCGCCCGCCCCACCGCACCTGCAGCAGATCGTGCGCGGAGTTGTCCAGCACCGCCTGCACGCGACCGCAGTCGCGGCCGTCGCCGGAGTCGACCACCCGGCACCCCACCAACTGGAAGGCGTAGTAGACGTCGCCGGGCAGCTCCGGCAGCGCCCCGCCATCGACCAGCAGCTCGGCCCCGCGCAGCTCCTCGGCGGCGTCGCGATCGCCGGTCGCGTCGAGCCTCACCAGCAGGCCGCCGGCGGCCGGCCGCACGGAGGTCACGGTGCGCTGGCCCTCGGCGCCGTCCGGCCAGCGCACCAGCACGCGCGAGCCGACCTGCAGCGCCTGCGAATCGGCGGCCAGCGGGCGCACCCGCAGCTCGCCGCGTACGCCGTGTGGTCGCAGGACCTGCGCGACTTTGACCAGGGGCACGGCGCCGCTAGGGCTCCATGATCTCGAGGGTCGAGCGTTTTTTGAGCTTGGTGGCGGCCGCGCTGAGGATGGTCCGCATCGCCTTGGCGGTGCGTCCCTTCTTGCCGATCACCTTGCCGAGATCCTCGCGCGCCACCTTGAGCGTGATCATCGAAGCCTGCTCGTCGCCAAACTCGCTGACCTCGACCGAGTCGGGAGTGTCGACCAGAGCGCGCGCGATGTACTCGATCAGCTCTTTCATGTTGTCCTCGGCCTTGGCGAGCGCGCCCGCCGGCGAGAAACGTGCCCCCCGGGGCGCGTCAGGGCTGGACCGGCGCCGGCGGCGGGGTCAGCCCGTGCTGCTTGATCAACCGGGCCACGGTGTCGGACGGCTGCACGCCGCAGCCGAGCCAGTGCTTGATGCGCTCGACGTTGAGCTGGATCGCCGCCGGATCCTTGCGCGGATCGTAGGTGCCCACACGCTCGATGTAGCGGCCGTCCCGCCTCTCTCGGCTGTCGCTCACCACCACGTGATAAAAGGGCTTTTTCTTGCCGCCTGCGCGGGCCAACCTCATCACTGCTGCCATCGTCCGGTCCTGTCTTGCCGCCGGCCATCCCGCTGATCATCAAACGCGCAAAAGGCACGCCGATGGGCCGGCAAAAAAGTGCAGATATCGAATTTGACTCAAGCTGTCAAACGCAAGCCTTTACTTCTTGAGCAGCGTCGCGTCCCAGTCCTCGTCCAGGAACTCCTGGTCCCACTCCTCTTCCTCGCGGTAGGGCTGCACCTCTCCCGTGGTGGCGGGCTCGACGGCGGCCGTTCCGGCATCCGGGGGCGCCACCGCCACGACGGCGGTTGCGGCGTCGGCAGCGCGGGGCGCCGCGTCGGGCACGGCGCTGGCGACCGCGGCGCCGGCATCGGGCGCCGCCTCCTGGCCGGCCGCGGCCCTCAACGTCACCAGCAGCTCGACGCGCTGGTTGCGCTCGCGATCGCGCCCGCGCTTGCCCCTGCTCAGCGGCTGCCGCGCGCCGAGCGCCTCGGTGTCGAACAGCGTCCGGTCGATCCCCTGGGCGATCAGATAGCGCGCCACGATGCGCGCTCGCGTGCGCGAGAGCGCGATCGCCCTGGCCTTGCTCACCTCTCTCGGATCGACGTGGCCGACCACCCGGATCCGATCGATGCGACCCCGGTGCGGCTTGAGCCCTTCGGCCACCCGGTCGAGCAACTCCTTGGAGTCGGGCAACAGCATGGCGCTTTTCTTGAGAAAGTGGATCGGCTGCCGCACGTAAATGATGTCCTGCCGCAGCACGACCAGCACATCGGCGCCGTCCGGACAGCCGTCCTGGTCGTCGACCCCGTTGAAGTCCTCCGCCGCGTAGGGGCAGGAGTCGAGGTGATCGGCGATCCTATCACCGTCCGCGTCCTGGCTCGGGCAGCCGGTCGGCGGCTGGCCCGCCTGGTGGGCGCAATCGTCGATCGCGTCCGGAATCTGATCGCCGTCCGAGTCCGGCACCGGGCAGCCGTTGGCATCGGCGAACTTGCGCGCCAGCGGCGGCGTCCGCGGGCATAGATCGACCGCGTCGTCGGCACCGTCCTGGTCCTCGTCCCGATCGGCGCACGGCACCTCGCTCGAACGGCCGCTGGCGCGGTCGAGACGCATGCACTTGGGCGCGGGCGGCGGCGCCTGGCTCGGCTTCTCGGTGGCGCAGTGGCCCAGCGCCAGCAGCGCCAGCAGGCCCCCGAGGGCGATGGCGGCCAGGCGCGTCATGGCATCGGCACCACGGTCAGCAGGGATTTGAGATCGTCATCGGTAAACGAGATGCCGGCGCCGGCAAAGTAGTCCCAGCCGGTCGGGTTGTAGCGCCAGCGCTGGTCGAAGGCGTTGATGACGTCGTCGACGCCGCCGATGACGAAGACGTGATCGATCGGCTCGAACTCGGCGTAGGTGCGCCAGCGCGGCCAGCGGTCGATCCAGCTAAACTGGAACAGATCGCTGCGCAGACGGATCCGGTTGTCCCAGAAATTGAGGTTGGCGCCGACTCCGCCCGAGTTCTCGACCACACCCACCCGCAGCGTCAGCGGCCCCCACATCTTGGCGAACATCGCGGTCAGCCGGAATTCATCGGTGGCCGACGCCACGAACTCGTTGATGGTGGTGGTGGTGGTCGCGCTGCCGCCGTGCAGAGGGTCGTTGGTCTGGGTGGTGGTCCAGCGATAGACCGGGGCCCGCCGCGGATCGTCCATCAGCTCGACCAGGTAGTACTTGTCCGGCCGCGGCTGCAGTTGGACGCTCAACCCGTCGTGGGCGGTGTTGGTGTTGAAGTTGTACCAGGCCAGCACCTTGACGTGGGTGTCGAGCCGGTTGATGCCCGACACGATGTTGCCGGCGCCCTCGATCGCGTCCTCCAGGTCGTTGGCGATCTTGTCGTCGGTGAGCAGACGGCCGACCGTGCCCTCGCCGGCGGCGATGCGGTTGGTGACCTGCGCCAGCGCCTCGAGCGACCGGTTGAGCTTGTCCACGGTCTCGCGGATACCGCCCATCTGCCTGCGCGCCTCGGCCATCTGCTCCGCGCCGCCGGGCTGCGACGCCGCCAGCACTGCCTCACCCTCGGCCTCGCCGATCAGCGACCGCAGATCGCTGACCACACCGCGCAGTTGCTCGGTCACATCCTGCACGTTGCCGATCATCTTGTTGAAGGACTCGCCGCGCTCGCCGGTGCCGTCCGCGATCGCCTTCAGCTCCTCGGAGAACCGGGTCAGGTTGGCGATCGCATCGGTGATGTTGCTGCGGTTGTCGCCGATGAAGCCGTTGACCGAGCGCACGGTCTTGCCGAGGTCGGCGGTCAGCAGATCGAGCTGCTCCTGAAGCTGCTTGACCAGGGCGCGGAACGACGGCGGCGGCGACCCCTGTTCGTCCGGGCCGAGAAAATCGTTGACGCTGGTGGTGATGCCGTTGACGTTGCCGACGATGCTCTTGAGGTCGCCCTCGAGCCCGCCGACCGAGGAGAAGAGCGCTTCCATGCCCGACTGCCAGCCGACGTTGACCAGCTCACAGCCGTCGGTCAGCAGCGCCAGCTCGGGATCGCCCGGCGTCAGCTCGAGCAGGTTGCTGCCGAGCAGACCGGCGGTCGATTTCTCGACCTTGGCGTCCTGGTGCAGCGGGAAGCTGCTCTTCACCCGCAGATCGACCCGGGCGTAAAAGCCCCGGCGGCAGCCGGGCGCGGTGTGCAGCGGCCGCTCCTGCTCGATCCGGCAGTCGGTGACAGCGCCGTCCTTGCCGATCGCGACCACGGTGCGCGCCACCCCGGCCAGCAGCGGGAGCTCGACCGCCAGCTTGTCCACGCCCTCGGTGTCGAAGCGCCAGTGCGCGGCGGCGCTGCAGACGCAGCTCTGAAGCGCCACCCGGCCGCTCTCCCACGGCGCCGCGTAGCCGTCGAGACACGGTTTGAGCGCGGCCGCGCGGGCCGCCGCGCCGTCCTCGACCGCGCGGCAGCGCGCCTTCTCCTCGGGCAGCAGGTCCAGGTTGAGCAGCCGGATGTTGGCGATCTGCCCGACGTCGAGGCCGGAGGTGGTCACCTTGGACTTGGCCGACAGCCCGCCGGCGCTCTTGAAATAGGCGTAGACGCCGATGGTGTCAGCGCCGCCGAGCTGGTTCTTGCTGGTGTTGAAAAACCAGAACAGCCAGCCCGCCGCGGCGGCCAGCACCAGCGCTCCGACTTTCATGGCCTGGGAGACACCCTGCATGATCAGCGTAGACAATCATTGCTGTGCCCGAGCGGCAAGCGCTGTGTCGCGTTGCCGGCTCACTGGAACAGGCGGAGCACGTCGGTCAAGAGCTGCAGCATGGACGCCGAGTATTCCTCGAAGATCACGAGGATCATCGGCAGGCCGACGAAGAACATCGCGCAGCCGGCCATCGCCTTGACCGGCATCGACAGGAAGTAGGCGTTGATCTGCGGCGCGATGCGGTTGAGCAGGCCGAAGGTGAGGTCGGTGACCAGGCAGGCGATCGCGATCGGCGCCGCGATGTTGGCGGCGACGATGAAGATGTCCGCCATGATCCGCATGCCCAGATCCATCAGCGGCCAGAGCCCCATCGAGAAATCGGGAAAGCGGTTGATCGGCACCACCGCGAAGGACTGAAACAGGCCGTCGATGAAGACGTGGTGGCCGTTGAAGGCGAGAAACAGCGCCAGCAGCAACTGGTAGTTGAGATCGCCAAAGGCGCTGGAGCGCTCATGCAGCTCGGGCACCATCAACTGCACCATGTTGGTGCCGTTGACCAGGTTGATGAACTGGCCGGCCATCTCGACGGCGTAGAAGAGCTGCGCGCCGATGAAGCCGATGACCAGCCCGACAAACACCTCCTTCAGCATCATGATCGAGAAGCCGATGGCGTCGATCGGGAGCGGGCCGTCGATCTTGTCTTGCACGATCGGGAACGCGATCAGCGACAGCGCGATGCCGACACCCATCTTGACCTCGGGCGGCGCGTTCTTGCCGCCGAGAAAGGGCGTCAACTGGACGACCATCAGCAGGCGCGCCAGCACCAGCGCCATGGTCACGATCATGCGGGTGAAGTCGTACTGCTGCTGCAGGTAATAGAAGATCTGGTTGACGCCGTCGGCAACGCCGTCCATCGGCTCTACCTCGGGGCCTGTCGGCCAGCCCCACTCCGCATCCTCAATTCACGACGTCGACAAAGCCCCCCAGGCAGCGCTGGGCGTAACGCAGCATGGTCGCGCCGACCCAGGGCCCGGTCGCGGCCAGCACGGCGAACACCGCGATCATCTTGGGCACGAACGACAGGGTCTGCTCCTGGATCTGAGTGGTGGCGGAGAAGAGCGCGATTGACAGGCCGACGAACATGCTGACCAGCAGCGTCGGGCCGCACAGCACCAGCACGAGCAGCACGCCCTCGTTGGTGATCTGGACGATGAAATCCCGGACCATCGGCCCCTCCGCTACAGGTATCCGAGGACGAGGCCCCGGGTGATCAGGTACCAGCCGTCGACCAACACGAACAGCAGCAGCTTGAACGGCAGCGAGATGACGGTCGGCGACAGCATCATCATGCCCAGCGCCATCAGGATGTTGGCCACCACCATGTCGATGACCAGAAAGGGTACGAAGATGATGAACCCGATCTGAAAGGCCTCCTTGAGCTCTGAGATGACGAAGGCCGGGACGATGACGACAAAATCGTCCGGCTGGAGGTTCAACCGATCGGTCGGCTCGCGCATGCGCCAGGCCACGTTGTAGAACATCTGCCGATCCAGCTTGTGGCTGTGCTTGATGAGAAAGTCGCGCAGCGGCTCCTTGGCGATGCGCGTGGTCTCCAGGATCAGATCGACGTTCTTGGCGTCGAAAAACGAGGTGTTCTGCGACTGGAAGTACTTGTCGGTCTCGCGGTAGATCTTCTGCCCCACCGGCATCATCACGTACACGGTCAGGATGATGGAGAGGCCCGTGATGACGGTCGTCGGCGGCGTCTGCTGGGTGCCGATCGCCTGCCGCGCGATCGACAGCACGACCGCGATCTTGACGAACGACGTCACCATCATCCCGACGAACGGGATCAGCGCCATGGCCGACAGCGCGACCATCAGGATCAGCGGCCGGTTGGCCACCGAGTCCTTGCCCAACAGATCCGAGGGGCTGATCGAGCCGCCGCCGCGGGCGGCCAGCGCCGCGCTGGCGACCAGAAGCGCGACGCCGGCCAGCGTCCAGGGCAACCAGCGCGGCAGCCGGCGCCAGCGATGGCGGATGCGGCTCGGTGTCGTCTGCTCAGCCATGGTCACCTCCCGGAGCCGGCGTCGGCTCTGACGCCGCGGGCTCGTCCCTGCCGGATGCCGGCGGCGCGGTTCGAGGCTTGCCGCGCAGCAACTCTTCAAACGACTCCGGCGACTGCCCGTCCGGGCTCAATGTCGCCAGACACGACACACCGTGGTCGGTGGTGCCGATCAGGTAGTACCGGCCCACCACCTCGACGACATAGAGAGTCTTCTTGGGCTCGAGCCCGATCCGGTCGACCACGCGCAGCAGCCGCCCCTTGTTCAGGCGGCCGGTCAGGCTGCCCAGCCCCTTGTGCAGCACCAGGTAGGCGAGCAGGATGATCCCGGCCAGCACCAGCACCACCCGCAACATGACGGTGAACGGCTTTTCCATCGCCGATCGTTCGTCCAAGGACGCCTCGCCCAGCGGCGATGGCTCGTCGAACGGGGGCTGGGCGGTCGCGGCCGGAGCGCTGGCCGCCTGACTGGTCGGCGCGGACTCGGGCGCAGCCGCTGCCTGGCTGGTCGGCGCAGAATCGGGCGCGCCCACCGGCGCCGCGGCGGTCAGCAGCAAGGCCAGGCAGGTCGTGCGCAGCAGGCTCACCAGATGGACCTCGGCCAGCGCCCGTGACGCCGGCGCCTCACTTGGCCAGATTGAGCAATCGGACACCGAGGTTGCCGTCGACCTCGACCAGCTCGCCCTTGCCGATCAGACGGTTCTGCACCACCAGATCGACCGGATCGTGGGGCGAGCGCCGGAGGTCGAAGACCTGTCCGATGCGCAGGTTGACGACGTCGGAGGCGGTCATCTTGACCCGCCCGATCTCTACCACCAGCGGCACCGCGATGTCGTGCAGCAGACCCTCGGTCTCGGCCATGTTGTCGGGCTCTCCCTCCTCCTCGGCGGCACCCTCCTCGTACGCGCCTTCCTCGTCGGAGACCTCCCCCTCGCCATCGTCCTCGACCTGTTCGTCCTCGTCCTCGTCGTGCTCGGTGCCGTCGCGCAGGTCGTCGCTGTCGTCGTCCGCAGGAGCGGCACCGTGCGCCGTCGTCACCCGCCTTCTGCTCGCCATGTCGCCCCTCGCGCGCCCGGGGAGGTCGTCGTTCTCCTCCGCCTCGGCGTCGTCGTCGCTGTCCGTCTCGTACCCGGTTGCTACCGCCCCGTCATCCACCGTCTCGGGCTCGGCGATCTGCACGATCTCCTCGATCGTGAACTGCAGCCGGCCGTCCTCCGCCGTCTCGATCTGGCCGTTGACCTGACCGTGGGTGCCGCTGCCGACCCGGGCCAGCGCCGGGCCCGCGAGCTGTCCGCCGGCCAGGCTCAGGTTGCTGTTCTCGATCAGGATGATGTCGCCGGCATCCAGGTTGGCGAGGTCACCGGACGATAGCTCCGCGGTGCCGCCCTCGATCACCATGTTGATGCGCACGCCGCTCAGGCGCTGCCAGCACGACCGCATGTACTGCCGCCGCCGCTCCGCCGCCGCCCCCTCCTCGCTGGCGCCCGGCAGCAGCCGGCTGCCCATCATGGCGGCCGGAAAGAACATCCGGGCAAAGCCGACGTTGAGATCGAACAAAAACTTGAAGGCGACGTTGAAGTAGGTCTGCTTGGGCACGATCAGCTCGGCGATCGCCTCCGGCGTCGAGCGCAGCGCCTCGAGCTTGATCCCGACCGGGCTCTCGTCTCCCCACTCGCCCTTGAGCAGCGCCAGCGCCCGCAGCAGCAAAAACGCGAACACGCCCTGCTCGATCTCGGTGAGCGGAGTCTGGCCCTCGTTGTCCGACCCCTTGCCGCCGAGCGCGCGGTCGACCGCCAGCGAGGCCAGCGCCAGGTCGAACTCGAGAAACACCTTGTGCTCCTCGGGGGGCATGCCGAGCACCGCGATCAGCGTCGGATTCTGCAGCGCCGTCATCAGCTTGGCGCCCGACATCGGCGCCATCGAATCGAGCCAGACGTCGAGGTCGCAGTTGACGTATTTCTGCAGCGCGCCGCGCAGCTCCTCCTTGAAACCAGGTCCAAACGGCGACGACGGCAGGTAAGCGTGCAGCGTCTTGAACACCGCTAGCTGATCGCGGGTCCAGCGCTCGAGGGTCTCGAACCGGTATGGGCGCACCGTGGCCATGGCTGCCGTCAAGCGCGGGCCGGTCGCACGGTCCGCGAACGGCGCGAAGCGTATGGCCCGCGCCCCGAGGTGTCAACCGACGTTCGGGGCTCTGTTCGACGAGAAAAAGCCAGCGAGACCGGTGTGTTGAACGGCCGGCTGGAGGTTGCTAGACGCCCACCACCTTGAGCGACTCGAGCTGCAAGCCGACCTTGTCGAGCGCCCGCGACAGCCTTTGCTCGCTCGACTCGATCAGGTTGCGGGCGTGGTTGTCGCCGCCGACAAAGGTGCACGAGACCTTGCCGTTGTTCGAGGTGACGCGCAGCGACATGCCCTGCAGCACGCCCTGCTTGAGATCGATCTGGAACTCGGACTGGCCGGCCGCGTTGACGCCGACGCGCACCTCCTCGACCAGCTTGTCGAGCAGCTCCTGCGGGATCTCGCGCGGCCTGCGCGTGCGCTTGACCTCGGTCGCCGCGTTGCCCTTGGCGGTCTCGGCCGGCTGCGCGCCGAGGCCCTCGATCGCATTCCTGCTGGCCTGCTTGCCGGCGTGGTGAGCGTGGTTCATCGCCTGCGCCGCGCTCTTGGCCCTGGTCTCGGCCGCCGCCGTCGAGCTCTCGCCGCGCACCACCTCGCTGTGCGCCTCGGTCTTGGCCACGTCGGAGGCGCGTTCGGAGGCGCGCGCGTGGTCCAGCGCCTTGCCCTCGGCCCGCTGCTGGTGCATCACCTGCTTCTGCTCGACGCTGGCCGCCTTGGCCTTGCCAAGCTGCAGATCGAACTGCTTGGCCGCCTCCTTCACCTTGCTCAGGTGCGGGTTGATAGGCAGCGGCCGATTCGAGATCTGCGGTTGCCCCATCGCTGCTTTGCTCTGCGCCATGGCTGCCTGCTGCGCGCCGGCCTGCGTGGCCTGCTGGGCCAAGGCCTGCGCACCCTGTTGTCTTGCCGCGTTGCCCGCCGTCTCGCCGGTCTTGGACTGCAAGACCTTGGCGAAATCGACTTTGGGTTGCTGCGACTGCTTGGACTCTTCGCCCTTGGGCTGCGCGATCGCGCTGGAACTGCTCCCGCTATCGATCTTGTCCATGCTGCCCTCTTTTCAAGTTTCGCTATTCGTTATCGGCACTTTTTGCACCGGGGTTGCGGCTCTCGGCCGCCCCGCCGGGCTCGCCCGCGACTACTGGCCGTGCAGCTTGAGAAACTGGGACTGCGCGATGTCCTCGGCCGCATCTTCCTCTTTGGCCTCGATCTCCTTTTTCTTTTTCTTGACCCATTTCTCCTTGTGCTTCTCGAGCGCCTTGAACTCGCGATTGGCATCGACCATCTCCTGGCGCCTCTTGTCCAGGACCTTCTCCGCCTCCTTGAGGCGCTCGCGCTGCTTGTCGATCTCGACCTCGTAGGCAGCCTCCTCCTCCTTGAGCCGCTCGATGTGGCGCTGGCTCTGGGTGATGGTGTGGACATTCATCTCACCCTTGGCTGCCTTCTCCAGGTACTCGATCCGCTTTTTCTCTCGGTACTCGACCTTGGCCGCCAGCTCGGCTTTCATCTCGTCGAGCCTGGTCTGCTCCTTGGCCACCGCCTTCTGCTGCTCGGCAAAGGCGTCCTCGGCCGCCTTCTTGCTGCGCTCGCGGATCTCGAACAGCGTCTGCAGGTCGTACTTTGGAAGTCTGACCATGGGGCCTTTTTACTGGGCGTCGGCGAACATGTTGACAAGTCGCTGGACGGTCTCGTCGAACTCGCTCTTCTCGTGGATCTGCTGCCTGAGAAACGCCTCGACCTCCTCGATCTTGTCGATCGCGTAATCGACCTTGGGATCCGAGCCGTACTGGTAGGCGCCCAGCAGGATCAGATCGCGGTTCTTCTCGTAGACGGCGAGCACCTCGCGCAGCTTGGCCGCCGCCTGCTTGTGCTCCTTGCTGACGATGCCGCTCATCACGCGCGACAGCGACGGCAGGATGTCGATGGCTGGCCAGTGGTTGCGCGAGCCCAGATCGCGGTTGAGGACGACGTGGCCGTCGAGAATGCTGCGCACCTCGTCGGCGATCGGCTCCTCCATGTCGCCGGCCTGCACCAGCACCGTGTACATCGCGGTGATCGACCCCTTGTCGCTGTTGCCGGTGCGCTCCATCAGCCTCGGGATCTGGGCGAAGACGCTCGGCGGATAGCCCTGGCGCGCCGGCGGCTCTCCCAGCGCCAGCCCGATCTCGCGCTGGGCGCGGGCAAAGCGGGTCGACGAGTCCATCATGAACAGCACGTCCTTGCCCTGGTCCCGGAACCACTCGGCGATGGCGGTCGAGACAAACGTGCTCTTCATGCGCACCAGGCTGGGAGCATCCGAGGTGGCGCACACCACGACGCTGCGTTTGAGCCCCTCCTCGCCGAGCGATTCATGGACGAACTCGAGCACCTCACGGCCGCGCTCGCCCACCAGACAGGTGACGACGATCTCGGCCGAGGTCTGGCGTGCGATCTGGCCCATCAGCGTCGATTTGCCGACTCCGGAGCCGGCGAACAGACCGACGCGCTGGCCGCGGCCCACCGTCAGCAGGCCATCCCAGGCGCGGATGCCAAACGAGATCACGCGGTCGACCGGCTGCCGGGTGTAGGGATCGGGGCAGTTGCGCTCGACCGCCCAGTCCTCGAGGCCCGGTATGTCGTCGAGGCTGCCCTTGCCGTCGACCGGCTCGCCCAGTCCGTTGAGCACCCGGCCGAGCAGGCCGTAGCCGCAGCGGATCGAGAACGGTTTGCCGGTCGGGATCACCTCGCTGTCCGGGCCGATGCCGCGCGGCTCGCCCAGCGGCATCAGAAACACCGACTCGTCCTTGAAGCCGACCACCTCGGTCTTGATGCGCTCGGTCGAGTGGTAGCTCTCGATGAAGCACATCTCGCCCAGCCTCACGCCCGGCACCGCGGCCTTGATGATCAGGCCGGTCACCTCGGAGATGCGGCCGCGCACGCGCACCGGAGCTGCCTGGTCGAGGTGGTGGAGGTACTTCGAGATGTCGAGCACTTTGCCTGTCTGCGCCACGGCCCTGCTCCTCCCGATCGTCATTTTACGCCAAGCGGCCGGCAGCCGGCCACTGGATCGGGGACACGGCGCCAGGCCCCCGCCGGTCGTGGTGCGCCGTCAGGGCGGGCTCTCAGTTGGTCTTTCTTGCCTTGTATTCCTTGATGATCTCGCGCACGCGGTCAGCATCCTGGGCAAACGGGCGAAGCTGCAGGTACAGCTCGTAGTGGTGGACGGCGAGGTCGTTTTTCTGCAGCTTGGCATAGGCAATGCCGAGACCGCGGTGAGCGTCGGCGAACTTGGTGTCTGCCACCAGCGCCTGCTTGAACTGATCGATCGCCTCCCTGAACCGACCCTGCAAGATGAACCGGTTGCCCACCAGGTAGAGCCGGTTGGCTTCCTCGGGGTTGCTCTTGGCGACCCTGGGCTCCCTGACCACCGGCGTCGGCTTCTTCTTCTCGCCCGGCGGTCTTTTGATCCCCGGGGCCTTGGCGATGGCGACCTTCTCGGCGGCATCGATCTGTCGCTGCAGCTCCTTGAGCGACCGGCTCTGCGGCACCAGCGCGAGCCCGGCCTCGATCTCGGCCCGCGCCGAGTCGAAGTCCTCGCTCTCCAGCGCGTCCTTGGCGCGCTTCTCGTGCTCGCCCACCAGCTCGGCCTTGATCTCGTTTGCGAGCTTGAGCGCCGGCGCTCGCGCCAGCGTCCCGTCGGGCACCCCCTCGAGCTTGGACAGCGCGTCCTCGAGCCGGCCCGCCTTGCGGTCGGTCTCGGCCGCGGCCAGATCCTCCTTGGCACGGCGCTCGACCACGATCTGCTCGACCAGGCTGGTGGCCGCCTCGTTTTCGGGATCCGATTTGCGAACCTTGGCCACGGCGGCCTCGGCGGTGTCGAAATCATCGCCCTTGATCGCGTCGCGCGCGATCTTGAGCTGGGCCTCGATCTCCTCCGCCGAGAGCTTTGGCCCCTCGACCACCGGCACTTCGGGTTGTTTGGGAGGCACCTCGACCACGAGCGCGGCGTCGGCGGCGTTGGCCACCGGCCGGGGCGGTGGCTTGAGCGCAACGTAGAGCACGGCAGCCAGGCCGCCGACCGCCACCACGCCAGCGGCGACCAGCAGCAACCGCCGCTTGGACTTGAGCTCGGCGTCGATCGGCCCGCGCGTGAAGCGCTCGGTCACGTTGGTGGTGGCCTGCGCCTCGCCGTTCTCGATCTCGGCCGCCTCGGCCCTGATGGCGGCGATCTCCTCCTCGGTCAGCTTGAAATGGCCACCCGGCTCGATGAAACGCAGCCGGACGTGGCCGAGCTCGATGATGTCGCCGGGGCGCAGCGCGGTCTGGCTGTATTCCTCGCCGTTGACCAGCACGCCGTTGGCGCTCTTGAGATCGACGATGCTGTAGTTGGCGCCGTCGAAGACTATCTTGGCGTGGTTGCGCGAAACCGATCGGTGGTCGAGCACGACGTCGTTGTCGTCCGTGCGACCGAGCACCATCTCGCGCCGCGTCAGCACGATCTCCTTGCCCGCCAGGCCGGTCGCCACCACCACCAGCTTGGCTCGCTCGCGCTCCGGAATCTCCGCCGCGGCCGCGGCGACGGCCCTGGCCTCGGCCTCCACCACGTCCGAGCGGATCAGCGCCGTCGGCTCGGCGCGCGCTGCCGACCGATCGAGAGGTGGCGGCGCTGCCGGCGCCGGCGGTGCAGGGGCGACCGGCGACGGTACGACCTGGCCGCCCTCTTCAAACTGGAGCGGCATGGGCACCTTGACCGTCTCCTCGGTCACGTGCATCGGCGACATGTCGCGCACCGTGGCCTCGCCTGCTCCGGCCTGCGACGCCAGCGCCTCGCCTCCGCCCTCGTGCTGCAACGCCAGGTGGTAGTCGCCGATCTCGATCAGGTCGCCCTCGGCCACCGAGATCCGCCCGGAGATGCGGTCGCCGTTGACCCGCACGCCGGTGTAGGAGTTGAGGTCCTCGATGAAGATCTGTGAATTCTGGCGCATCAGCCGCGCATGGAAGCGCGAGACGTTGCGCTCGGTCAGGCGGATGGTGTTGCCGTCCTTGCGCCCGATGGTGATCTCATCGCGCGAGATCGGGACGATGGTCTTCTTGCCCTCATCGTCCTCGATGACGAGCTTGACCAGCGGCGTATTCGGCGCAGTGTGGGCCGACATCGTACTCTCTCCGACTCCCGCTCCGCGCACTGCAATCGGCTATAAAAACCCGATCATAGTTATTTACCACAGGCGCTTGGCCCAACCAATTCTATTAACATCCGATGCGACCTGTCGGCCTATTATCCGACATCAGCGCCGCGAGACGTCTCGCACCGGCCCCGACCCGTGCACGAAGACCTCGGCCGCCTTGAGGTACTCTAGCGCGGTGCGCAACTGCGGATCTCCCTCCGCGACCGCCGGCCTGCTGTCTGCGGCCCGGCCACCCGGAGCCTCCAGGTGGCCCGGCAGATCGCGCTCGCGCAGGGAGCCGTCGATTCTGACATCGAGCTGCTCCTCCTCTGCCGGCTGCTCGATCCGGATGTCGGGCTCGATCCCGCCCTCTTGGATGGAACGGCCGTTGGGCGTGAAATAGCGGGCGACGGTCAACTTGAGGCCGGAGCCATCCTCGAGCTCGATGATGGTCTGCACCGAGCCCTTGCCGAAGGTCGTGGTGCCCATGACCACCGCACGCCGGCGGTCCTGGAGGGCGCCGGCCAGGATCTCGGAGGCCGAAGCGCTGCCCTCGTTGACCAGCGCGATCAGCGGATAGCCGGGCTGCGTGCCGCGCAGGTGCGCGCTCTGGCGATCGACGTTGCGCTGGTTGCGGCCCTCGGTGGTGACGATATCGCCGCCGGTCAGAAACAGATCGGCCACCTTGACCGCCTCTTCGACCAGGCCGCCCGGGTTGTCGCGCAGGTCCAGCACCAGGCCGGCGAGCGACTCGCGCCCCGCCAGCCGCGCCTGCCGCGTCAAGTCGTCGAGCGCCTGCCGCAGGTTGCGCTCGGTGCGCTCCTGGAACGACTTGATGCGAACGTACCCGTAGCCGGGCTCGAGCATGCGGTGGTCGATCGGGTTGAGGTGCAGGCGCTGCCGCACCAGCAGCACCTCGCGCGGGCCGTCCCAACTGTCGCGCACCACCGTGATGGTGACCTTGGTGCCGGGCGCTCCGCGCAGCAAGGCCACCGCGTCCTCGATCTTCATCCCCTCGCTCGAGGTGCCTTCGACCGCGACGATCCGGTCGCCGGCCTTGAGCCCGGCCTTGGCCGCCGGCGAATCGGCCACCGGCGCTATGATCGTGAGCCAGCCGTCCTTGAGCCCGAGCTCGATGCCGAGGCCGCCGAACTCGCCGGTCGTGTCCTGCTTGAGCTTCTGGTACACGGACGGCGGCAGAAAGGCGGTGTGCGGGTCGAGCGTGCTCAGCAGGCCCTTGATCGCGCCGTACACTAGCTGCTCCTGGTCGACCGACGCGACGTAGTTGTTCTCGACGTAATTGAAGACCTGGCTGAAGACCCGCAGCTTGCGATACGAGATGTCGGCGTCGCGCGAGCGCGCCGAGGTGGCAGCGCCCAGCACCAGACCCGCGACCAGGCCGAGCGCGACACCGCCGAGCAGAGTGGGCACGCCGACGCGACCGTAAAAACGTTTCACCGCCTTGCCTCCCTGTACACGATCGTTGGCGACAGTCTATTGTCGAGACCGCGCCAGCGCAAACGACACCGGCGCCAGGAGGCCCCATGTTTGCCATCCCGACGACAACGACCTCAGGATACCTGCTGCGGCTCGAGCGCGGGGGCTCGGTGCTGGACGAGATCGCTGCCTTCTGTCGCGATCGCGGCGTGGGCGCGGCCTGGCTGACCGGTCTGGGCGCGGTCGAGAAGGTCGAGCTGGGCTACTACGATCTCGACGCGCGCTGCTACCAGCGCACCCGGCTCGACGGCAGCCACGAGCTGATCAGCCTGGTCGGCAACGTGGCCCAGGTCGATGGCGCCCCGTTCGTACACGCCCACGCCGCGCTCGGCGACCGCGACTGCCGGTTGCGCGCTGGCCATCTGTTCGCCGCCACCGTGGCGGCGACGGTCGAGCTTCAGCTTCAGCCGCTGACCGGCGCCGCGGTCGACCGCCGCCTCGACCCTGCCACCGGGCTCAAGCTGCTCGATCTGGCGCCGCTCGACAGTCGGCCTTGACAGCGCGGGGAGTCATTTTTAATGTGTCGCGATTTTCCCCTGCTGCACCGTCAGACGAACGGCGCGTTTTTTCCGAGTCATCGGATGGGCGAGCGCTGAAATGGCAGAATCGACCAAGCAAGAGCAGCATGACCAGCAACCCCCGACCGCGGACGGCTCAGTGACCACGGACTGCGACGGCGGGGAGCAACCGCTACCGACGCAACCCTTGCCCGGCATTTTCGGCCGGACGGCGGCGCTCCTGCGCGCCATCCCGCCCGATCGCTTCGCCCTCGCCTTCGTCATCTCCATCGGCGCCGCGATCCTGCTGCCCTACCTCGGGGTCGGCTTCTTCGACTGCTGGGAGACCCACTACGGCGAGGTGGCGCGCGAGATGGTGGTGCGCGACGACTACCTCTACCCGCACTGGAAAAGCGACTACTTCTTCTCCAAGCCGGTGCTGCTCTTCTGGTTGATGGCGGTCGGGTTCA
>JAFGSX010000162.1 GCA_016934455.1 Deltaproteobacteria bacterium
GAGTATTTCCCCTTCATTCCCTGATTGGCACAGCCCCAACTGGCGCCAAAAAAGGAACTCAGGCCGAGGCGCTATGACCTAACAAGGGGAGCGCTCGTCAACCAGCGGCGCATCGCAAAAGGACCGCGCCGCACCATCGGCTGCTTTTTTAACGTCAGGGTATTGCGGGCGCTAACGCCAGCAGTTCTGTATCCGAGAGTTTTGTGACAGGTTTTGACGACGAGCGCCGCCAAGGCGCTCTCTCCCCAAACGCTCCGCGATCGGGGCAAAAAAAGCGTGCAACGCGCTGCGAAGGTGACTGATGAGCGAGGAGATCGAGAAAAAGGAAGACAAGAGGGATGGCAAGGCCAGGGCGGCCAAACCCCGGGGCGACCGACCGGTGCCCGAGGGAATGGACAAGATGAACCTCAAGGAGCTCAAGCAGATGAAGATCAGCGAGCTCCACACCCTGGGCCACAAGTTCGGGCTCGAGAACACCGCGGGCATGAGGCGCCAGGATCTGATCTTCGGGATCCTGCAGGCCGCGACCGAGGCCAACGTCCAGATCTACAGCGAGGGCGTGCTCGAGTGCCTGCCCGATGGCTTTGGATTCCTGCGTTCCCCCGACTACAACTACCTCGCCGGTCCGGACGACATCTACGTCTCGCCGTCGCAGATCAGGCGCTTCAACCTGCGCACCGGCGACACCATCAGCGGCCAGATCCGGCCCCCCAAGGACAGCGAGCGCTACTACGCGATGCTCAAGGTCGAGCTGGTCAACGGCGAGTCGCCCGAGGTGGCGCGCGACAAGATCCTGTTTGACGACCTGACGCCGCTGTACCCGACCAAGAAGTTCAACCTCGAGTTCCAGAGCAACGAGTTCTGCACCCGCATCGTCGACATGCTGGTCCCGGTCGGCATGGGCCAGCGCACCCTGATCGTGTCGCCGCCGCGCGCCGGCAAGACCGTGCTGCTGCAGAACATCGCCCATGCCGTCGCGCAGAACCACCCGGACGTGGTCCTCATCGTGCTGCTCATCGACGAGCGGCCCGAGGAGGTGACCGACATGCAGCGCTCGGTCAACGGCGAGGTGATCTCGTCGACCTTCGACGAACCCGCGCAGCGCCACGTGCAGGTGGCCGAGATGGTGATCGAGAAGGCCAAGCGGCTGGTCGAGCACAAGCGCGACGTGGTCATCCTGCTCGACTCGATCACGCGCCTGGCGCGCGCCTACAACACCGTGGTGCCGCCGTCGGGCAAGATCCTCTCCGGCGGTGTCGACAGCAACGCGCTGCACAAGCCCAAGCGCTTCTTCGGCGCCGCCCGCAACATCGAGGAGGGCGGCTCGCTGACCATCATCGGCACCGCGCTCATCGACACCGGCAGCCGCATGGACGAGGTGATCTTCGAGGAGTTCAAGGGCACCGGCAACTCGGAGCAGGTGCTCGACCGCAAGTTGATGGAGAAGCGCATCTTCCCGTGCCTCGACATCAACAAGTCGGCCACCCGCAAGGAGGAGCTGCTGATCGCGCAGTCCACCCTCAACCGGGTCTGGATCCTGCGCCAGCTCCTGCACCCGCTCAACGTCATCGATTCGATGGAGTTCCTGCTCAGCAAGATCAGGGGCACCAAGAGCAACAAGGAGTTCTTGGATTCGATGAGCGCTTGATCGCGCGCTACTTCTTCTTGGAGAGCAACCCGAACAATCCGCTCGGGCCATCGCCTTGCTGGCCCTGACGCTCTGGCGCTAGTCCGCCCAGGGACCGCCGAAAGCACCACCGCTGGCTTCCTGTAGACGCGCGCTGGTGGCGTCGTAGCGATTGCGGATCTCCTCCAGGATGATCTTGCTCTCGTCCAGCTTCGCCATCGCCTGCTGGACGATCGCCTCCTTGTCCTTGACCTGGTTCTCGAAGGCCGGCACGTCGACGTCCGCGCCGCGTTCGGGGTCGTGGTCGTGCACGAGCTGCGCCTTGGCCAGCTCGTATCTGGCGCGCGCCAGCCACAGCTTTTCGCCGACCAGATCGCGCTTGACGTACAGGTGCCGCATCTCGTCCTCGCGCAGCTCGAGGCGCAGTTGAGCCCACTCGTTGTACAGCGCCAGCACGTCGGGCGACGTGATACCCGCCACCTCCTGATTGTCCTTGAGCAGGTCGACCTTCTCCCGGGCGCGCTTGGTCGCCACCCGGCCGTCCGAGATCTCGCGCTCGACCGCCTCGATGTCGTCCTTGGAGATGATCACGTCGTTCTCGGCGTCGAACAGCGTCAGCTTCTCCTCGTTTGGGATGCGATCGAGAGCCGCCCGGTCGATGCGGTGCCACAGCCCGAAGCAGCCGCCGCTCGCCAGCAGCAGCACCGCAACGACGCCTTTTTTGACCGCGTTCACGCGATGTTCTCCACCTGTCGGATCAGTTCCACGTTCCACGTTACAAGCTTCGAGTTCCCTGACACCTGTCCCCTGTAACCTGTCCCCCGCCACTGTCCCCTGCCTCAAATTCCGCCGCCGCTCGCCGCCTCGCGCGCCTTGGGCGCCACGTCGGCGGGCTTGGCGCCAGAGGCGGCCGCAAACGCGGCGCGCGCTCTCTTGGAGTCGCCGATCACGGTATAGAGGGCTCCCATGTTCGCCTGGACCGCCGGCCCGCCCCCCAGCTCCTTGGCGCGCTCGAGCTCGAAGTACGCCGCCTGGTAATTGCCGAACTGGATCTCGGCCACCGCGATGGCCAGATGGGCCGCGGCATTGTTGTCGCTGATCTCCAGCGCCTTGGAAGCGATCAGCTTGGCCAGATAGTGGTCGCCAACCGAATTGGCGGAGCGCGCGTACTCGGCCAGCGCCTCGACGTCCTTGGGGTTCTTGATGATCCTGGCCTTGAATTCATCCGCGCCCGGCACCTCGACCTCCTGCCGGGACGGCGCATGCGTCTGCTCGGGCGGCAGCTCCTTCTCGGTCAGACACCCCCGGACGTAGCGGTTGAAGGCGTTGAGCTTGGCCGCCTTCTCGCGGCAGGTCTTGAAGGTGTTCTTCGATTCATTGCGCTGGATGTCGGCCTGCTCCTTCAACGCTTTCTGGTAGACCGCCAGATCGTCGCCCGCCAGCCCCTCGGGCTTGGGCGCGTTCTCGAGAAAGTCGGCGGCCTCCCGTTGTATCGATCCCAGGTAATAGAGGGCGCCGATGCCGTACTCGGGATCACCGTACTGAATGGCGGTGACGTACTGCTGCGCGGTCTCGTTGAGCAGTCCGAACTTCTGTTGCAGGATGGCCGCGTCGTCACCCTTGCCAAACTGCACCGCCTCGTAGCGCGTGCGCAGGATCTCGCCCAGATAAAAAGCCGCCCGCGCGCCAAAGGTGGTCTGCTCGCCCTGCGCCCGGCCCGGCGGCGCGTCCTGCAGCACCGACATCAGCGTCGAGGCGGCGTCGC
>JAFGSX010000163.1 GCA_016934455.1 Deltaproteobacteria bacterium
CACCACCGGCAGCCGCAACACCGCGGTGATGATGCCAAAGATCGCGGCCCCGGCCATCAGGCCCGACGCGATCAGGATGCCCTGCTCGGAGCGCGCCTTGCGCACCTCTTCGCTGCCGCCGGTCCTGCTGACGATCCAGGAGACAACGGCGCCCAGCAGCACCGCGATGTTGATGGCGAGCGGCAGGTACATGCCCAACGCAAAGGCCAGCATCGGCAACCCGACCATGAACAGCATGATCGCGACCAGGCCGCCCAGGCCGTACAGCAGCCAGGGCTGGTTGGCCGGGTCCTGCATCAGACCACGCGACACCGCGGCCAGCATGTTGGCCTGGGGCGCGGGCAGCACCTTCTCGTTGCTGACCAGCATGCCGGTGGCCGGATCGCTGATCAAAAAGTGGTAGGCCTGGTCCATCAATGGCACCACGAACGCCACCACCAGCGACGCCACTATGATGCCGAGGAACTTCCACTTCTGCTGGTTGCGCGGAGTCGAACCGATCCAGTAGCCGATCTTGAAGTCGCTGATCAGCGCGCCCGAGGTCGACAGCGCGGTGCAGACCGCGGTGCCGATGATCAGTGCGATGATCATGCCGGCCGTGCCCTTGAGCCCGACGATGATCATGGTGCCGATGGCCAGGGCAATGGTGATCAGGGTCATGCCCGACACCGGGTTGGTGCCGACGATGGCGATCGCCTGCGCCGCCACCGGCGTGAACAGGAACGAGAGCAAGAAGCCGACCACCATGCCGACCACCGCGAACAGCAGGCTGTCGCCAAAGCCGTAGGTCTGGCCGGTGCTGGCCTCGGGCGTCACCATCGAGACGATGAAGAACAGGATGCCCATGGCCAGCGTCGAGCCGAGCTGGATCAACACCACCGTGCGCGGGTTGAGATCGCGCTGGGTGCGCTCGACGTCGGCGTTGGGATCGGTCTTCTGCGAAAAGCTCTTGAAGCCGAGCGATACCGAGCTGGCCACGATCTTGCCCATGCGCAGGATTCCGATCAGACCGGACACCGCGATGGCGCCGATACCGATCGGCTTGACGAAGAACTTGAAGATGGCGCCCGAGCTCATGGTGCCGATCTCGTGCGTGACACCGGCAAAGTTGAACGGGCCCGCATGCTGGCCGATCTGGTAGACCAGCGGCACCATCACCAGGCAGGCCAGCACGCTGCCGCCGGCGATGATGGCCGCGTAGCGCAGGCCGATGATGTAACCCAGGCCGAACAGAGCGGCGATGCCGCTGAGCGTGATCTCGAGCCGCATGCCGCGCATCGATTCGCCCAGCGAGCCGAGCAGCATCGACGACGACAGCTCGGAGTTCCACAGATGCAGCCCCTCGATCATGAAGTCGAAACAGCCGCCCACGGCAAACGAGATGAGCAGGATCTTGCCGGCGGTCGCGGTCGCGCTCTCGCCGGTGACCAGGATCTCGTTGATCGCGGTGGCCTCCGGAAATGGCAGGTCGCCGTGCTGGTCCTTCACGAAGTACTTGCGCAGCGGGATGATCAGCACGGTGCCGAGAAAGCCGCCCACGGTGCAGGCCAGAAATATCTGCCACCACGATGCCGAGAGCTGGTTGATGTAGAGAGCCGGGATGACGAAGGCGGCGCCGGCGGCCACCACGCCCGAGGCCTGGCCCACGCTCTGCACCATCACGTTTTCGAGGATGGTGCTCGGCGTGCGCCTCATCTTGCCGAAGAAGATGGCCAGGATCGCGATCGGGATCGCGGCTTCGATCGCGTTGCCGGCGCGCAGCGCCATGTAGATGCAGGCCGCGGCAAAGGTGGCGACCAGGATCACGCCGAGGCCGATCGACCACGGCGTCACCTCGGGCCGTTTGTCCTCGGCCGGCGCGATCGGCCGGTAGACCTCGCCCGGCTTGAGCTTGCGGTATGCGTTCTCGGGCAGCAGCTTGCTCGGTGCGCTGGGTGCGTGCTCTGACATCGGCCATCCCGTCGCTGCGGGCCGCGCGGACCTGCCGCAGCGTGTGCGTGAGGCGCCACCAAAACACGGATCGCGGCCCGAGATCAACGGTCGGTGCGCGCGGTCACGGCCGGTCGAGCCCGGCCACGCTCTCGAGCCGGGCCAGTTGCTCGCCGACCGAGCGAGCGAGGGCGAGCTGCGAGCGGGTGCGCGCGAGGTTGTGCTCCGAAGCGCTGGCAAATCTATCGCGGTTCCAGTTGAAGTAGCTTTCCTCGAGGGCGTCGGCGCAGAAGCGCGCGGCCAGCTCCAGCGCTATCAGCCGGATCTGCCGCGGCACGGTCGCCAGCTCGTCGCGGTCGACGCGATCCCCGATCGCGTCCCGGTAGCCGCGCCAGCCGGCCTCGAACAGCGCCAGCTCGAACGCCGCCGCCACCTCCTCGCCCTGCGGGTTGCACCACGAGCGAAAGGCGTCGCCCAGCTCGACCGCGATCGGCATCCGCGCCAGCGTGTCGAGGTCGATCAGCGCCACCGCGCGGCCGTCCGGCGCAAAGACGAAGTTGCTGATCTTGGGATCGCCGTGCACCACCCGGCGCGGCAGTTCGCCCGCGATCGTCGCCCGCCGCGCCAGCGCCAGGATCTCGGTCGCCAGCGGCTCTACCAGGCTGCGGTTGCGATGGGCCGGTTGGTCGGCGAGCGCCTGCTCGAGATGCCGCAGGTGGCGCGGCGTGTCGTGAACGTGCGGCCGCTCGAAATGAAACGGGTGCTCCCAGTCCAGGAGCGCGGCGTGGAACTGGCCGAGCAGCCGGCCGGCCTGGTGCGCCCGGTCGGGGCCGTCGACGACCAGCACCGACTCGCCCTCGATCCAGGTCAGCAGTCGCCAGACGCCGCCCTCCGCCGTCGTCCACAGCTCGCCCGCGGCCGTGCGCACCAGCCGCGGCGTGGTCAGGCCGGCCGCCTCCAGGCGCGCGGTGATCGCCTCGATGTCGAAATGCAGCTCGGGCTTGAAGATCGGGTTGAGCCACTGCAGCGCGTACCACAGGTCGCCGTGTTCGACGCGCCAGGTGCGGTTGATGTGGCCGGCAGCGATCGGGGTCAGCGCGGTCGGTGCGATCGACCACGCGCTCAGTGCCTCTCGTGGGTCCAGATTCCCGGCGTCCACGCCGCTCCTCCCGTCAGCTCGCGAGCATACACCTGGGCGACAGGTCGGCCAGGCGCCGGGCGATGGTCTCGAGCTGCTCGCTCGGCACCAGATGCTCCCAGCCGCAGACATGGGCCAGCAAGGCCTCGGGACGTTCTGCCAGCAGCGCGCGGATGCGCGCCGCCATGGCGCGATCGCGCGCCTCGATCTCGGCCTTTTCCTGGTCGCGGAAGTGCAGGTGAAACAGGTCCGGAGCCCGCAGGTAGCGCCGCGCCAGCAGCTCCTGCTCGATCACGCGCTCGCTGACGGCGGCGACCGCCTCCGGGTCGGTCAGCAACCGCCGCAGGTTGTCCGGCGCCAGTGCCTCGGCCGCCAGCAGGTCGAGGTTGCGCCGCGAGACCAAGTCGTCGTCGATGGCGTGGCAGGCCGCGCCGTGGTCCGCCGCCCAGCGCTGCGCCGCCTGCCACTCGAAGGGCATCTCGATCGCCGAGCTCAAAAACGCGATGGCCGGGTGCTGCCTGAGCTCTTCGAACCGGCGGCCGAGCTGCGGCGCCAGATCGGCCACGTCGCGGAACAGCTTCGCCAGCAGATCGGTGCCGCGCTGCTCGCGGAACTCGATCCCGTACTGGCTCACCTCGACCGTGACGATCTCAGGCCGGTGCTCATCGAGCGCGCGCGCGAGCTTGTCCGCGCCCGCCGGATCGCGGTGAACCGTGCCGATCAATATCAGACGCGGCGGATCGGTCATGGTCGGGCGTGCTCTTTCTCCGGGCCGCGATGCCAATGCCACCTCCGGCGCAGCGCCGATGCCACCACCAGCAGCGCGGTCAGGGCGACGGCCGGCCACGGCGCCGCTTTCCTTGAGACCGTCCGGCAACCGCAGCCGGTCTCGGCGACGGCACGGGTCGGCGGCGACCCGGTGCCAGCGTCGACCGCGGTCGCGCTATCCCGGCCTCCCGCTTCGCCTCCCGACGCATCGGCGGCACCTCCCTCCTGCGCTGTCGCGTCCGCGAACGAGCGCTCCGCGCCTGCTGCATCTCCGGCGCCTGCGTCGTCGACACCGCCGTCCAGGCCACCCGCGACACAGCGGCCACCGCTGCAGGTCTGCTGGGCGCTGCACTCGCTCGCCGCCACGCACTCGGCGGTCACGCGCAACTGGTACCTGCGGCCCACCTCCAGCGCCGGCATGCTGAGCGAGCCATCGCCGTTGCGGATCAGCGGCAGCGGCGATCCGACCGCTGTATCGACCGCGTCGAGCTGCCGGCGTTCGATGGCGTCGGGCTGCGCTGCCAGCACGTCGAGCCAGGCAGCGGGTAGCCCGGCCAGGGTCAGATCGACGGTGCCGGCGCTGGCCGCGTCGCGGACCGCGAGCTGCGCGGTGCGCGCATCGACGAACCGGACGTTGACGTCGCCCCGCTCGCTCAGCAGCAGGAGCAAGGCGCCGGCTCGTTCGGCCCGGGTCAGGCCGAGGCCGTGCAGGTCGACGCCTCCCAGCGCGTTGCCCACCAGCGCGATGGCGCCGTCGGTGGCCAGGTCCTCGACCGTCCGCAGCGCGCCGCCGCGCACCCGGGCAAAGCGGTATTGCGAGTCTTCCACGTACTCCGTGCGCTGGCCGCCGACCAGGGCGCTGTAGGCGCGCAGACCGTCCGGCGCGAGCGCGACCCAACCCGACGGCGGCAAGACGTAGTCCCGGCTGCCGATGAAGAGGTTCCAGTCGTGGTAGGCGCTGTCCTGCCACGTGATCTCCGGGGACAGAGTGGTGCTGTCGCAGAGATTGTTGGCACCCTCGCTGATCCAGAACTCGACGCGATCGCCGGCGGTCACGGCCTGGTTCAGATCGAACGGCTTCTCGCTGGTATCGCCGGCGGCGATGCTGACAGACCAGAGCGTGCTGCTGCCGAGCGCGATGCGAATGTTCACGCCGTCGCCGCAGCCGGCATCGATCGTCGGCCGCTGCGCCGTGCCGCGCACCCGCACCGTCCCGTCGATCGGGCTGGTCCAGGTGCGCACCACCGCCGTGTGATCGGGATGGCCGCCAAAGGCGTGCAGCAGGCTGTAGGTGCGCTGTCCCTGCCAGCGCTGCTGCACCGGATCCCACTGCAGGGGCCTCCAGGTGTCGGGTGTCGCGGTCTCGTCCACCTCGAAATAACCAAAACCGTCGCGACCCTGCCGGTGCGAGAAGCCGGCATTGCTGCTGATGCCGCCGCTGGCTGCGTCGCGGTTGACAAAGAGCTGCAGTCCATTGGCATATTCGACGACGAGCCGCGCCCGACGCCGATCGAGCCCGGCCCGCACCGCAGCGCCCAGGTCGACAAACGCGCTGCCGTCGTGATAGCGGACAGCAACCGGCGCTGCCTCGGCGTAATGGCGCTGCACCGCCTGCACCAGCCAGTACTCGAAGGCGTGCTCGCGCATGATGCCGTTGGTCGACAGGCCAGCGCCGTCGTCGAGAAATCCGGCATGGCCAAAGGCCATCTCGCTGGCCCGGTACTGATCCAGGTCATACTGATCGAGCGCTGGTGTGGCCTGGCTGCCCGACACGAAATAGCGGCTGTGGTAGCCGAGCCCGTGGTTGAGCATGCGCGGCTTGACGATCATTATCTCGTACTCGGGCGAGACCTGGGCGTAGCGACGGCCCTCGGTCTGGCGCTCGACCGCGTC
>JAFGSX010000164.1 GCA_016934455.1 Deltaproteobacteria bacterium
ATGGCGTCCTCGGTGCGCAACTCCTCGGTCAAACGACTATGGATCTTGCGGATGGCCTCGTTGGCGGTCTCGACGGCGGCCTTGGCGGAAAAGTCGTCATGCGCCGAAAAGAAACCAAGCGCCGCGTTGCCACCTGGACCGCGCGCTTCCGCGATGAGCTGGGCAAGAAGGTCCTGCTTGGGAACACCGAAGACGTCCCGGAACCTGACGTCTCCAGTGGACTTCATATGCAACTCGAGGGAGTCGAGTACGGCTTCGATTTCTTTTTTATCGAGGCCTTTGACGCTCTCCCGCACGACATCTTTGATCTGGTCCGGGTTGACGCCATCCCGAAATGCCTCGCGTTTCAGTTCGTTAATGATGTTCGAGATAGTCTGGTTGTGGTTTCTGACGGAGATCATCTCAACACCTCCTCGTGCATCATATAGCTGAAGGTTGCAGATTTTGACCAGTCCGATTCCTGCGCTGGCAAAAAACAGCGGTACGTGCCTCAAGCTCGGCTTCTGTTCTCGCCAGGCTCGAAAAACGGCTTTCCCCGTCCCCCGGCGGGGACTTCAGGGTCGTCTCGAGGGGCCTCGACGACCCTTGGAAATCCCTGACAAGGGACGGGGGCCCCAGCCGGCGCCACCCGCCGTCTCAATTGGCCAATTAGAGTGATCACGGCCATCAGTGAAAATCGTGGCTCGGCGCTGCCACGGGCCGGCGGCCGACCCGCGGCACCCACAGCCGGTCGGCGATCAGGTGCACCACGCCCTGCTCGGCCTGCAGCCGGCCGCTGACTCCGAGAAACGGCTCGCCGCGCAGCAGCACGCGATAGACGTCGTGCACCTTGGCCCAGACCACCACATTGACAAAGCCGGTCTCGTCCTCGAGCGTCATGAAGGTGACGCCCGACGCCGTGCCCGGCCGCTGCCGGCAGATCACCAGACCCGCGTAGTGCACACGCTGGCCGTCGCGCAGGCTCGCCACCGTGGCCGCGTCGGGCAGCCCCTGCCGCCGCAGCTCCTCGCGCAGCGGCTTGAGCGGGTGGCCGCGCGCGCTGTGGCTCGACGCCTGGTAGTCCCAGCCGATGGTGGTGCTGGCGTCGAGCGGCGCAAAGGCGGGCAGCTCGTCCTGCGTCGTCACGGCCAGCGTCGAGCGCCGCTCCCGGCACAGCTTGCGCACCTCCCACAGCGCCTGCCGCCGGTCCAGGCCAAAGCCCTCGAACGCGCCGGCTTCGGCCAGCGCGCAGAGCGCGCCCTGGTCGAGGCCGGTCTCGCGCACGAACGACTCGAGCGTGCGCGGCGCGGCGCTCGCCTGCCAGGCCGCGATCTTCTGGCCGTCGCCCTCGCTCAACCCCTTGACGTAGCGCAGGCCCATGCGCAGGGCGAGGCGGCGGTGGACGCCCGCGCTGTCGACGGCGGTCGGCTCGAACTCCTCCAGCGTGCAATCCCAAGCGCTGTGCAGCACATCGATCGGCCGCACCTCGACGCCGCAGCGGCGCGCCCCCTCGACCAGCGTCGCGATCGAGTAGAAGCCCATGGGCTGCGCGTCGAGCAGCGCGCAGAAGAACTCCGCCGGGAAGTGGCACTTGAGATAGGCCGTGGCGTAGCTGATCAGCGCGAAGCTGGCGGCGTGGCTCTCGGGAAAGCCGTACTCGCCAAAGCCGCGGATCTGGTCGAACACCTGCTCGGCGAATTCCTGCGCGATGCCCTTGGCGACCATGCGCGCGATCAGCCGGCCGCGGTGGCGCTCGATGCGGCCGGCCTTGCGCCAGGCCGCCATGTCGCGCCGGAGCTGATCGGCCTCGCCCGGCGTGTAGTCGGCGGCCACCACCGCCAGCTTCATCACCTGCTCCTGGAAGATCGGCACGCCCAGGGTCTTGGCGAGCACCGGCTCCAGCGACGGATGCGGGTAGGCCACCGGCTCCTCGCCGGCGCGCCGCCGCAGGTAGGGGTGCACCATGCCGCCGCTGATCGGGCCCGGTCGCACCAGGCTGATCTCGATCACCAGGTCGTAGTAACAGCTCGGCCTGAGCCGCGGCAGCATGTTCATCTGCGCCCGGCTCTCGATCTGAAAGGCGCCCAGGGTGTCGGCGCGCTGGATCATCTCGAAGGTCTCGGCGTCGTCGGCCGGGATGGTGGCCATGCTCAGCTCGACGCCGCGGTGCCGGCGCAGCAGCTCGAACGCGAGGTCGAGCTGGGTCAGCGCGCCCAGCCCCAGCAGGTCGACCTTGAACAGCCCCAGCGCCTCGACGTCGTCCTTGTCCCACTGGATGACCGTGCGAGCGGCCATGGCGCCGTTTTCGATCGGCACCAGGTCATGCACCGGCTCGTGGCCTAGCAAAAAGCCGCCCGGGTGGATCGAGAGGTGGCGCGGAAAGTCGAGCAGATCGTGCACGCACGCCAGGAACAAGCCGCGCGTCGGCTCGGCCAGCTCCAGCCCGGCCTGCTGCAGCGCCTTCTCGTCGACGAGGTCGCAGTGCCCGTGCAGCCGGGCCAGCCGGTCGACCGCGGTCGGCGGCAGCCCAAAGACCTTGCCCACCTCGCGGATGGCCGAACGGGCGCGGTAGCGGATGACCACCGCCACCATGGCGGCGTGTTCGCGGCCGTACTTTTCAAAAACCCACTGGATCACCTCCTCGCGCCGCTCGTGCATGATGTCGAGGTCGATGTCGGGCGGCTCGGCGCGCTCGCGCGAGACGAAGCGCTCGAACAGCAGCCCCATCCGCACCGGGTCGACGGCGGTGATGCCCAGGCAATAGCAGACCGCCGAGTTGGCGGCCGAGCCACGGCCCTGGCACAGGATGCCCTGCTGCCGGCAGCGCTCGACGATCTCGTGCATGGTGAGGAAGTAGCCGCAGTAATCCAGCTCGTCGACCAGCCGCAGCTCGTGCTCGAGCTGCGCCGTCACGTCGGCGGGGACCTCGCCGCCGTAGCGCCGGGCCGCACCGGCCAGGGTCAACTGGCGCAGCCACTGCGACGAGGTGGTGCCGTCGGGCAGCCGCTCGGACGGGTAGCGGTAGCGCAGCCCGGCCAGCGAGAAGTCGCAGCGCGAGGCCACCTCGGCGCTGCGCGCCACGGCGGCCGGGTCGTCCTGCAACAGCGCCGCCATGGCCGCCGGCGCCAGCAGGCCGTGCTCGGCGTTGGGCCGGGTCAAACGGCCGGCGCTGGCCAGCGTGACGCCGTGGCGGGTGCAGGTCAGCACGTCCTGCAGCGGCCGCCGCGCCGGCGTGTGGTAGAGCACCTCGGTCGCGGCCACCAGCGGCAGGCCGTGGCGGCGGGCGCGCTGCCGCAACCGGGCCTCGGCCGGCACCTCGTCGGCCTGGCGGTGGCGCGCGACCAGGGCGTACAGCCGGTCGCCAAAGGCGTCGTGCACCGCACCGATGATGGCGTCGGTGCAACGCCCCGGCGCCGGCTGCCGCGCCAGCTCGTCGTCGACGACCAGCAGGCTCTCCGCTCCGCCCCACAGCGCGATCAGCCCGGCTGCGTGCGCGCAGACCTCATCCCAGCTCACCTGCGACGATCCCTTGTCGCAGCGGCGGCGGCCGATCGTGATCAGGCGGCACAGGTTGGCGTAGCCG
>JAFGSX010000165.1 GCA_016934455.1 Deltaproteobacteria bacterium
AGTGCTCGGCCGACGTCATGAAAGAACCAGCGCCGTCCTCGACCAGCGCCCAGCCCGAGCCATCGTCCTGGCTGTCCAGCGGCACACAGATCGGATAGCTCGACGTCCTGACCAGCTCCTCCACCAATCGGCGATCGCGGTCGTGCTTGACGTTGAGCGTCATCTGCCCGATCACGATGTCGTTGGGAAAACCGAGTCGATAGCCGCCACCGGTGACGCTGGCGGCGAGCCCATCGCGGACGTAGCGCGCGCTGCCGACCGGCAGCTCGGGCCGCTCGAGGCCAAGGCCGCAGCGATCCTCGGGAGTGCCGTCCGGCCCGCAGCCGATCGCGATCCCGACCCACACCAGCGCTCCAAGCCAACGCATACGAACCATATTAGCGCGCTGCTCGAATTGTGAGAGTCAAAATTCGGCCCGGGCCGGCAGGCGGGCAAAGGTCAATCGAGCCGCCGCTGGCTGCGAAAAGCGGCCAGCCGCTGCCGCGCCAGCTCGTTGTACTCGGGATCGCGCTCGATGCCGACCCAGCGCCGCTTGAAGATCTCGCAGCCGATCAACGTCGAGCCCGAGCCCGAGAAGCAGTCGAGCACCAGCTCGCCCTGGTTGGTGCCGGCGAGCACCAGGCGCTCCATCAGCGCCAGCGGCTTCTGCGCCGGGTGCTTGCCGTGCTCGCGCTCGCGCTTGGGCGTCACCGGGATCTCCCAGTAGTTGCGCATCTGCTTGCCGTGGTTGAGCTCCTTCATCGCCCGGTAGTTGAAGGTCCAGTTCTTGGCGTGGTCCGGATCGTTGTTGCACAGCCACAGGATCTGCTCGGTCGACTCGGTGAACATACGGCAGGTGATGTTGGGCTGGGCGTTGGGCTTGGCCCAGACGATCGAGTTGACGACGCGCAGGTTCATGCGCTGCGCCACCGCGCCGATCAGATAGATGTTGTGGTAGCTGCCGAAGATGAAGATGTTGCCGTTGCGTTTGACCAGGCGCGCCACCTGCTGCAGCCAGTCGCGGGTGAACGCCTCGTAGCCGGCGAGGTCGAAGCGGTCCCACTCCTCGGCCATGGTGACGTGCGAGGAGAAGGCCCAGCCCAGCCCCTTGCGCTTGGCCGCGATGTTGTACGGTGGATCGGTGATGCAGGCGTGAAAGACGCCACCCTCCCAGCCGCGCATGATCTCGAGCGCGTCCCCCTGGTAGATCTGGTTCCAGAGCGGGATCACCAGATCGGCGACGCGGCGCTCGGACGGTGGCTGCGGCGGTGCGCTCGGCACCAGCGCCGCCGGCACTGCTGGTTGGCTGAAGCCGGTCGGCACCAGCGCCCGACCGGCGAGGGGCTGCCCGACAGCCCCTTGAAAACGCCGCTCGCTGCGCTGCGCTCCGCTCTGCCGCGTCACCTGTCACCCTCGCTGCGGGTCCGCTGCGACCCTGTGCCCATGTTAGAGGCGTTCGCGCGCGACCACAAAAAATTAGCCGCCCAGGCGCGCCCCCGCGATCAGCCGCGCGCCGCACGCGAATTCGCGCGCGGCCAGTCGCTTCTTGCCGGCGAGCTGCAACTCCCCGATCGCCAGCGCGCCGCTGCCGCAGGCCACGACCACCTCGTCGCCGACGGCGACGACGAGCCCGGCCGCGCCGTCCACCGCCTCCAGCGGCCGCGCCCGCCACACCTTGAGCGGAACGCCGGCCAGGGTCGTGTGGGCGCCGGGCCAGGGATCCATGGCCCGCACCCTGCGCGCCAGCTCCTCCGCCGGCCGCGCCAGGTCGAGCCAGCCGTCCTGCTTGCCGAGCAGCGGCGCCACCGTGATCCCGACCTCGCCCTGCGGCCGCGGCGCCAGCACGCCGGCGGCGATCGCGGCCAGCGCCGGGACCACGGCCTCGGCGCCCAGCGCGGCCAGCCGCGCCGCGAGCGTGCCGGCCGTGTCGTCGGGACGGATCGGCTCGCGCACCGCGGTGTAGACGCCGCCGCTGTCCAGCCCCTCCTCCATCCGCATGATGGAGACGCCGGTCTCGTCGTCACCGGCCAGGATCGCGTGCTGGATCGGCGAGGCGCCGCGCCAGCGCGGCAGCAGCGAGGCGTGCACGTTGACCGGCGCCTGGCGCGCGGCGGCCAGCAGCTCGGGCGGCAGGATCTTGCCGTAGGCCGCCACCACGATGAAGTCGGGGGCCAGGGCCCGCACCCGCGCCACGAACTCGGCGCCGCGCGGCCCGCGGATGCGCTCCGGGCAGGCCACCGCGAGCTGGCGCTGCTGGGCCGCGGTCCTGACCGGGCAGGCGGCCAGCGCGCGGCCGCGGCCGGCCGGCTTGTCGGGCTGACACACGACCAGCGCCACCTCGTGACCGGCTGCGACCAGCGCGACCAGCGTCGGCACCGCGAAATCCGGGCTGCCCATGAAGACGATGCGCACTGCTTTTTCCTAGTGGCCGTCCACTCGCCAAAAACTTCCGGAGGGCGTCGGGCAGCCCCTGGCCCGACCAGAGCAAACCTCGACCGGCCCACCCGACCAGCGGCCTTGTCGTGACTAGAACGGGATGTCGTCGTCGCTGATCGGCGGTGGCTCGTCCGAGCCGCCGGCGGTCGCGCCGCCGCCGCCCTTGCCGCCTAGGAACAGCACCTGGTTGGCCACCACCTCGGTGGTGTAGCGCTTGTTGCCCTCCTTGTCCTCCCAGCTTCGCGTCTGCAGCCGGCCCTCGACGTAGATCTGGCGCCCCTTTTGCAGGAACTCGCGGCAGTTCTCGGCGGTCTTGCCGAAGGCGACGACCGTGACCCACTCGGTGCGGTCTTCCCACTCGCCGCTCTTGTTCTTGAACCGGTCGTTGCACGCGATACGCATATTGGCGACCGCGGTGCCGCCGCCGGTGACACGCACCTCGGGGTCTTGCCCCAGGTTGCCGATCAGGATGACCTTGTTGACGCCGCCTGCCATGCCGCCTCCCTCGCCCCGGTTCGATCGCGGGCCGCGGCTGCGCGGCGGCGATCGAAGAGGCGCCATGCTGTCAAGGCGACCTGGAGCGGTCAAGCGGTGTCTGCGCGCCCCCGGGGAGCAGCGGGCGCAGCGCCGGGCTCAACCGGAGCCGGCCGGCGCGCCGTCGCGGTAGCGCTGCATCAGGTCGGCGGCCTTGGCTGGCCGGGCGTAGTAGTAACCTTGGCCATAGGGCGTTCCGAGCTGGGTCACCACCTCGTGATCCTGCTGGTCCTCGACGCCCTCGCAGATGGTCGGGATCCCGAGATCGGTGGCCATGCTGACCATCGCGCGGATCAGCTTCTGGCGCAGCGGGTCGGCGTGCACGCCGAGGGCAAAGTAGCCCGACAGCTTGATGTAGTTGGGACGGATCTCGGACAGCAGCCTGACATTGGCGTAACCGACGCCGAAGTCGTCGAGCGCAAAGCCAAAACCGCGCTCGCGCAGGGCCTCGAGGCTGTTGCGAAACGCCGCCGGGTTGACGATGGCGTGGTGCTCGGTCAGCTCCAGCACCACCTGCTGCGGCAGGATGCCGGCGCCGGTGATGGCGCGCGCGATGCGCTCGGGAGATTCGGGCGCTGTCAGCGACCGCGGATGGACGTTGATGAACAGCCGCACCGGCTCGAGCCCGCCCGCGCCGCGCAGCGCCGACCTGATGCACAGCATGTCGGTGTCGAGCAGGCACTCCTTGCGGGTGGCGTAGGCGAACAGGATCTCGGGATTGCGCAGCGGGTTGTCGTTGGGGCCGCGCGCCAGCGCCTCGAAGCCGTGAACCGGCAAGTCGGGCGCGCCCAGGTCGATGATCGGCTGGTAGACCGAGTAGACCAGGTCGGCGGCCAAGAACTCGCGCAGCGGTTGCACCGCGGCGACCGGCCCTTCATCGAGGCCATCGTCCTCGTTGTCGGCGAGGCCACCGAATACCCACTCGCGCAGGCGCGGCAGATCGAGCGGTTTCTCGAGCACCGCGGTGACGCCGGCGGCGCGGCCGAACGCGTGCACCTCCTCGGTGACGTAGCCGCTCATGGCCAGCACCACGGTCCCCGGGAAGTGGCTGGTGACAAAGCGGATCAGACGGATGCCCTCGAGCCCTCCCAGCTCCGAGACCCGCAGGTCGGTCACCACCACGTCGAAATGGCTGTGCTCGAGGATCGCCTCGGCGGCCTCGATCTCGCGGCAGGTCACGATCTCTAGAAACGGGCTGCGCAGGTAATCGGACAGCACACCGAGGACCGACTCCTCGTCGTCGAGCAACAGCACCCGGCGCGGGCTTCGGGAACCGGAATCGGCTGCGTGGAGCGAACTCGACGCCATCTCACCTCGGATTCCCCACCATCAGATCCAGGATACTACAGAACAGCGCGCCCGGGTAAATCAGCACCGCCGCCTCCGGGCTCGGACAAGGCCCAACGCGACCAGCGCCAGCGCGGCCACCGCCGCCACGCCTCCCTGAGCCGCGGCACAGCTACAGCCCTCTTCACCGTCATCGGTGGTCTCGACCGGCACGCACTTGGCGTCGCGACAGATGTAATCGCTGGGACAATGCAGCTCGACCGGCCCGCCGGAGGTCGAGCACGCCTGCAGCGTGTGGTCGTCGATGCAATAGGCGACGCACGGACCCGCGTCCGGGTGCCAGCGGTCGGGCCGCGCCCGATCGGTCGGACCCAGATCCGTCGCCACGGTGTCGGGGGCGGTGGCGGTGTCGGGGCGCTCCGCATCGTGGCCGGTGGCGGTGTCGGGGCGCTCGGCGTCGGGTACGCTCGCGTCCGGCTCGGCCGCGTCGGGCTCGCTCGCGTCCGGCTCGGCCGCGTCGGGCTCGCTCGCGTCCGGCTCCGCCGCGTCGGGCTCGCTCGCGTCCGGCTCGGCCGCGTCGGGCTCGCTCGCGTCCGGCTCCGCCGCGTCGGGCACGTTCGCGTCCGGCTCCGCCGCGTCGGGCACGCTCGCGTCCGCCTCGGCAGCATCGGAAAGCGCCGTGTCGGGTTCGGCGGCGTCCTGCGCGCGCACCGACAACGGCAACAGGGACAGGACTCCCACCGCAACCACCAGAGCCCAGCACCGGCTCACCATGGTTCCTCCCATCTCGATCTCCATGTCGCAACTGCGAGCG
>JAFGSX010000166.1 GCA_016934455.1 Deltaproteobacteria bacterium
GCGGGATGAGCGCCCGATCTGGGAGCAGCGGCTGGCCGTCACCGGCTCGCACCTGCACGCGCCCCTGCTCTGCCCCGAGATCGATCGCGTGCGCGTGCGCTTCGAGGGCGGCGACGTGCGCCTGTACGAAATGCGGCTGATCGAGGCGACGGCGGCCAGCCCCTCGTCCGAGCCGGGTTCATGAGCGACGCGGCCACGGCGCGACGCGAGCTGTGGCTGGCGATCGCCGTGGGCGCGCTCGCCTGCGCGGTGCGCGCTTACTACCTGGCGCGCCTGGGCGGACAGTATCACCCGGACGAGGTCTTTCAGTATCTCGAGCCCGCCCACTGGAAGATCTACGGCTACGGCCACCTGGCCTGGGAGTTCGAGAAGGGCGCGCGCAACTACGCGTTGAGCGGGCTCTACAGCCACCTCCTGCGCGCCGGCGACTGGCTCGGCCTGGGACGCTTCGAGCTGCACCGCGCCCTCTGGTGCTTCGACGCCCTGCTGACCCTGTTCCTGGTGCCCGCTGGCTGGCGCCTGGGGCAACTGCTCGCTCCCGCCCGCTGCCACGTGGCCTGGATCCTGGCGCTGCTGGGGGCCGTGTTTCCGGTCTTCGGCTACTTCTCGACGTTCACCCTGAGCGAGCTGCACGCGCTGGTGCTGGCCACCTGGGCGCACGTGCTCTGGCTCGACCTGGCGGCCGAGGGCGACCCGCGCCGCCGCCGCCTGCTGGCTCTGTCGTGCGGCCTGCTGTTCGGCCTGGCGTGCACCATCCGCTACGCCAGCGCGGTGCTGGTGGTGGTGGCGGGTGTCGACGTGCTGCTGTCGCCGCGGCGGCGCCAACTACTCTGGTTTGGCGCAGGGTTTCTCGCGCCGCTGCTCTTCATCGGCCTGGTCGACTGGGCCGAGTGGGAGCGGCCATTCGGCTCGCTGCGCGAGTACCTCCGCGTCAACATCGGGGAGAATTACGCGGCCGGGCACGGCGTCGAGCCCTGGAACTTTTACCTGGCGCAGCTATACCAGATCTTCGGCGCCTCCTCGCTGGCGGTCGGGCTCGGGCTGCTGGCCGCCGTCGCCATGCGGCCGCGGCTGACCCTGGCCTGGCTGGTGCCGCTGGCGAGCTACAGCGCCTTTGCCCACAAGGAGCTGCGCTTCGCGCTGCCACTGCTGCCGCTGTTGCTGGCCGCGGCGGTCGCGGGCCTCGACGACGTGCTGGGCCGCGTCTCGCGCCGCTGGCCGGCGACCTCTGCCCGTCGCTGCCTGACCGCGGCCGCGGGGGCGCTGCTGCTGTGGGTGCTCGGCAGCGCGTTCTGGGCCGTCCAGGGGTGGTCGCGCGGCAGCAAGCGCGGCTACTACGCGGCCCAGGCGCTGGTCAGCGAGCGGGCCGACGCGTCGGGCCTGCTGGTCGGCACCACCACCTTCTACACCGGCGGCTACACCCTGATTCACCGCAACATCCCGTTCGAGTTCTTCACCTGGGAGCTGGCCGAGCACTCGCTTTTCAACTACGCGGCCATCTCCGACGTCAACCAGATCAAGAGCATGCGGGCGCGGCGCGACTTCGAGCTGATCGGCAGCAGCGAGGGCGTCTATCTGTTCAGGCGGCGACGGTGACGGGCGGCGGCTTCACTGCACCGTCACGCGATCCCAGGTGGCGACGAAGAAGCTGCCGTTGCCAGCCTGCACCACCAGCTCGTGGTCGCCGGCGCTGCCGGGCAGGGTCCAGGTGACGTTCGCCGTGTCGGCGCCCTGGTCCACGGCGGTGACCGCGCAACTCCCGCCGGTTACCAGGCAGGCCACGCGCAGGTCGAGATCGGTCGCCGACCACGACGCGCGATAGGTGAGCTCGGCCGATGCAGCGGCCGTGACGTGGCGCTGATCGAAAACGAGCCCATCGCGCCGCATGACGTGCAGGCCCGCCGCGCCGTCGGCGAGAAAGACGTGGTCGCGGTCCATGGTCAATTCCTGTGGGATGCCGGGCGTGCGGTAGTACGCGAACAGGCGGTAGCTCGCGGTGCTGGAGTAATCGACCACGAACAGCTCGCTCGAGCCGGTCGCCAGGTAGCCGACCGGCCCGCTCATCCACACATTGCCGGTGTAGGTCGGCGCCCGGATGGTCTCGGCGGTTCCGGGATGGAGCGGATCGCTGACGTCGATGCGCCGGTTGGCGGCCCACAGGTAATCGCCGGACACCATGAAGCGGATGGGCGCTGAGAATGTTATCGCGTTTACGATGCCAAAGTGGTGCGCCGGGTCCGAGATGCCGAGCACCTCCACCTGGTTCAGCTCGCCGGCGAAGAGGAAGTCGCCCTGCTGCCATAACTTGCGGACCACGCCCGCTGTGGTCACGCGCGCGACCTCGACCGGAAACGCCGGTGCGCCGATCTGCACCGCGGCGATCGCGTTGTCGCGCAGCCCGACCAGCGCGTGGTAGCCGCTGACCCGCAGATCCTGCAGCGGCCGGCCCGATAGCGATCGGCTCAGCAGCACGGGCGCCGCCGGATCGGTGACGTCGACGATGCACATGCCAGAAGAGCTTCCGCTGTCCGCGGCAAACAGGCGATCGGCCACCACCTGCAAACGGCCGTCGCCGCGGACATCGATCTCACTCACCTCGTTCAGGGCTGACCGGTCGGTCGCGTCGAGGATGCGAATGGAGTCGCCGTCGGAGATGTAGAGCAGATCCCGGTCGCGGGTCACGGCTTCGCAAGAGTGCTCCGTCGCGTAGCCGCCGTACCAGGCGGCGGGCTCGATGGTGCCCTGGAAGTACTCGAGGCCGAGGTCGCGCAGACCAGCATACAGGGTGCTGCCATCGGCCGAGACCTCGAGACGACCCTCGTCGCGCGTCGTCGGATAATTGACCAGGACCTGCATGCTGCCTGGATCGCTGACGTCCACCACCCGCAGTCCGGCGTCGCTGCAGTGAATATAGACCCGATCGCCGATCACCTCGATCCCCTTGGCCCAGCCCGACATGCTCAACTGGGAGAGGTGCACTGGCCGCGCGCGGTCGCTGACGTCTATCGCGGCCAGGCCGTTGTTGTCGCAGGTCACGAAGGCGACGTCGCCGGCCACCGCGATCTGCTGATCGGTGCCGCCGGAGCATCCCACGCGCTCGCCCTCGGTATTGACGTGCATCATGGTCGGGGTGGCTGACCCGAGACCGCTGACGTCGTAGATCAGCAGTTGACCGTCGGCCAGGTAGGCGTAGTCGTTGGCCACTGTCACACCGCGCATCTTGTTGCCGCGATACTGGCCGGTGGTGACGGCGGTGGCCACCGGCGCGGGAGCAGCGGGATCGCTGACGTCGATCGCGCGCAGCTCGGCGGTGTCGGCGTCGATATAGAGGACGACGAACAGGTACTGGCCGGCGAGATCGAGACCCCGGACCTGTGCCGGCTCGAGAGATACCTGCGATCGCAGGGCGAGCTGCGGGCTGCCAGTGTCGTACTCGTAGATCACGGCCTCGTTCGGGCCGCTGTAGCCCAGCGCGACCAGCGCGCCGTCAAACGAAATGTGGTCCGGTGGATAGAGATAGGTTAGCTGCGCTCCGGCCAGGACCTGCGGCGCCTGCGGGGCGCTGATGTCCAGAATGTACAGATCCGGGCTCGCCGTGGTCTCGCCCCAGCCGACCACGGCCAGCAGATCGCCGCTTCGATCGAAGGCGTTGGAGCTGTAGGTCTCGCTGCCGGCTGGATTGTAGTTCCAGCCAGCAAATGGATTGAGCGGGACGCTGTTGGCCTGACCGGCGTAGGTGCGCGAGCTGATGCTGAACACGGCGCTGTCCGCAGCCGCGCCGTCGCTGACCGTGACGCGAAAGGCCAGCGTCTCGGTGGCGCTGGGCACGATTACGTTCAGCCGCGCCTCGTCGCCATTGCCGATCTCGACCGCGGTGCCCGCGATCTGCTGCCAGCGGTAGGTCAGCCGGTCGCCGTCGGGGTCGCTGCTGGCGCTGGCGTCAAGCACGGCCAGCTCGCCGCCGTTGAACGAGCTCTCGGCGCTGATCGCGCTGGCGATCGGCGCCTGGTTGGGCAGGGCGATCGAGACCGTGTCCGGTTCCGAAAACGCCACGCC
>JAFGSX010000167.1 GCA_016934455.1 Deltaproteobacteria bacterium
AATCGCGACCTGCTGGATTGCCGGTTTCAGGAGTCAACTCGACCCAGGTGTGGCCGTCCCATTCCCAGGTGTCCTGCAGATAGGCATTGCCCCAGCCTCCGAACAGCACGACGCGACCGCGTGCCCAGTCGTAGGCCATTGCGTGATCGCGTCTGGCAGCCGGGTTGGCGCTGCCGGGAGTCATCTCCTGCCATTGAAACCCATCCCACTCCCAGGTGTCCTGCAACGAGTGGCTTTCGGCGTCAAGACCGCCAAACATCACGATACGTCCGTGCAGGCTGTCGAAAACCATGGCATGGGTTTCGCGGGCCGGTGGATTGCCGGTGCCGGGCGTCACTTCCTCCCAGTATTGGCCGTCCCATTCCCAGGTGTCATGCAAACGCTCGGAGCCCACCCTGCCACCGAACATGACAGTCCGGCCGCGTACTCTGTCGTACGCCATGGCATGTTCGTGGCGGGCCGGTGGATTGCCAGTGTCCGGTGTGACATCGATCCAGGCATTTCCATCCCACTCCCAGGTATCCTGTAGGTCATTGTGACCACCGAACAACACGATCCGGTCACGCGCGGAGTCGTATACCATGACGGGACCATAGTGGGTCGGGATTTCGTAGGCGGCCGGTTTGATCTCAGTCCAATCTGCTTCGTCAAAAACCCAGGTATCCTGCATCGGGAAATACCATTCGATTCCTCCAAACAGCACGACGCGATCGCGCGCGCTGTCGTAGGCCATAGCGTGATTTCCTCTAATGGGTGGACTGCGGTTAGTTGCAACTTCGGACCAGTTTGTCCCGTCCCACTCCCACGTGTCTTGCGCTGGATTCCCCAGAACGTAGCCTCCGAACAGCACGATGCGCCGCCGAGTGCTGTCGTAAGCCATGGCGCAACCTGTTCGCGCAGTGGGCGGGGTGGCTGGTGTCACTTCGGTCCAGGTGTGACCATCCCAGATCCAGGTATCCTGCAATGTCTCGCTCCAGTTAGAGCCACCAAAGAGAACGACCCGGCTTTGCGCCGAGTCAAAGGCCATGGCGTGAGAGTCTCTTGGTGGTGGATTTCCGGCGGCCGGTGTCACCTCGGTCCAACTCTGGCCATCCCACTCCCAGGTGTCCTGCAAAATTGAAATGCCCGAAATCACCTCGCCCCCGAAAAGCACGACCCGGCCTCGCGTCGAGTCATAGGCCATGGCGTGAAGATTTCTTGGCGGCGGATTTCCGGCGGCCGGTGTCACCTCTGTCCAGCTTGTGCCATCCCACTCCCAGGTATCGCCCAGTAACCGTTCATTGGACCCTGAAAATAGGACGACGCAGCCGCGCCGACTATCGTAAACCATGGCTGCGCCCCAGCGCGCGGGAGGACTGCTGTACGGCGTCACGTCGGTCCAGCTCTGGCCATCCCACTCCCAGGTATCCTGCAGATACCCAGAATCCGTACCGCCGAACATCACGATCCGACCTCGTGAGCTATCATAGGCCATAGTTGTGCCACTGCGCGTCGGTGGCGACTCGGTGCTCGGGTCCCGGTGCACCCATTTGGCAGTCGCTCTAACCAGCAGCGAATTCCCGTCGACCGCCCATGACTCGTCTCCGACCCGTTGCACCAGCCGCGGATCTTGGTCCAGAGACGGCTCGACTCGAGATGTCTGCTGCAAGAGATTGGGACTGCTACCGAATGCTGGTGGTTTGGGCGTGGCCACCCACTCCGAATTTTCGATCTTGACCAGGTCGGTCAGATTGCAGGCGTCGTCCACTCCACTAACGTGGACTGCCGGGGTGTCGAGGTTGGCCAGACGTTGCCGCGGCCAGGAGCCATCGTCGTTTGGTTTGATCCATCCAACCAGAGACTGGCGCTGGGAATCGGCCCAGACCTGCACCAGCGGCAGCCGACCCGCGACCAGCGCGAACGCCGTGGCCGGCAGCGTCTCTTGACTGGAGAGGGTCTCGGCCGGGGCCAGCGCGAAGTATGCACCCGCCGGCATGGTGAAGCCTCCCAGATCCTCGGCCGCGCCGTTGCCCCACGGCGAGCGCAGGTAGCGGACCGCAGCCTGGTCGACGAGCATGACCGGTATTGACGTCTTGACCTGGACCCGGGGCGAGTCGAAACCGGCAGCGGGATTGCTATTGCCGACGAGATCGGTCCACTCGATCTGCGGGGTGCAGTCGCCGTCGAAATCGAAGCCGTCCGGCACCCGCAGCGAAAAAGTAGCGGAGCCGCTGTCTTGCGATGCGGCCGGCAGAGCCAGAGCGAGGCTCAGGCCACCGCAGTCGAGCGTCAGCGTTGCCGGCACCGAGGCGTCGATCTCCTCGCTGGCAAAAGACGCGAGGATGATCTCGCTGCCGACTGTCGCTCGCGCCACCGTGATCAGGGGACAGTCTGGTGCTGGCTCGTAGCTCACGTGCGCCGACCTAACGACCGGCGGTGTGAAGTCCAGTCGAATGGGTGCACCCGCCACGCTCTCGTTGCCGGCCGCATCCAGCGCCCGCACCGACACAATGGCTAGACCCTCGGGCTCGACGCCGTAGCCCTGCACCTGGTAGGTGCAGGTGTACCGGGGAGAGCTGGGCTGGTAACTGCTGCAGGTAAACAGCCGGTCGCCTATCCAGACCTCGAGCCGACCGTTAGCAAGCGGCTCGCCGATGTCGAAGGTCACCGTGATCAGATCGTGACCGGCCTGCGCGCTGTAGTGTGCCGCGTCCGTCGTCAATTCGCTCAGCACCGGCGGCGTGCTGTCGTACTCGACGCTGCCGACGACCAGCGCTGGTGTCGCGTTGCCCGCCAGGTCGAACAGGTCGCGTAGCTCTAGCTGGTAGTGGCCGTCGGTCCCGGACGCCACCGTGTGCTCAAAGCGCAGCCGGGTGCTGGTGCCGCCCTGCTCGCTGTAGAAGTGCGTCGCCGCATTGCTCGCTGTCGCTGCCAGCAGCGCCCCGTGCGCCAGCTCCTCGCTCAGATCGATCTCGACCAGAACGCGCTGGCCCACAGTCGCCACCTCTGGCACCACCCGCGTCGCACTGATCGCAGGCGCCGTGAAGTCGAGCACCAGCTTGGCCACCTGTGGCTCGTCGAGCAGGTTGCCCGCGGCGTCGGCGCCGATCGCCCGAGCCAGGTACAACCCCTCCCGCTCCTGGCCCGTGGGGGTGAAGGCGTAGCTGTGGCCGAGCGCGCCGCTCGCCGCGACGTGCGCAAAGGTGTGGCTGTCCCCCTCGCCGTCCAGGAGCACGACCGCTGGCGGCGCAGGAACCGGCTCGCTCAGCTCGATGTACAGCTCGACCGCGGTTCCCGCCCCCGCGATCCCCGGTGTCAGAGTCGACAACACGATGCGCGGCGGCGTGAAGTCGAGCTCCAGGCTGCCGGCGCTCAGGTTGTCGACGGCGTTGCCCGATCGGTCTACCAGGTCGACGGTGACCAGCCTCACGCCCTCCTGCTCGCTGCCGGTGGCGGTGTAGCGAAAGGCGTAGCCGAGCGCGGAGCGGTCGGTGGCGGATTCGTCGACGATCCAGCCAGCCATGCGGCCGTTGCCGACGTCCAGCTCGACCGTTGGATCTTCCGCGAGCGCCTCGGTCACCTTGAAGGCGAGGTTGAACAGCCGGCCCACCCCACCGATTGCAGGTGTCAACGCCGGCTCGCCGTCGAGGCCGGGAACCACGCTGTCGCGTTGCGCAATGGGTATGCAGCGGCCGAGCGTTGGATTGCATAGCCAGCCCGGGGGACACTCGGCATCCTCGTCGCAGACGATCGTGGGCAGCGGCTCGCCGTCGCTGCCGACGGAGGTGTCAAAAGAACAGCCCGAGCTGGCGCTGCCGAGCGCCAGGCCGACCAAAAGCAGGCGCAGTGAAAAAGACATGGTGAGGCTCTCTCCAATGGACATGACCCGAGGATACACAATTCCCACCTCCGCTGGCACCGCCCGGGAGCTGCTGTTGCGGCGACGACGGCGATGCGCTCATGATCCGGTCCCAGAGAAGGCGCCCGCCGCTGGCAAGCGCGACCGCAGCGCTCCGGGATCGGCGGCGGCCTCCGTGCGACGACGACGAACGGGGCGATCGTGCCGACGACAGCCCGCGTAGCCCTGATCAACATGCCGTGGGCGCCGGCGGATAGGCCGTCGATACAGATGGGCATTCTGGCCGCGACGCTCGCGCAGGCGGGCATCGCCAGCGACAGCTTCTTCTACAACCTCGATTTCCTCGACCTGCTGCTGCGCCACGATCTGCACCGGCTGTACAGCGCGGCGCTGCCGGCGCTGCTGGGTGAGTGGCTGTTCGCCGGCGCGCTCGATCCGGAGCGGGCGTCCCTTCCGCCGTCCGACGGGATGCGGCGAGCCCTCGCTGGCCAGGCGGCCGGCTGTGGGGTCGAACTGGACGCCCTGCTGCACCTGCGCCTCGCGCTGGCGCCCCGCTTCGTCGATCGGCTTTTCGAGCGTTTCGATGGGTCGCGCCACGCCGTCGTCTGTTTCACGCTGACCTATCCGCAGCTCACCGCCTCGTTTGCGCTGGCGCGCCGGCTCAAGGCGCGCTGGCCGCTGCTGCAGACCGTCTGCGGCGGTGCCGCCTCGCAGATCCACGCGGCCAGCGTCGGCGAATACCTGCGCCTGTTCGATTTTATCGACGTCATGGTGGTCGGAGAGGCCGAGCCGGTGCTGGCCGAGGTGGTCGCCGCGGCGCTGGAGCGGCGGGCCGCGCCGACCTTGCCCGGTGTCTATGCCAGGCGCGGTCGGGGCACGGGCGCGGGGCAGAACGAGGCCAGGGTGGCAAGCGTCCGGGCGCTGCCGGTGCCCGACTACCGGCCGTTTGCGGCCCGGCGCGATCGCCTGCCGGCGTCGACGCGGCGCCTGGTCAAACCCGAGATCCCGGTCGAGCTGGCGCGCGGCTGTCCCTGGGCCAGCAGGCGGCCGTGCGCGTTTTGCGGCTTCTACCCCGCGGGCGGCTACCGTCCCAAGCGCGGCCAGCAGGTGCTCGCCGAGCTCGCCGGGCAGCAGGAGCGGCTCGGCTGGACCACCTTCTGCGTCGTCGACTCGACCGTCACCCGTCACCAGATCGACCGCATCTTCGCCCACGTCGGCGAGCACGTCGCCGCCGCCTCGTTCTCGTTCGTCGAGACCCGCAGCGACCTGCCGCGGCGGGCGCTGGAGCAGCTCCGCGACGCCGGCGTGCGGCTGCTGCAACCCGGTATCGAGGCGCTCGACGACCGTCTGCTGAGAAGGCTGGACAAGGGCGTCACCCTGTTCGACAACCTGCTGCTGCTCAAGCGCTGTCGCGAGCTCGAGATCGATCTCTCCTACAACCTTCTGCTCGGCGTGCCGGGCGCGACCGCGGCCGAGCTGCGCCGTCAGCTCGCGCTCATGCGGTTGCTGCCCCATCTGGCGCCGCCCTACGCGGTGGCGCTCAACCTGGTGCGCGGATCGCGCTACTGGCGCCAGCCGCAGGCCTACCGGCTGGTCCGGCTGCGGCCGCACTGTTTTTACGCCGAGATCTGGCCGTCCGAGATCGATCTGCCCGCGGTCGCCTACGAGTTCGAAGCCGACCGCGACCAGGTCGCGACGCGCTCTGCGTGCGAGGCGATCGGGCGCGAGATCAGGCTCTGGCAGCGCCGGTGGCAGACGGGGCGGCGGCCGGAGCTGACGGTCCGCGAGCAGGGAGACTCGCTGTACATCGAGGATCGGCGCAATCCCAGCCTGCCGCCGCGGCGCCATCTCTGCGACGAGGTCAGCGCCGCCGTCTATCGGGTCATCCTCGACCGGCCGCACAGCGCGGGCCAGATCGCGCGCCGGCTGCACTCAACGCTGCCAGCCGTCGACCGGGCCGCGATCGACGCCCGCCTCGGGGAGCTGCGCGAGCGGGGGTTGCTGGCGACGGCGGCCGGGCGCCACCTGGCCCTGGCGACGCGCTGCACCATAAACCGCTGATGCATTCTTGTTGGCACCGGGCAAAGCCGCTATAAGCGCTGCTTTCGCGCTCTCCGCGCGTCGGGGGCAGGAAATGGCGCTCAACCGCGAGCTCGTCGGCAAGAGCTATCCCGGGACTGCACCGTGGGTCGTCGCGGCCGATCACGTGCGGGCCTATGCGCTGGCGACCCAGAGCGAGAACCCGCGCTACGTCGATCCGCTGGTCGCGGGCGGTCAGGTGGCGCCGCCGATCTACGGCGTGGTCGTCGGCCAGCGAGCGGTCGAGCAGTTGCTGCTCGATCCCGAGCTGGCGGTCGACACCACCCAGCTCCTGCACACCGAGCAGCACATGCGGTTTGGCGAGCCGATGCGGCCGGGAGAAGCGCTGACCTACGAAGCGATCGTGGTCGCGATCGGCGACGAGCGCGGTGGCGAGAACCTCGACGTGGCACTGCGGGTACGGCGCAGCGACGGCTCTTTGGCCTACGATTCGTTGGTCAGGCTCTTCATCCGCACCCCGGGCGTCAAGCGAACCGGCCAGGAGCGCCGCGCCGACATTCCCGGCGTGTTGAAGCGCTCGCTGCCGCCCCAGATCACCGCCTCGAGTTCGCCGCTGTTCGAACAGACGCTGCATGTCGCCGACGACCAGTCGCTGCGCTACGCCGACGCCTCCGGCGACTACAATCCGATTCACCGCGACCCCGCCCTGGCCAAGGCCGCCGGGCTGCCGGGCATAATCCTCCACGGCATGTGCACGCTGGCCATGGCGCAGAATGCGCTCGTCGACCAGGGTGGGGGTGGCGATCCGGCGCTGCTCAAGGCGCTCGGCGGCAGCTTTACCCGCCGCGTGCAACCCGGCGACGACCTCACCGTGCGCGCCCATGCCGCTGCCGAGAGCCAAGGCGTGCGAACCATCGGTTTCGAGGTGACCAAGCAAAACGGCAAGGCCGTGATCAAGGACGGCGTGGCCGAGTTCGCTCGCTGACGCGGGCCAGGCGCAAAATCCGCTGCACGCGGATGGTCGCGCGGCACTGGCCCCGCCGCGCAAGATCGACCGCAGCGAGCAGCGCAATCAGCGCGCGGCGGTCGGCGCCACGGCGAGGTCGTCGTCCGGGGCCGCCGGCAGGCGCACCGTGAAGGTGGTGCGGCCGGGCACGCTGGCGACCTCGATGTGACCGCCCGCCCGCGTCACGATGCCATGCACGATGGCGAGCCCCAGCCCGGTGCCTTCCCCGACCTTCTTGGTGGTGAAGAACGGCTCGAAGATCATGGGCATGATCTCGGCCGGCACGCCCTTGCCGGTATCGCTGATGCTCAGCCGGACGTCGCCGGTTGCCTGATCCATCGCGGTGGAGATGTTGAGCGTGCCGTGGCCTTCCATGGCGTCGACCGCGTTGAGCACGATGTTGATCACGACCTGCTGCAGTTGGCCGGGATCGAAGAGCACGAACGGCAGGTTGGGCTGCAGGTCGAGGGCGATCCGCACGTCCTGAAAGAGAGCCTGGCGCTTGACCAGCCCGAGCGAGCTCTCGACGATCTGGTTGAACTCGACCCGGACCGTGCGCGCGTCGGACTGGCGGGAGAAGTCGAGCAACCCCTTGACGATCTCGCGGCAGCGCAGGGTCTGCTTGACGATCAGCTCGAGATCCTTGCGCAGCGGGTGGTCCTCGGAGCAGTCCTCGAGATCGAGCGAGCTGACCGCCAGGATGCCGCCCAGCGGGTTGTTGATCTCGTGCGCG
>JAFGSX010000168.1 GCA_016934455.1 Deltaproteobacteria bacterium
CCCGCCTCGACAGCGCCCGCCGACTCGTTCTGCCCCAGGCCATAGCGCATGCCCATCGCAAAGGCCATCAGACCGACGCCGAGCGAGATCGCCGCCACCACGACCAGCAGGCGCGACTCGGGAGCCGGGGCCTCGCGGTGCCGCGTATTGGGTCGACGCTTCATGCCGTCTCCTCCTCGTGCGGCAGGGGCTCCATGTGCTCGGGCGCCTCTACCCCGAGCAATTCGAGCGCGTTGTGCACCACCTGGCGCAGCGCATTGACTAGACCGAGCCGGGCCTGGGTGGTCACCTCGTCGTCGGTCAGGATGCGGTGGGATTTCTTGTACCTGGTGTAGTAGGCATGAAAGTCGCGGATCAGACCGTCGACGTAGTAGACCAGCCGATGAGGTTCCCGGTTCTCGGCAGCCTCGACCACAGCGGCGCCAAACGCGGCCATGCCGCGCAGCATGCTCAACTCCTCGGGCAAGGTCAGGCGTTCCATCGCCGCGGCATCGAAACCGCGGTAGGTGACGCCGCTCTGCTGCGCCCTGCGAAAGACCGCGCAGATACGCGCATGGCCGTACTGCGCGTAGAAGACCGGATTGTCGAGACTGCGCTGGGCCGCCACGTCGAGATCGAAATCGAATTGCGCGGTCGGCGCGCGCAGCAGAAAAAAGAACCGCGCCGCGGCCGGGCCGACGGCAGTGATCAGGTCTGAGAGCAGCTCGATGTTGCCGGCGCGCTTGGAGAGCCGCACCTCCTGGCCTCCGCGCATCAACCGGACGATCTGGGTCAGCACGAATTCCTGTCGCCCGGCGTCCTGGCCCAGCGCCCGCAACCCGGCGCGCAGCGTCTTCGTGTACACGAAATGGTCGGCGCCGAAGATGTCGATCAGCGTGTCGTAGCCGCGCTCGAACTTTACCAGGTGGTAGGCCAGGTCGCTGGTCAGGTAGACCGGACGCCCGTCGTGCCGCAGCACGATGCGGTCGTCGCTGTCGCCGTACTGAGAGAGCCGGGCAAAGGTGCCTCCCTGCTGCGCCGCGGCGTGCTGGGCGGCCTTGGAGTCCTGCCGCCTCACCCGGTCTCCCGCCGCCGCCGAGGCCTCGGCCTGGTAGGTCTCGCCGCGCTCGCGCAGCGCATCGACCAGCCGCGCCACCGCGCCGCTGGCGTGCAGTTCGGACTCGCGCGACCACAGATCGAACTCCGCGCCCAACTCGGCCAGATCGCGCCGGATAGCCGCCAGGTTGGCCTCGATGCCGCGCTGGCGGAACAGATCGAGCCATTCGCTCTCGGGCGCATCCAGGTAGCGCGGCCCGAGCTCCTCGACCAGGGCGCGCGCGATCTCGCGCACGTACTCGGCCGGATAGGCGTCTGCCGGGAACTGGATGCTGCGCCCCTGCAGCTCCTGGTAGCGCAGGTGCAGCGAGCGGGCCAGCGTGTCGACCTGGTTGCCGTGGTCGTTGACGTAGTATTCCCGCGTCACCTGGTGGCCGGCGGCGCGCAGCAGTCGCGACAGCGCGTCACCCACCACCGCGCCGCGGCCGTGCCCTACGTGCAGCGGTCCGGTCGGATTGGCGCTGACGTACTCGACGTTGATCCGCCGCGGTTTGTCCGCGACCGTCCAGCCATAACGGTCGCCCTGCTGCTCGACGGCGCCGATCACGGATCGCCAGACGCGCTCGTCGAGCCGGATGTTGATAAAACCGGGCCCGGCGATAGCGGCCTGCGCGATCAACCGCTCCGGGTCGTCGAGCTGCGCGACGATCAGCTCCGCGACGGCGTGCGGCTTCTGGCGCGCCGGCTTGGCCAGCACGAGCGCCGCGTTGCAGGCGTAGTCCCCGTGCTCGGCGCTCTTGGCTGGCATGACCGAGAAGGTGGGCACCGGGTCGACCGCCAGGGCCCCGGCGGTGCGAAGTCGCTCGATGGTTTGAGCAAAGATCTGCTGGACCCGCTGGCGCATGCTCTGCTCTTCTCATCGCCGGCCGCCGCCGTCCGACGTCACCGGGCGTGGGTCGGCTCCGCTGTCCGACCTTGTCCCCAGTGTAAGGGCACGACCAGGTAAGTCAATTTTATGGCAGCCAGGCCGGCGCGAGCGCCCTGGATTCGCTGCCGGCTCTAGCGACCATGCACGAGAACCCTGACCGCATCGCGAAACACCACCTCGATCTTGCCCTGGCTCTTGACCTCCGACACCACCCCCAGGCCAAAGGTCGGGTGCTGGAGCAGGTCGGACAGCACAAAGGTATGCGTCGGCCGATAAGCGACGGCCGTGGCCGCGTCGCGGTCGCCGAGCAACCGCGCGAAAGCCGAGGTCGTGGCCGTGGTGCGGGGTTGCCGCCTCGCCTCGCCGGGATCGCGGCCGCGACGGGGGGCGGCGGTGTCGTCGGATGACCGGTAGGCGTGCTCTCTCTTGCAGGTGTTGCACATGACCCGCACGATGCGATCGCCGAGCTTGGCGGTCACGGTGTGGGCGAGCACCAGCCCACAGCGACTGCAAAAAGCATCGACGTCGCGTCCGAGATCGGGTGTCCTGGAGGAGGTGGCCATCGCTCGCCTTGTCGGCGCGTAGCGCGCTGCGTTGAGATAGCGCATCGCCGCGGCCAGAGCAATCCCTCCCCTTGCGCACCGGTGCGCGCCTGGGCGATGCTCTTCGGCGGCCGCAGTCGCCGCAACGCGCTGGCCCCGCGCAGGAGCGAGCATGGGACTCCTCGACCGACTCTCGACGGTTGTCAAATCCAACATCAATGACCTCATGAGCAAGGCTGAGGATCCTGAAAAAATGCTCAACCAGGCGATCGACGACATGGAGGCCGACCACAAGAAGGCGAAGCAGCAGATCGTCGAGAGCCTGGCGATGCAGAAGCAGATCGAGGCCAAACTGCAGCGCGCGCGAGAGGAGGCGCCGACCTGGGAGCAGAAGGCGATGGCCGCGCTGCAGGCCGGCAACGAGGAGCTGGCGCGGCAGGCGCTCGAGCAGAAGGGCAAGCTCGACGCCGACATCCGCACCGGCGAGGAATCTGTCAAGACGCAGTCGGAGTACGTCGGCGCGCTCAAGTCCTCGCTCGCCATGCTCGAGGCCAAGATCCAGGAGGCCAAGAAAAAGCGCGACGAGCTGGTGCGCCGCGTGCAACAGGTCAAGCGGCAGCAGAAGCAGTCCAGCGCGCTGCAGCCGGGCGCGCCGGTGCGAGACGCCGTCCACGAGACCGCCGCCTTCGACAACTTCGACCGCATGGCCGAGAAGATCGAGAACCTCGAGGCGCAGGTCGAGGCGCAGCGCGAGCTGTTCTCCGGCGAGGAGCAGCGGATCGCCGCCGACGAGCAGCTCCATGCGCTTTCGGTCGACGATCAGTTGGCGGCCTTGAAGAGCAAGCTCGACGCTGGTGGCAGCGCTGCGGATCAGCTCCGGGAGCTCAAGCAGAAGCCGGCGGATCCGGTCGCCGACCAGCTCGCCGAGCTTAAGAAAAAACTGCAGTAAGGCTGACCGGATCCTGGCGCCTCAGCGCCGCGCCGGACGCCCGCGCAGCGGCCGCGTCGGCAGCGCATCCCACCCGACGCCCTGCCCCGATCGCTTGCTGCGCGACATGGTCAGGCGATAGGCCGCCAGATCCGGTATCCCGGCCTGGTCGCCGATCTGCTTCATGATGGCGTCGAGCGATTGCCGGGTCAGCACGGCGCCGGCAGCGTCGACGAAGAGCGGCCCGCGATCGCGGCCTCGCTTCTGACCGATCTGCTGCAGCACCTGCCCGATCGACACCGGAATGGTGAACTGCCAGGTGCGGAGACCCCGGTCCACGCGAAAACGCTGCCCGGTGACGTCGAGGCCGGACAGATCTGCGATCGTCAACGAGCACAGCAGACGCGGGCTCATCTCGGCAAACAGCAGCAGCCCGACGATGCCGACCTCCTGCGGCTCGCCCCGGTCGCGCACCGTGTTGAGGACCGCGACGATCTCCTCCAGGTCGAGATAGCGGGCCCCCTGGCCGCGGCGCAGCCCTCGATAGGGTCCGCTCCGCGAGCGGTACAGGGTTGGGGGGCTGCCCATGAAGGTCAAAAAGCTGCGCGCCGCCGTGGTGCGCCGCAGATTGCCGCTGTTGCCGGGCGCGGACTCCTCCAGGGTCTTGAAATAGCGGGTGACGATGGCATCCGATTCCTCGCCTGGCAGCGGTGGGGCCTCGGTCAGCCAATCGAGAAACTCGTCCGCGTTGCGCAGGTAGAGGCGCCGCGTGGTCGGCGATTTGCCGCGCTTGACCAGCCAGCCGTCGAATCCCCTGAGCAGCTCTTCTACGCTCTGTTCGCGCGGCGGGGCCGGCACCGACGCCGCGTCGGGCACCTCACCGGTCGACGGTGTCAGCGGAGGTGCCAGGTAGGTCGCCGCCGGTGGCCGCTCGCTCTTTGAATCCTGGTCTGTCATCACTTGGACTTGGGGGGCGGCTCCGACACCGGTGGCTTGGTCTCGGCCGGCGGCGAAGGCGCCAGAGCGCCGCCGGCGGCCATTCCCGGATCGACCTTGGTGTAGCCAGCGGGGATCTCGAACTCCTTGTCGGCGATCGAGAGCTTCTTGACCTGCTTGAGCTCCTGCGTCGACGACAGGCGCTGCCCCTGTATCTCCATCTCGGTGGTGACCAGAGCCGGATATCCGTTCAACGCGCTGAACTGGTTGAAAAACGGTGCCAGCGCCTTGGCGTCGGTGCCCATCTGCGCCTTGAGCGTCTTCACGTAGTCGGCCTGGTTGAGGCCGACCTCGTTGGTGAACCACATCGTCATCTTGCCACCGTTGAGCACGGGCGCATGCACCTTGACCTCGTAGCACTTCCAGCTTCCGATCTTCTTCTTGATGCCGGTCTTCTGGAAGATGTTCTTCGGCACGCTGTAGGTGCCGTCCGGGTTTCGCGCCACGCCAAATGCCTGCAGCATGGTCTGGGTGCCCTGCTGGTACAGCTCAGGAGGCATCACGGCATAGGTCTTGCCCGCCGGGTTGAGCAACAGCACCTCCTGCTTCTTGGTGTCCATCAGGAACACCATCATCGGGTTGTTGTCGGGACCGAGCATGACGCGCTTGACGTGGTCGCCTTCGTACCAGCTCTCGAGGGCAAAGGTCTGTTGCGGCATACCCTGCAGACCGCCGGTGGTCTGAACCTCCTTCAGGTAGGTGCCAGCTTGGGCGAGCTGGGAGATGAGAATCGCGACCAGCGGCAGGACTCGCATCGACATCGGAATACCTCTCGTGGTTGGTGCGGCGCCGCAACAGTAGCTCGCCGCCAACAGCGAGGCAACTGGTTGCGGCTTGGCTGCGGCGGGGCCGTGCGCCGGGGTCGAGGCCGCTAGCGCTCGAGCGCGCCGACATCGATCGCCCGCGCCGCGCACAGCGCGACCAGGTCGGCGGGCAGCGGCGCGCGCCCGATCAGCGGGCTCCCGTCCAGCTCGAGGCGCAGCTCGCTGGCGTGCAAGGCCTGGCGCGGCAGATCCGGATCGACCGCCCCGTAGCGCGCGTCGCCCACCAGCGGATGGCCGATCGCCGCCAGATGGACCCGGATCTGGTGCATGCGGCCAGGCCCGATCTCGACCTCCAGCAGCGCGCAGCGATCCCCCCGCCCGAGCACCAGATAGCGCGTCGACGCCGCCAACGGCTGGCCGCGGATCCGCTCGTCCCCCCGCACCAGCGCCACCATCCGCCCGGCCTCG
>JAFGSX010000169.1 GCA_016934455.1 Deltaproteobacteria bacterium
CGAGGCCGGCGGCGACGCCGGTGCGGCCGGGGCCGGTGCGGCCGGGGCCGGCGCCTGGGGTTGCGCCGCGGTGGCCTGCGGCGCCTCTTGCACCAGCTCGAATACCAGGTCGAGGTGCCGGTGGTTGGTATTGCCCAGCATGCCGAGCCTGAGACCCTGATCCGATGGAATGTCGCCGTTCCCGACGCCGATGTTGAAGGCGCCCGAGCCAATCGTGTCCTCGAAGATGTAGGAGCCAGGGCCCATGGCGAAGCCGGCCCTGCCGCTGGTGTCGGTGACCGCGGTCGGCAACTGCTCGTTGTTGTAGCGGTTGGTGCAGTTGACCGGGACCCCCGCGATCGGGTTGCCCTGAGCGTCCCTGACGTATACGTCGATGTTGGACGGCCCCTCGCGCTCGCGGATCTCCGCCAGCCGGTAGACCGAGCCGTCGGGGGCGGTCATGGTTGTGCGCTCGAAGTCGCTGCCGTAGGTCTGGGCCACCCAGTTCATGTCTCGCGGGTTGCCGTACTGGTCGTAGACAGCGGGAGGCTGGCCCGACGGCGCGCCCGCGGCCGGGGCGACCGGCGCAGTCGGGCTGGCCTCGGATGCGTGCTGGGCCCGGTATTCCTCGCTCTCGTGGAACCGCGCCTCCAGATCATTGCCGATCTGCTCGTCGCTCCAGCCCTTGTCGCGCAGACCCTGGGCATAGGCGACCCAGTGCGCCTTGCCGCCCGGATCGCTCGGCCGGCCCAGCTCCGATTCGTAGACCGATTCGACGATGTCGCCGAGAGGAGCTCCGCCGTTCGGCGGTGCTGGGGTCGCGCTTGGAGCGGGTGTGTTTGTCCGGGCCGCGCTGCGCTGGGCCAGGATGGTTGCGGCGCTCAGCGCGCCGTGCTCGATCGCAATGGAGGGCCGTTCGGTCCCCCGGCCGCGGTCGGCGTGGCTCGCCTCGCGCGCGGCGTGACCCGGGATCGTGACCTGCTGGCCGGCGAATATCAGGTCCGGGTTGCGTATCTGCGGGTTGGCCTCGATCAGCTCCCTTAGCTCGACGTCGTGTTCCTGAGCGATGTCCCACAGCGTGTCGCCGCGTTTTACGACGTAGGTCGAGTCCTCGGCCTTGGCCTTGTCCGCGCTGTCGGAGCTGGATCCCGACGATTCCGGTTTCGACGAGTCGCCGCTGCTGGCTGGTTGAGAGGCCGGTTGAGACGAGGATGCTGGCTTGCTGCCAACCGAATCGACTGCCATGGGAACCTCCGTCGCGCGCTGTGCTTGGATGATGCCAGTGCAATTTCAGTATCGGCGCGGTGATGTAGGAGTCTGTCGGACAGTCGACCGATGGCCAGCTCTGCGGGGTCAGGCCGGGCCCGGGCCTCGATGGCGTGGCGCTACTGCAACCCACTGGAAATGAAGGGTTTTGGCTTGGGCAGGCGATCGAGAAATGGAGTCTGAATGACGTTTCGATGTATCTCTACATCGAACAGCTTGGGGTCTTCGGCCACCACGCGCAGCGCCTCCACGGCTTTGGCAATTCGCTGCTGCTGGTCGGTGGCGTCCTTGGCCTGATTGATGTAATCGAGCGCGCCGGTCACGTGATCGGGGCCTGCCTTGTTCAAGAGCTGTGCCGCCTGATCCTCGCCCATCACCGCGCCCAGCCCGGCCTGCAACTGCTCCAGTGTGACCGATGTCGCCGCATCGCCGGAATGGCCGGCCATCACCTGGCTGGCGACCGCAGCCGACTGCGCCTGAGTCTTCTCGTCGAGGTAGCCATGCGTCTGGCCGTACTCGATCGCGTTCTCGATCAGTTCCGCGTTGAGCGGATTCTTGATCTTGGGCGCCACCGTCATGCCGCCGTTGACGACATCCTTGATGTTCTGCGACTCGCTCGGATTGTGGTCGCCGACGCTCCTGCAAGAACTTCTCGCGCAGCCGCTCCAGGGCCTGGCTTGCGAGATCCTTGAGCGCCTGCAGGCTCGAGCGCAGCTTCGATCCCGCGGCAGACTGCTCGGCTGGTTCGCCCGTGGTCTGCTGGCGCGACCTGCTGGCATCGGTTGTCGGTGCCACGGAGTGACGCGTCGCGGTCGTGCTGTGTCCCACCTGCATGTGCCACCTCTCACACTGCGGTCTTTTTCACAGACCACAGTGCTTTTCTAATAATCGGCCGCAACCGGCGGCGCGTTCTCATCTCTTTGCCGGATGCTCATGACATTGCCTTTTCAGGCGACAGCTCGCGTTTATTGTGGCGACGAGGTCGCCGCCAGGGCAGGCGACGGTGGCGCGGTCTGTCAAATATGGCGGCCCCGCAATTCCGAGAAGACGGTCTCGGTCTCGGTGCCGCTGGTCTCGATCCGGTCGAGCAGCGCTTTCAGCTCTTCTTCCAGGTCCGCGAGCTGGTCGACTGCGCTCAACCAGCCGAGGCGCCGGCCCAGGACAAACGCCTGCTGGCGATCTCGCGGCAGCCCGAGAAATGCGTCGCACTGGTCGAGAAGACGGCGCTGGTCCGAGGGCAGGTTGCCGCGCAGGTCCATGAGCAGATTCATGACGTGGTCGCTCTCGATCTGCGACCGGAGATCGCCGAGCCCGGCGATGAGACGGCGGATCTCGAGCACGGTCTCGACCTCGCCCAGCGGCGGCAGCTCGCCGCGGCGCTGC
>JAFGSX010000170.1 GCA_016934455.1 Deltaproteobacteria bacterium
AGGCAGATCAGGCCGGGAGGGCACGGGTTGGCCGCGTTGCACACCTCGGCCACCGACTGCAGCGTGGCGCAGACGCCGCCGCTGCCGGCGGGGATCTCCTGACACTGCTGATTCTGGCATTCGAAGCCGCGGTCGCACGAGCCGCAACTGCAGCCGCCGATCTCGCCGCACTGGGCTCCAGCGCAGGCGCTGACGCACGCCGGGTCGTCGTACTGGTCGACGAACTGCTGGATGTAGCTCTCCTGGGTCTCGACGTTGGTGTAGTTGGCGCTGTAGACCCAGCCCTCCTCGGAGGTGGAGGCGATGCCGACGACCTGCGGCCCGCTGCCGAAGTCGTACAGCAGCGGGCTGCCCGAGTCGCCCGGGGCCACGCCGGTGCTGCCGTGGCCGTTGACGACGATGCCGGCCGCTTCGACCCACTCGACGTCGAGCGTGGTCCAGTAGCGCCGGGTATTGGTCGGAAAATAGGGATCGTCGTCCTCGGTCATCCCGAAGCCGACCGCCTGCGCCTGCTGGCCGCTGACGGTCGAGGTCCCGCCGCGCTTGATCTCGAATGGGGGCGCTCCGGTGTAGGCGGTGCCGAGGATCGCGATGCCGACGTCGTCCTCGAAGCGCGCCTCCCAGTCCCGGTGCGCGACCCGCTGCAGCGTCAGCTCGGCGAGCGGATCGCTCGAGTCGGGGCCGATACGGATCACGATGTCGGAGGCGGTGAACGCGGCCTCTCCCGGGGGCTGGATGCAGTGGGCGGCGGTCAACACGACGTGTGGCGAGACCAGCGTGCCGGTGCAAAAACCCTGTCCGTAGGCCGGCGCGTATAGCTGCACCACCGCGTTCTGCTGTTCCGCGCTGAGGTCGGGGTACAGCGTCGGCGAGGCATGACCGTAGAAGACCGACCGCACCGCCGTCGGCCTTCGCCCCGCCGTGACGGGCGCGAGATCGTCGACGCCGCAGGCCGCTGCGCAGGCGATCGCCATCCCGCACGACAGCGCCCGAAGGACGCAGGATCGATCGCGTGGTGCCATGCGCGCCTCGGCAGCCCCCAGTGCCAGCAGAATAACCGATCATAGCGCAAGCGGCCGGAGGCGCGCACGCCGCCCCCGCGATCGCTCAAGGGCGCGAGACGATACCGCCGTGGGTCAGCGGCATGGGATCGAGCAACCGCTCGAGCTCGGCGCGCTCGCGGCCGGTGACCTCGAGCGCCACGTCGAGGATGCTGCGGTTCGCGGCCCGGGCCCGCCGCAGGATGGCGGCGCCCTGCTCGTGGCCGATCAGCGGCGTCAGCGCGCTGATCAGGATCGGATTGCGCGCGACGCGCTCGGCGATCCGCTGCTCGTTTACGTTGAGGCCGGCGATGGCCTTGTCGGCCAGCGCCCGCGCCGCCGCGCTCAGCAACTGGATGCTGGTCAGCAGATCGTACGCCACCAGCGGCAGCATCACGTTGAGCTGAAAGTTGCCCGACTGGGCGGCCACGGCGATCGCCGCGTCGTTACCGATCACCTGGGCGCAGGCCATGCACACCGCCTCCGGGATCACCGGGTTGACCTTGCCCGGCATGATGCTCGACTCCGGCTGCAGCGCCGGCAGCGCGATCTCGCCGAGCCCGGCATCCGGGCCGCTGTTCATCCAGCGCAGGTCGTTGCCGATCTTGAGCAGCGCCAGCGCGGCCACGCGGAGCTGGCCGCTCAGCTCGGCGGCGGTGTCCTGGCAGGCGAGGGCGGCGAAACGGTTGACGCTGGTGGCAAAGGGTCGCCCGCTGATCTGGGCGATGCGCGCCGCGCACAGCGCGCCGAACTCGACCGGAGCGTTGAGCCCGCTGCCGACCGCGGTCGCGCCCAGCGGCAGCTCGGCCAGGCGCGGCAGGACGTCCGCGAGCCGCAGCACACAGTCGTCGAGCTGGTGCGCCCAGGCCTCGAGCTCGTCGCTGAGCCGGATCGGCGGCGCGTCCATCAGGTGGGTGCGCCCGGTCTTGACGACGTGCGCGACCTCGCGCGCCCGCTGCGCGATGGCCCGCTGCAGATACTGCAGCGCCGGCGTCAGGCGGCCGCTCACCTCGAGATAGGCGCTGATGCGCAGCGCGCTCGGGATCACGTCGTTGGACGATTGGTTCAGGTTGACGTGATCGTTGGGGTGAACGCGCTGTTTCAGCGCGGCGCTGGCGATGGCGGCGATCACCTCGTTGGCGTTGACGTTGGTGCCGGTGCCGCTTCCGGTCTGCAGCACGTCGACCGGGAACTGCCCGTCGTGCGCGCCCTCGGCCACCTCGCGCGCGGCGGTCGCGATCGCCGCGGCCACGGCGCCGTCGAGCAGACGCAGCTCGGCGTTGACCTCGGCTGCGACCCGCTTGATCAAACCGAGCGCGTGTAAAAAAGGCCGCGGCATGCGCCAGCCGCTGATCTTGAAATTGTCGATGGCGCGTTGGGTCTGGGAGCCGAACAGCGCGTCGTGCGGCACGTAGACCTCGCCCAGACCATCGCGCTCGACCCGGTAGCCGTGTTCGCTCATGCGTTCATCCGTTCTTCAGTGTCGCCAGCGGCACCAGCGTGCCCTGGTGCCTCACCAGCGGCTCTCCCGGCGGCAGATCAGCCGGCACCGCGCTCACCACCTCGTCCGGCCGCATCACGATCACCGCGTCATTCGGGATCATGCGGCCCGGCTGCACCAGGATCTTGGACGCTACCACCGCGCGGTGTCCGACGCAGCTACCCAGGAACGAGCGGCCGGTCGAGCGCAGGGCGCCGTCGCGCTCGACCCGGATGTCGCCGCGCAACTTGGCGTCGATCAGGCCGGCCCAGGAATTGATGTGGGCATCGCGGCCGATGAGCGAGACCTGCAGCTTGTAGTTGCCGATGGTGGCACCCGGGTAGGCGGCGCTGAAGACGAAAAAGGTCTTGGCGGTCACGAAGGCGCCGCTGGCGACGGTGCTCGAGAGCAGCACCGCGTGATCGCCGATCTCGCAGCCGTCGCCGACGACGCTGTTGCGGATCGAGGCGCGCGGGCCGACCACCACGTTGTCGCCCAGCACGCTCAGCTCGACGTGCGCGGTGGGGTGGATGCGGCAGTTCTTGCCGCTGCGCACCAGACGCCGGAACAGCCGCGCCCGCCCGAACGGGAAGGCCGTGGCCAGCCGCCACAGCGCCCACAGCTTGTGGTCGCGCAGCAGGTCCATCCACGCCATGCCAAAGGCAAGCTGGTTGAGCCACAGGATGTGCACCCAGTGCCGCACCTCGGCCGCCAGCGTGCTGGTGATCGGCAGCGCCATCATCTGCTGGCCGGCGTCGCCCACGATCGGCAGCCGCATCGGCACGGTCAGCTCGCGCTTGGTGACCACCACCGGCCCGCAGCGCTGGCGCAGCGCGGCCAGCAGCGCATCCCCGGCCAGGTCGCGCGGCAGCTCCCGCCCGCGCAGCAGAAAGAGGTCAAAGCCGACGCGCTCGGTGGCGGCGCTCTCGATCCGCGCCAGGCGCGCGCTCGAGGTCTCGCGCTCGGCCGCCGCCAGCGGCTCGCTGACGGCGTCGGTCACCGGCAGCAGGTAGTCGACGCTGGGGGTGCGGCGCAGCCAAAGCTGCGCCGGCAGCCGCGCCAGCGCGGCCGGCAGAAAGTCGCGCAGCAGCTTGCGCGAGACGAACAGCCGATCGGCCAGCACCAGCACCAGCTCGTCTGCAGAGGCGGCCAGCCCGTCGGCGCCGGGCGCCCGGTGCACGGCCAGGCCCAGCTCGGACAGCGCGCCAGCGACCGCCCGCTGCAGCGTCGAGCACAGCAGCAGGCTGTCGCCGACGTCGTCGCCGAAGGGCGCGACGGCGGTGCCGGTGGTGACGACGAGGGCTCTCATGGTTCAGAGCAGGATGGCGTAGCTGAAACTCTCCTTGGGGAACCGCAGCAGCCGCTCCTGCACCAGCTTGAGCTTGATCTTGTCGATGCCGGCGCCCTCGGTGTAGGTCCTGATCAGCGCCTCGGCGTCGGCCTGGTCGCCCTTGGCCAGGATACGGCCGGTGCGCTGCATCAGCTTCTCGACCGCCGGTCCGAGCCGGTCGTGGTAGATGCGAAACCGTCCCTTGTCGCCGCTCTCCTGCGGATCGAGCAGGGGATCGAAGCTGATCGCGCCCTCGTCGACGAAGTGGCCGATCTGGATGGCGGCGATGGTGGAGTAGACGCTGCGCTTGCCCTCGCTGTCGAAAAGGCCGCGGCTGATGTGGCCAAAGGCCCACTGGATCGAGTCGGTCAGCGTGGCGCGCGCGGTGGCGTCGTCGAGCAGCCCCTTCTTGCGCAGCAGCTCGGTGTACCAGAGGGCGC
>JAFGSX010000171.1 GCA_016934455.1 Deltaproteobacteria bacterium
CGACCACCACGATGTACGCGATCGGCGAGTCGAAGTAGCTCTTGATCTCGCGCCGCGCGATCACCAGCAGATTACGCATGGCTCCCTCCTTCACCCCGGGTCAAGCGACGGAACACGTCCTCCAGCGACAGGTGCTCGCGATGCAGGTCGAGCAGCACCAGATCGTTCTGCACCGCGGCGTGAAACAGCGCCTCGCGCGGATCGGCCTCGCCCGCCGATTGCAGCTTGAAGCCGACCGCCGGCCCGCCCTCGCCCTCGGTCACGTCGACGCTGCGCACGCCGTCGACGCCGGCGAGCACGCCCTTGACCTTGGCCAGGTCGAGCGCGCTGCCGTTCTTGCCCTTGACCGTGACCCGGATGATCGCCCCCGACTTGCGCTCCGAGAGCGCCGCCGCGGTGTCGTTGGCGACCAGCTTGCCGTCGGCGACGATGATGATGCGGCTGCAGGTGGCCTCGACCTCGGGCAGGATGTGGGTCGACAGCACCACCGTCTTCTCGCGGCCGAGATCCTTGATGAGCTCGCGGATCTCGACGATCTGGTTGGGATCGAGGCCCGAGGTCGGCTCGTCGAGGATCAGGATATCCGGGTCGTGAATCATGGCCTGCGCCAGGCCGACGCGCTGGCGAAAACCCTTGGAGAGCTGGCCGATGTCCTTACCCAGCACCTTCATCAGCCCGCAGCGCTCGCCGATCTCATGCAGCCTTTTCTGCCGCGACTCGACCGGGATGCTGCGCATGTCGGCCACGTAGTTGAGGTAGTCGATCACCATCATGTCGGCGTAGAGCGGATTGCTCTCGGGCAGGTAGCCGACCCGGCCGCGCGTGGTCAGAGGATCGGCGCTGACATCGATGCCGCCGATCCAGGCGCTGCCCGAAGTCGGCCTGAGAAAACCGGTCAGGATGCGCATGGTGGTCGTCTTGCCGGCGCCGTTGGGGCCGAGAAAACCGACGATCTCACCGCGCGCCACCTTGAACGAGATCTCCTGCAGCGCCCGCGTGGCGCCAAAATGCTTGCTCAGCGCGCGGGCCTCGATCATGGTCTCGACGGAGGTTTCTGGCATGGCGTTTGTCCTTTCCCGACCGCTGGTTTCCGGTCCCTCGATCAGCGGGGCGATGCAAGGCGCCCCCACAACCATCTGCGGCGGCGATCTATTTCCAATTTCAGGGAAAAAAATCAAGCTGTTGATCGATATCGCGCGAATCGCGGCCTGGCCTCGCGGTATACTCTAGGTCCCATGGAGCCATTCGCAGCGTCCAGCCGCCGCGAGGCGCGCGTCCGGAGCGTCGTGGCCCCGCTCGCAGCGGCGCTGATGCTCACCTCCTGCCCGGTCGAGCTGCCGGTCAACGCGAGCATCGCCTTCCCCTGCGACAGCGACCAGGATTGCCTGAGCGGCCAGGTCTGCCGAGGCCATCTGTGCCTCTACGCGGACGCCGGCGCCGGCCACCGCGACGCCGGAGCGCCGGACCTGGCCGGCCGGGACTTGGCCAGCAGGGACCTGGCAGGCGCCGACCTGAACCAGCCCGACGGAGCGGGCTTCGACCGGGCGCCGATCGATGCCGGAGCCTGGTGGAACGCAGACTGGCACCGCCGCCGCAAGCTGACCTTCGACAACGCCGGGCGCAACGAGACGCTGCTGGACTTTCCGGTGCTGGTCAAGCTCGACGACAGCCGCATCGACTACGACCGGACCACGGGCGACGGAATCGACGTGCGCTTCGTGGATGCCGACGGCAGCGAGCTCTACTTCCAGCTCGAGAGCTGGATCCCCGACGACACGTCGTGGTTCTGGGTCAAGGTGCCGCGGATCGAAGCCCTGGCTGCCAACGATTTCATCTGGCTCTATTACGACAATCCAGGCGCGACCGCCCGCTCCGAGCAGTCGCTGACATGGAGCGGCGGCTACCAGGCCGTGTACAACATGCACTACAATTTCTACGATTCGTCGGGACACATCGTCGACCCGGCCTACGACAATCGCACCGGACCCGGCAGCGGCCAGATCGCTGGCGCGCGTACCTTCGACGGGACCGAATCCTGGATCGATCTCGGTGACAACTTGCCCATCTTGCAGTCGGTGTCCGCGGTGACGCTGTCGGCCTGGATCCATCCCAATCGCCTCGTCGCCGAGCAGACGATCGTCGCCATCGGCGTCCACTCGAGCAGCGCGCCGACGCCGGAGGCGCGCGCCTTTCTCTCGCTGCGCAACTCGAGCGTCGCCGTCGGCGGCCGCGCCAGCGACAGCGAAGGCCAGCGGGACATCGTCGGGTCGAGCCGCGCGGTCGAGGCCGGCGGCTGGTACCATGTCGTGGGTGTCATCGACTTCGCCAGCGGAGAGGCCTCTCTCTACGTCAACAGCGTCCGCAACGCGCAGGGACCGCTCGCGTTGGCCCAGTCCGCGACCGCCAACACGACGGCATCCAACGGCGCCATCGGCGCCCGGGCCGACGGTCAGTCGCAGCTCTTCTCCGGCATCATAGACGACGTGCGCGTCTCCGGGGTCGCGCGTTCGGGGATCTGGATCGGCGCCGAGTACGAGAACCAGGCGTTGGATTCCTTCATCGACTACGGCGGCGAGGAATCGCGCTGACGCGGCCGTTCGACCACCAGCGGCGTCGGCGTGCCCACCTCATACCGAATCAATCTGATTGGTCTGCTCGTGTGGGGGGCCCCGGCGGAGCTTTTTTC
>JAFGSX010000172.1 GCA_016934455.1 Deltaproteobacteria bacterium
AAGTCTTTTTATCTTCGCAGGCTCAGAAAAAAGCCTTCCGCCGGCCCCCTGCCTAACGGGATCGACTGAAGTGAGCTGAGGGTCTAGATGCCGTTGTTGCGCGGCTTGCGGCCGAGCCAGCCGTTGCGATGCAGCAGGTCGAGGTAGCTGCGGTTGCGCAGGCTGTCAAAGCTCTCCTCGTCGATGTGGCCGCCCTCGTTCTTCAAGAACTGCCACAGGCTGACGTGGTCGACGCCCATCTCCTCGAAGCGCTGCAGCCACTGCTGGATGCTCTGCTCCGAGCGGCCGCCCTGCTCGCTCGAGACGTTGAACTCGCCGACCACGAACGGCTTGCCCGCCTTCTGGGCCAGGTCGTTCCAGGCGCAGAGGGTCTCGTACTCGAGCTGGTCGCCCGCGTCCATGCTGTCGGGGCCGTGCTTGGGGTAGAAGTGGATGCCGACGATGTCCGAGGCATTGATGATCTTGGAGGCGCAGGCCGCCCACCTGTCGTAGCCGATGCCGCGCGGGTGGTTGATGGCGCTGCCCGGCGTGAACTCGGTGACGACCTTGGTCCCCGGCCCGCCGGCCTGGCGGATGAGGTTGGCCTTCTCGACATACCAGTTGGCAAAGGCCTCGGGGTTGTTGTAGTCGCCGATCTCGTTGCCGAGCGACCACTGGATGTTGTCGGCGTCCCGGTTCTTGCCGACCACCGTATCGATGACCTTGTTGTAGGTATCGTCCATCGCCCGGTAGTTGTTGACGTCCTTGCCGCCGACGCAGTTGCCGTCGAACAGGTCGACGGTGACGGTCATGTCCCTGCGGGCCGCCTCCTCGGCGATGATCTTGACGCGCGCAGCCATCGCCTCGGGGTTCTCGAGGCCGCCCACGCTCTCGCCCCCCGGCACGTTGCCGGCCCAGATCCGCACCTCGTCGACCTGCTCGCCCTGCAACCGGTCGAGGTCGGCGGCCACGGCGGCGCGCATCGCCGCGGCGCCCTCGGGCGTGGTCGGATCGGGCATGGTCCCGTTGTCCAGGCGCCCCAGGTCGGTGTAGTTGCCGCCGATGAAATTGTGCACGCTGCCGTCGGGTTTGAGGAACTGCCCGGTGCCTGACGCCGGCGCCGTAGTGGTAGGCGCCGTTGTGGCAGGCGCCGGAGCAGCGGGCTTGGCGGTGCTGGCAGGTGGCGTCTCGCCCGGGTGCTTGGCCTGGTACTCGGGTGTCTTGTGAAACTCGTCGACCAGCCAGCCGCGGATCTGCTCGTCGGTCTTGCCCTGGTCGCGCATATTCTGGGCGTAGGTGCTCCAGTGCGCCTTGCCGCCCGGATCGCTCGGCCGCCCCAGCTCCGACTGGTACACCGACTCGACGATGTCGCCGACGGGCGTGTCGCTGCTCGCGGGCGCGGCCGGTGTGGTCGGCGCGGCCGGCGCGGCCGGCGCTGGCTTCTGGGGCTGCGAGGTGCTGTCCTGCGGCGCCTCCTGCACCAGCTCGAACACCAGATCGAGATGGGTGTGATTGGTCCCCCCCAGCATGCCGAGCCTGAGCCCCTGATCCGAGGGAATGTCGCCGTCCCCGACGCCGATGTTGAATGCGCCCGAGCCCACGGTGCTGGGCAGGATATACGAGCCCCCGCCCATGGCGTATCCGGCCCTGCCGTCGGCGCCGGTGACGACGGTCGGCAACTGCTCGTTGTTGTAGCGGTTGGTGCAGGTGACCGGCACGCCCGGCAGTGGATTTCCCGCGGCGTCCTGGACGTACACGTCGATGTTCGACGGCCCGGTGCGCTCGCGCATCTCGACCAGCCGGTAGACCGATCCATCGGGAGCGGTCATGGTCGCGCGCTCGAAGTCGCTGCCGTACGTCTGGGCGACCCACTCCATGTCCCGCTCCTGGCCGTACTGGTCGACGATGCGGGGCGGGTCGGTCGGGGCCGTGGTCGACGCCGGGGCCACCGCTGCCGTCGGCGCGGCCGGCGCGGTCTGAGAGGTCTGGGGCGGAGCAGGGGTCGGCGTCTGCGGTGCCGGGGTCGCCGGCTCCGCTGCCGGCTTCTCGGCCGCGGGGGCCGCCGGAGCTGCCGGCGCGTCCTGATCCAGCGGCGGGATGGTGAACTTCTGGCCGGGATGGATGAGGCGCGGATTCTCGATCTGGTCCCGGTTGGCCTCGTAGATCCGCGGCCACTGCTTGCCGTTCTCCTTGCCGTAGTATTTCTCGGCGATCTTCCACAGGGAGTCGAAGGGAGCGACCGTGTGCTCCTTGGGCCAGACGTCGGCCGTGGCCTGGGCCGTGGCGGCGGCGCTCCTCTCGGCCGCCCGGGCCTGGACGTACTCCCGGGCCTCTTTCTTGATCTGGTCGTTCGACTCGGCGTCGCCGACGCTGTCGACGGGCGCGGGTTGCTGGCTGGTCTGTGCCTTCTCGGCCCCGGCCTTTCGCGCGCGATCGCTGGCCGAGGTCTGGTCGGCCTTGTCGACGGTGGCCGGCCGGTTGACGGTCTGGGCTGAGGTTCCGCTCTTGGGTCCTTCGATTGCCATGGTCACTCCTGCCTTGCGGGCGAGTCCGACGTCACACCGGCGGTCGCTCTATTCGTTGAGCCAGGCGGTCAACTGGGTCCGCTGATCGGCGTCGAGGTTGTTCCACAGCCGGTCGTCCGCCTTCAGCCAGCCGTGCACCAGCTCGCCCGACCACGGCCGCTCCTCGATGTAACGGTAGAGGTCGCGCCGCTGCTCGGGCGTGATGTTCTCGAACAGCTCCATCACCACCTTTTTCTCCTCGGCGGTGGTGATCCCGGGCAGCAGCGCGTTGGCGATGTACAGGCGGTCCTGCACCGACAGCGCCTGGCGCTGCTCGGGCGTCAGGTTGTTGTAGAACTCCATGGTCTGCGAGTCGTGGTTGATGTCTGGCAGCGCCCGCCAGAAGCTGGAGAGCGGTGAACGGTTGACCTCGATGGTGGGCCCGTTCTCGCCCGGGACCGCGGTCACGCTGGTGCCCTCGATCCCCGGGGTCAGGCGCTGGTAGGCGGTGCCGCCCCGCACCGGCCGGTCCCAGACCTCGGCCAGCTCCTTGAGCAGAGCCTCGCCCTGCGGCCCCGCGGCCACCTGGCAGCCGTTGAGCGTGATCACGGCGTCGTCGGCGAGGTGCGGCGTCAGCCGGGCAAGCTGCTCGCGCTGCTCGTCCGAGAGCGGGGTGGCGAGGTAGACACCCTCGGCGATGGACTGGCTGCCGGGACAGCCGTGGCCCGTGATCTCGAGGTTGTGGATCGGGTGCCCGTCGGCCTTGGCGATGATTCCGTCCACCATGCCCTCGAGCGAATCGGACACCACCTCTCCCGCGTGGAAGAAGCGGTCCAGCTTGGTGACGCTATCCTCGGCATTGCTCACGTAATGGATGTTGACCGGCTCCTTGGCGGGGTCATATGCCGGCTCGACCGCTTTGACGTCGGCCGCGGCGTCGAGCCCGGATTTCTGCTCTGGCGCGCCGCCTCCCCCGGCTCCGCCAGCGCTCGCGTCCGGAGGTTGGGCCTGGGGAGCTGCCGAGCCGTTCGGGCTGTCCGCTGCCGGCGTCGACGTTTCCGCCGGGGTAGCCGGTTCTGCTGGCGTCGCCGGTTCCGCGGGCGTCGACGGTTCCGCAGGCGTCGCCAGGGCGGCCGGTGCGTTCGCGTTGTTAAAAGTCAACGGCGGGATGGTGAACTTCTGGCCGGGCCGGATGAGCTTCGGATTCTCGATCTGCGCCTTGTTGGCCTCGTAGATCTGCGGCCACTTCTTGCCGTTTTCCTTGCCGTAGTATTTTTCGGCGATCTTCCACAGGGAGTCGAAGGGCGCGACCGTGTGCTCCTTGGGCCAGACGTCGGCCCTGGCCTGGGCCGCGGTGGCAGCGCTTCTCTCGGCTGCCTGGGCCTGGACGTATTCGCGGGCCTCTTTTTTGAGCTGGCCGTTCGATTCGACGTCGCGGACGCTGTCGGTGTGCGCTGGTTGCTGGCTGGCCTTGGCCTTTTCGGCCCCGGCCTTTCTCGCGAGATCGCTGGCCGAGGTCTGGCCCGCCTTGTCGGTGGTGGCGGTCTTGCTGACGGTCTGCGCCGACGTTCCGCTCCTGGGACCCTCGATTGCCATGCTGGCTCCTGCTCGCGTGGTTGTTGGACAGCGCGCTGGTCGCTGTCATGGAACTGCTGTACTCTAATACTGTATCCAGACAGTTGGACAATTGGCCGCCATTGCTGTGGGTTACCAGAAATGGGCAATTTCGTTATCGACCGATCGTATGCCAAGGCGGTAGCCAACGTCGGTATTGCCCTGGCATTAGGCATTGCCGCCGCCGGCTGCGGCCCGTCTGGTGTGACCCCCGATGGAGCCATATTAGATGGATCAACCAACGCCGACGCTCACCTCGGCGATGCGGTGTCTGCCGATCGCGGGATCGGAGACAGCGGCGCGCTCGATCGCGGGGCCGCGGACATTCCGGCGATGGATCGCTCGAGCGTCGACAGCGGCGTAGCCGATGGCGGATCGCCCGCGCTGCCCGATCCGGCGGTGTTCCGCGCTGCCGACGAGGCCGCCGTGTGCACGCCGACGCCGGCCGCGGACTGCACTCCGGCGGACCTGGCCTTTGTCGCCGCCGAGTACGGCTCGACGGTGCAGCGCGCCGGCGGCGGTGAGCAGGCGCGCGTCTACCGGCTGATCGCTTTTGTCGAGCGGGTCGGCCCCTCGAACATCGACACCCTGGTGGTCGACGCTGCTGGCGCGCCGATCGCGGGTTTGCCGGTGGCCTTCTACTGGCCGGACGCGCCCGAGACCGCGCGCGCCGACGAGTGGTACGGCAAAAAGCTGACCACCAACACCGGTGCCAACGGCATCGCCGGATTCGCCCTCGGCGGCGGCGCCTACCTCGACTGCTGCGGCTGCGGTGGCCCGCACGCCGTCTGGGTGAGCGAGCCGGGCCAGGCCGCTGGCACCACGGTGGCGTCGGATCTCGCCGACCGGCTGGGGATGCTCGGCGGCACCAACCACCGGCACCTGGATCTGATCTTCCAGCGCGTGGATCCGCCACCGGCGCCGCAACCCGTCGACGCCGTGCGCTGCCCGGTCAACCCGTAGCGCCGGGCCGAGCGCGTCGTCGCTGCCGAAGGCCAGACCCTGGTGCGCTTTGGCGCGCTAGCGCGCGTCGCGCAGCTTTCGCGTCTCGTCGACGAGAAGCTGGCCGGTGCGCGGGTCGACCGCTACCAGGTAGCGATCGCGCGCCTGTTGGACGGAGACGATGCCCTCCTGCACCTCGGCCGCCACCAGCTCGGCCGGCCGCCGGTGCGGATCGCCGTAGCCGCCACCGCCGGCGGCGTCCATGGTGACGACGTCGCCGGGGTTGAGCCGCGTCAGGCCGTAGGGATTGCCCGGCTGCCCGTTGACGAGGAACTGCGCCCGGGCGCCGTCGCCACCGCCAAACAGACCCCGCGGCGGATGGCGATAGCGGCCGGACTGGATGGCCAGGTTGACCGGCGGCAGGGGCGCGTAGGCGTCGTCCGGCACCCTGAACACGACCCGCCGGCCGAGCCCGCCGCGCTGCTCGCCGGGACCGCCCGAGTCCGTCAGCAGCTCGCGCTTCTCGACGATCAGCGGCGTGTCGCTCTCCAGGATCTCGACCGGGGTGTTGGCGCCGTTGGCCGGAAAGATCGCTACCGAGTGGCCGTCGCCGCGGCTGCTGGCGCCCATGCCGCCGCCGCGGATCAGCACCGAGTGCCAGGGCCGGCCGTCGCCGCGCTTGCCGTAGAATACGTTCATGGTGGCCGGCGTGCCGCCGCTGCCGGCGAGCACCCGATCCGGCACTGCCCGGGCCAGCGCGCGGTAGATGATCTCGGTCATGAAGTGGCCGATCTGCATGCGCGCCGCCACCGCGGCCGGGAAGCGGCAGTTGACCACGCTCCCCTCGGGCGCGCGCAGCGCGATCGGCGCGGCGCAGCCGTCGTTGTTGGGGATGTCGGGGTCGAACATGCTCTTCACCGCCATGTGCACATAGGCGTAGGTGAAGTTGAAGACCACGTTGCCGCCCCAGTCGACCTGCGGCGACGAGCCGGCCAGGTCGACCGCGATGTCGCTGCCGCGCACCTCGATCGCCGCCTTGATGACGACGTCCTGCTGGCCCGGCGTCTGCTCGATGACGCCCTCGGCGCGGTAGGTCCCGTCGGGCACCCTGGCGATCGCCTCGCGCATGCTGCGCTCGGTGCGGCCGATGACCTCGGCGGCCAGGTCGTCGAGACCCTCCAGCCGGTACTCGTCGAGCATCTGGCAGATCTTCTCGGCGCAGACGTGGTTGGCCGCGGTCTGCGAGCGGATGTCGCCGATGACCTCGTCCGGTGTGCGCACGTTAAAGCGGATCATCTGCAGCAGCGGCTCGTTGAGCACGCCGCCGTCGTAGAGCTTGACGAGCGGGATAAAAAGACCCTCCTCGAACACCTCGTGGTTGTCCGATGAGACGCGGCCGCCGATGTCCGAATGGTGGAACACGCAGGCGGTAAAGGCGACCAGCCGGCCGCGGTGGAAGACCGGGCTCATCACGCAGACGTCGTTGAGGTGGCCGGCCAGCGCCCACGGGTCGTTGGTGATGAAGACGTCGCCGGGTCGGTAACCATCCGCCGGCAACTGCCGGACCAGGTTCTTGATGCCCAGCGCCATGGCGCCCGACTGCCCGGGCGTGGCAAAGGAGCCCTGCGCCAGCTCGCGGCCGCTGCGGTCCGTGAACATGCAGGTGTAGTCGTGGGCGTCGCGCAGCAGGCTCGAGAAGGCGGTGCGCGCCACCGCACCGTCGGCCTCGTCGACGATCGAGATCAACCGGCGCCACAGGATCTCGAGCGTGATCGGGTCAAACGGCATGGGCGCCTCCGGTCAGCTCGACCCACAGGAATCCGTACTCGTCGACCGCGGCCGTGGCGCCGGCGCCGACCACCACCGTGGACTCCCGCTCCTCGACGATGGCCGGGCCGTCCAGCCGGACGCCCGGCGCCAGCAGGTAGCGATCGTAGACCGCGTGCGGGACAAAATCGGCCGCGCTGGCCGAGTAGGCGGGCCGCCGCCCCTTGATCGCCTGCTCGAGCGAGCGGCCGCCGAGCGGTAGTTTTTTTAGCTGCAGCAGCCGCTCGGGCAGCCGCGCCTTGACCCGGAAGTTGACCAGCTCGACCGCCGAGTCGGGGTAGGTGCGGCCGTAGAGCTTCTGGTAGACGGCGTCGAATCGCGCGCGGATGGTCGCCGGATCGAGCGCGGCGAAGTCGCGCTCGGCGATCGCGAGGGTGGTCTCCGAGCCCTGGCCCACGAAGCGCATGTCGATCGAGCGGTCGAAGCGCGCGTCGGCGGTCGCCGCGCTGCCGAGCACGCGCAGGCCTTCGGCCTCGAGCGCCTCGAAGATCTTCTCGACGGCGGCAAAGTCCGCTTGCAGCAGCGGCACCTTGTGGCTGCGCACCAGGTCAAACGCCCGCGGCGCGGTGAAGAAACCGAGCGCCGAGCCGACGCCGGCGTTGGGCGGCACCAAAAAGCGCGGCGATCCTAGCTTTTTTGCCAGGCCGTAGGCGTGCACCGGTCCGGCGCCGCCAAACGCGGCCACGGTGGCGACCTTGGGGTTGCCGCCCTTTTCGGCGATGTGGGTCTTGGCCGCGGCGGCCATGGTCTCGTTGATGAGATCGTGGATGCCCCACACCGCCTGCACGAAGGAGACGCCGAGCGGGCGGGCGATGCGTTCCTCGATGCCGCGCCGGGCGGCCTCGACATCGAGCCGCATCTCCCCGCCCAAAAAGTAGCCCGCGTCGAGATAACCGAGCAGCAGATCGGCGTCGGTGACGCAGGGATCGGCGCCGCCGCGGCCGTAGCAGATCGGGCCGGGTTCGGCGCCCGAGCTGTCCGGCCCCACCTGCAGGGTGCCGAGCCGGCTCACCCGGGCGATGCTGCCGCCGCCAGCCCCGATCTCCATCAGGTCCACCACCGGCACCTGGATGGTCAGCCCGCTGCCCTTCATGAAACGCTGCACCCGGCCGACCTCGAAGGTGGGCACCACACCGACCTCGCCGCGCTGGATCAGGCACGACTTGGCCGTGGTGCCGCCCATGTCGAAGCAGAACATCTCGGGCACGTTGAACAGGCGGCCGAAGTGCTGGCCGGCGATGACCGCGGCGGTCGGGCCGGACTCGATGATGCGCACCGGAAACTGGGCCGCGGTCTCGGCCGAGGTGACGCCGCCGCTCGACAGCATGATGAAGAGCTTGCCGCCGACGCCGATCGATTCGAGCCGGGCACCGAGCTTGGACAGATAGCGGCCGGTCAGCGGCTTGACGTAGGCGTTGGTGACGGTGGTGCTGGTGCGCTCGTACTCGCGGATCTGCGGCAGCACCTCGTAGGAGATCGAGACCGAGACCTGTGGCGCCTCGTGCTCTATGATCTCGCGCAGCCGCAGCTCGTGGACCGGGTTCTCGAAGGAGTTGATCAGGCAGACGGCGATCGACTCGACGCCCTGATCGACCAGCTCGCCCACCACCGCCCGCGCCTGTTTCTCGTCGAGGGGCCTGAGCACCGAGCCGTCGCTGCGGATGCGCTCGTCGACCTCGAGCCGCCGCTGGCGCGGGATCAGAGGTCTGGGAAACTCGGCGAAAATGTTGTAGGGCGCGTAGCGGATCTCGCGCCCCAGCTCGAGCACGTCGCGGAAGCCGCGGGTGGTGATCAGGCCGGTGCGGGCGCCCTTGCGCTCGATGATCGAGTTGATGACCAGCGTCGTGCCGTGGATCACCTCGTCGAGCCGCTCGCCGCAGCCGGTCGCGGCCTGCTCGAGCTGGCGGATGCCGTGCTCGACCGCGTCCGACGGATCCTGCGGCGTGGTCAGGCACTTGTAGGTGCGGATCTCGCCGCTCCGGTCGTCGAGCAGCACGAAGTCGGTGAAGGTGCCGCCGATGTCGCAGCCGAGGCGAAAGTCCCTCGCGGCCATCGCGCCCCCCGACAAATCAGTCGACCCAGAAACGCCGGAGGCAGCACTTCCCGCCGTCGGGGAGCGACTCGGTCGTCGCCACCCGCAGCCGGGTGCCGAACGCCTGGTTGATGTCGTCGACGATGGTCTTGAACCAGACGTCGCAGCCAGGTCGGTCCTCGGCCAGCAGGCCGAGCCGCTTGTGCCAGTGGAACCAGGGGCAGTCGCCGTGCCGCACGAACGCCTCATCCTTGCCCGGCGTCTCCTCGACCTTGGCGTCCTCGCCCATGCACTGGCTGCTCCAGACGATGCTGGACGCGACCTGCGGGGCCAGTGGTTTGTTCTTGTCCAGGCGTTTGAGATAGGCCCTGGCCGTGTCGTGGCCGCTGATCTCCCACATCCGGTTGACGACCGGTGCCAGGTCGACGCCGGGGCACATCTGTCTGACCGCCTCGTGCCAGGCAAAGTGCTGGGCGCGCGCGATCTCGCACAGCACGGGAAACTTCTTTTCGACCGGTAGCTCAGCCATGGCGCACCGTTTCCTTTCTGCGGGCCTGTCCCCCTGCCGGGACTTCCGAGGGTCGTCGGCCCGGACCCTCTGCCGCCGCGGAGACCTCGACGGCGTTCAGCAAAGCAGCACTAGCGCGGGTGGGCGTGGTAGGCCGGATGGTCGGCGGTGTACTCGCGCTCGGGCAGGTGAAAGCGCACCGCGCCGATCGGGCAGACGTCGTTGCAGATGCCGCACTCCTCGCACAGGTCGGTGATGATCACGGCTACGTTCTTGACGATGCCCATGATCTGCGGCGGGCACTGCAGCACGCAGATCTTGCAGCCATCGCACTTGAATGCATCGATCGTCGGGACCATCGGCGTCCTCCTCTACAATCTCATTCCCATCCGGTAACCGTCGTTGATCGCGCTCGAGCCGCGGCGCGGGGTGATCGCGTCGCCCAGGGTGTAGATGCGCTTGCGGGCGTCGCACAGCTCCTGGTTGCTCTTGAGGTAGGCGACCACCACGGTGTCGGTCTCGACCAGTTGCTCGCCCTCGGGCGTCTTCACCTTGACGCCCTGCGGTGTGATCTCGGTGACCTCGGTGTTCTTGAGCACGATCGCCTTTTCGTCCTTGAGCTTCTTCATGTAGCGCCAGATGTAGGACGGATTGACGTCCTGGCCGGGCTTCTTGGCCTTGCCGACCATGGTCACCTGGTGGCCGCCGCGGTGCAGCAGCAGGAGCGCGGTCGAGATGGCGGCGCCCGAGTCGCCCAGGATCACCACCCGCTTGCCGACGTCGACCTTGCCCTCGAACACGTCGAGGCAGGAGACCACGTGCGGCAGATCCGCGCCCCTGACCTCGATCTGGGGCTCGGCGCCGGTGGCGACGACGATGACGTCGGCGTCCGACGCCTTGACCTGCTCGCGGGTGACCTTCTGGTCGAGCACGAACTTGGTGCCGGCCTTCTCGTTGCGGCG
>JAFGSX010000173.1 GCA_016934455.1 Deltaproteobacteria bacterium
CGGACCGATGCCGCGGCCGGCATGGACACCGCACCCCGGACCGATGCCGCGGCCGGCACCGACACCGCACCCCGGACCGATGCCGCGCAGCTCGATGATGCGGGTCATCCGGGCCTGCTCATCGATGCCGTGTCGCGGCTCACGATCACCGTCGACACCGGGGCGGTCTCCGGCGGCGACTACGAGTACGGCCCGTTCCTGGCGGCCATGCCGGACGGCCGCGCCAAGCTGGCCTGGTGCGACGCGAGCGCGCAGAAAGTCTACCTGCGCCACCTGGACAACACGCTCGCCGCGTCCGAGCGCAGCGACACCGCGGTCGATGGCTACAAGCTATTCGGATTGGCGGCGCACGGCGATGGCCGCAGCGCTCTGCTCGTCGTCACTCCGGCGCCCGGCGTCTGCACGCCGTGCACCCCCAGCTCGTCCTGCGTCTCCTGCAACGAGCTGCACCTGGTGCAGGTCGACGCCGCGGGCGCGGTGACGCGCGACCAGGTCATCGACGACAGGCTGGCGCATGGCGGCCAGTATTCGGGCGGCGCGATCGCGCTCGGCACCTGCAGCGGCGCCGAGACCTATGCCGTGGCGCGCACCGTGCGCGGCGCCGGTCCCGATTCTTCGGCCTCGGCCCACTGCGTCTCCGGCGCCGGCAATTCGGGCCACCAGTGGCACGAGACCTGGCTCTACCGCGCCTCGGATCTGGCGGTGGTGGCCAGCGGCTGCAATGTCTTCCCGTGCGGCCACTCGCTGTTCAAGCGCAGCATTGCCTGGCACGCGGCGTTCGACGCCTTCGGCTCGGTCTGCATCAGCGACTACAGCGGCAACCGCACCGGCTTCAACTTTGCGATCGACAGCGGCTGGAATCATCGCATCTACAACGTCTGGTCGGACTGGCCCGACTTTGTCAACGGCGGCACGCCGGGCGAGCTGGTGACCGCGACCAGCAGCAGCTACCTGGCGATCCTGAGCGCACCGCAGAGCTGCGCCAGCAACTGCGACGGCGACGACCACGACATCGCGCTGTTCGAGGTCAGCCACGGCTCGCACAGCGTGGTCGGCGGCCCCTACTGGATCGGCGTGGCCGCGGGCTGGCAGAAGTACCCGCACCTGGCGCGCTACGGCGACAGCTTTCTGATCGGCTGGACCGGTAGCGACGGCAGCACCGACTTCTCGACGCCGACCCACTGGTGGCTGGCCGAGGTGGATGGCGCGGGGACCATCGCGCGCGGGCCCGAGGAGTCGACCGGGGTGGCGTCGTTCGGCTACGGCTCCAACTGGGTGACCATCGGCGCCAACGGCGACGTGGCCTGGCCGCGCCGGGCCAGCAGCACGGCGATCGAGATCGTGCGCGTGGCGCGGTGAGCGGCCGCAGCGGCGGTCGCTGCCCGCCAATTCGCGGCCGAAGTGTATACTCCTGGCATTGGCGAGCGGGACGGTCGCCGTGAGGTCTCACATGTCAAGACGTTGGGGCGCGTGTGCTCTGGCGCTGCTGACCAGCATCTTCGTCTGCGGCGGCAACTGCGATCCCGATCCGCCGGAGACCTGCAGCGCCGAGGAGTGCGGGCCGGCGCCGGAGGTACCCACCGTGCAGTGCGCCGACGGCACCGTCGCCGGGCTCGGCGACTGTGTGCGCGATGGCGATGGCGCGTGCGGCTGGGAGATCACCACCTGTCCGGGATGTACCGCGGAGGAGTGCGGCCCGCGGCCGCTGCTGCCCTCGGCGCTGTGCCCGGACGGCACCTACAGCGGGCCCGGCGACTGCGTGCGCAACACCACCGGCGTGTGCGGCTGGGAGATCCGGAGCTGCGTCGAATATCCGCGCTGTGGCGGCTTTGCCGGCTTCCTGTGCCCGGACGGGCTGATCTGCGTCGACAACCAGGCCGACGACTGCGATCCGGCCAACGGCGGCGCCGACTGCATCGGCATCTGCGTCGATCCGGCGACCTGCCTGCCGCCGACCTGCCCCGGCCGCACCTGATCGAGCCGCACCTCGATCGCGATCATCACTCGCGTCGCGCCGGCGCCAGCTCGCCACCGACCCCGGCCAGCCGCGGCAGCGGTACCAGCTCAACCTTCTCGGCCAGCGCCGCGCGATACTCGGCCTCCTCGATGGCGTTGCCCTCGCGCATGCGCTGCAGGATCTTGTCGGCGCGAGCCAGCACCGCGGCCAGATTGCGGCGCGGGTCGTAGATCCGGGGGCCGGGCAAGATCGCGGCCAGCAGGCTGCTCTCGCGCAGGCCGAGCTGCGACGGCGCCTTGCCGAAGTAGTGGCGCGAGGCGTGGCCGACGCCGTGGACCAGCGGCCCCAGCTCGACGACATTGAGGTACAGCTCGAGGATGTGCTGCTTGCTCACCGCGTCGTCGATGCGGCGCGCCAGGATCACCTCCTTGAGCTTGCGCGCCAGCGTCTTCTCGCGCGACAGGTAGAGGTTCTTGGCGAGCTGCTGGGTGATGGTGCTGGCGCCGCGCGCATAGCGCCCCTGCTCGAGGTTGGCCTTGGCCGCCTCCCTGATGGCGGCGGTGTCGATGCCGTCGTGGCTGAAGAACTTGGAGTCCTCGGCCACGATCACGGTCTTGATCAGCGCTTCGGAGCAGGCGGCCAGCGGCGTCCAATGGCGGTTCCGGGGACCGACCAGCAGCGGATGGGGCCGGCCTTTCCAGTCGCGCACCTGGATGGTGAGCGTGGCGCGCGCGTCCTTGAGCGGCGCCACGTCGGGCAGCGTCAGCAGGGACCAGCCCAGCCAGCCGATCGCGACCGCGACCAGAAACGCCGCCGCGACCAGCGCGGTCGCCGGTGTCAGCAGGCGGCGCATCAGTCGAGCAGGTAGGCGCGTCGCGCGAACGCGTACTCGGCGCAGGTGAAGGCGGCGAACGGATTGAACTCCTTGCGGTGCAGCAGGTAGTCGGCGTCGGTCAGCGCCTCGAACAGCCGCACGAACTCGAGGAAGCTGGCCGCGTCCGGGGTGTGAAACTCTATCATGAGCTGGTCGATGCGCAGCCTGTGCAGCAGCGACCGCTCGAGCAGGTCGGCCAGGATCGGGAACTCGCCGCCCTCGACGTCCATCTTGAGCACGTCGATCCGGTCGTGGCCGAGCAGGGCGGCCATCTCGTCCAGCGTCTTGACCTCGCAGGCGACGCCCTCGAGCGTCAGCCTGCGCACCTGCGCCGGATCCCTGGAGACCGGTCCCAGCCCCCAGGGGTGGAAGGTCACCTTGCCCGCACCGTATCTGCGGCCGGACTCGAGCGCGCCGAACAGCTTGCGCGACGACGGCGTGGGATCGAACACGTGCACGTCGCAGCCGAACTTGTCGGCCATCGCCTGCTCGAACGAGATGTCGGTGCCCGCGCCCACGCCGTAGACCACGCACGGAGGCGCCAGCCGGTGGCCGTTGCACAGCCACTTGCCGCCGTCGGCCAGCCGGCCCACGCGCTCGGTCGTCACGCAGTCGGCGACCGCGTCGATCAGCGCGTGCCGCTCGGACCAGCCGGCGCGGCGCCGGATCTCGGGCAGCTCTCCGCGCAGCCTGGCCAGCCGCTGCGCGATGTTGGCGCTGCGCGCCAGGCGCTGTGCCCGCTCACCGCCGCCCGCTGCCGCGGCCAGGGCCGCCACCGCCAGGATCGCTATCGCTGCCGCGCGTCTCAACGGCAGTAATAATACCCCTCCGACTCGATCCAGCCACAGTCGAGATCATCGCCGGCGCAGTCGCGGCGTTTGATCTGCCCGTCCTCGCACCAGACCGCGACCGCGCCCTCGCAGGTGCCGGCGTAGGAGTAGCCCTGGCACGGGTCGCTGTCCGTGCTGGCATCGCTGGTCGCCGCCATGCAGTAGTAGCCGTACTGGTTGCCGGTGTAGCCGCAGGTCTGACCGTCGGCCGCGCAGTCGCGCTGCGCGAGCTGGCCATCCTGGCACCAGACCGCGACCGCGCCATGGCACACGCCCAGGTAGGTGATGCCCTGGCACGGGTCGGGGTCGGCCTCGGCGCTGTCGGAGGAGGTGTCGCCGGCGCCGGTGTCGGCGGTCGCGCCGCTGCTGCCGAGCTCGTTTTCGATCTGCTGGGAGATCCAGGCCGCGTTGTAGCTGGCCAGGGCGTAGTGACCCTCATCCTGGCACTGGGAGTCGCCCCACGACACCGTGGCCACCACGCGCAGCTCGCCGTCGACCTGGTACAGCGAGGGGCCGCCCGAATCGCCATTGCAGGTGCCGCTGTTGTTCTGTTCGAAGTAAGTGGTGAAGTCATAGCTGCTGACCTCGGCCACGGTCTCGGCGGTCCAGTAGCGGCGGGTGTTGCTGCTGCTGTAGGGGCTGGTAACCCCGTAGCCGACGTTTTGCACCTGCTTGCCGCGCAGGTCGCTGAGGGCGCTGTCGTTGAAGGGGATCGGCTCGATGGCCGAGAAGTACTGGGTCGCCGGGTTCTTTAAAATGTAGACGGCGACGTCCGCGCGCGCAGTGATGTTGTAGGACGAGTTGTTGTAGTTGGGATTGGCGAGCACTTTTTTGATCGGGATGACCGCGCTTGGGCTGGCCGAGTCAGGACCGATGGCGAAGTCGAGGTGGGTGACCGCCGCGCCCACGCAGTGGGCAGCCGAGACCACCACCTGCGGCGCTATCAGCGTGCCCGTGCAGAACTCCTGGCCGTATTCCCTAAGCGCGCCGATGGCATTTTGCTTGTTTTCTGAAATAGTAAATAATGTCGGTGAGTTAGTGCCGTTGATGACCGCCTCCTTGGCGCTGTTTACACCGCCGATGGAAAAGCCCTCGCGGTCAAAGCCGTCATTTGTCACCACCATGGTGGCCGGGTCAGGAGCCAGGCCGCAACCCACGAGCAGAGCAACGATTCCACAAAGGGCGACTGTGATCTGCCGCATTGTTTCCTCCTACACTGCCCCCAAAGGTAGGAGTGTTGTAGATCACAAAACAGCGCCCGTCAAGCGAAAACATCAATAATTTCATGTGGTTAGATGTATGGCAAGGTGCTCAAAGGAAGTCAAATGGAGGTCAAGGTGCGGATCCCGCGCACAGACTGCGATGCTCTGCGTACATGTGGGACAAAACAAAATATTAATAAAAACAAATAGATATTGTATAGTTCAGGCGTCTGCCGGGTCGAGAAAGATATCACCCGCCTGCAGACTTCGACATCCGCGGCAGAGTACACGGGCCACCACAGGAGATGCAGGATGAAAGCGGTCTGTTTCTCGGGCGCGCTGGCAGCGCTGATCGGGGTCGCGGTCGCGGCGAGCTGCCAGCGCCCACCGCCGCCGATCGAGGGACCACCGGTCACCTGGGGGCAGCAGCCGTCGTCCGCCGCGGCGACCGGTGCCACGGCGGATGTGCCCGGCAGCGCCGGGCCGGCCGTGCTTCCGGCGGGCCACCCCGACATCAGCAAGCTGCAGCCGGCGGTCGCCGTCGATGTGGGCCACATCCAGCGCGCCGACGGCGGCCAGACCGTGGCCGAGATCTATGCCGGCAAGGCGGCGCTCGCTGGCAAGACCGTGACGCTGCGCGGCAGGGTGGTCAAGGTCAACTCCCGGATCATGGGGCGCAACTGGCTGCACCTGCGCGACGGCACGGGAAGCGAGGGCCGCAACGACCTCACGGTGACGACGCAGGCCATGGCCAGGGCAGGTGACACGGTGCTGGTGCGGGGCACGCTGGTCGCGGACCGGGACTTTGGCTCGGGCTTTCGTTACGAGGTGCTGGTCGAGGGCGCGACCGTCGAGGTGGAGTGAGCCGGCCGCGCGCCGCTGGTGCGCTGGCCGTCCTCACCCTGCTATAGTGGCAGCGGCACCTGACGGGAGGCGAGCATGCGATCGAGATTGACCGCGCTGGCGGCAATGGCTCTGGCCCTGGCAGCGAGCGCGCCGGCGCTGGCGCAGGAGACGGGCGGGGAGGCAGCCGGGGTTCCGGCGGCAGCACCGGTCGCAACTCCGGCCGAGGAGCCGGAGCCGGCAGCGCCCGAGGTCGCGCAAGCCGAAGCGGAGAGCGCTCCGGCGGGCCCTGAACGATCGCTGGAACACCAGATCGCGCCCTGGGTGCTGATCGGTCTGGGCGGTGTCGCGATCGTCGGCAGCGCCGCGCTCTATGTCGCTCACGTGTCGATGGTCGACGACATGCTGGCCGCGACGGCCGCGCGGCCGGTGTCGATCACCCTGGCCGAATACAGCGCCCGCCGCGAGCAGGCGCAGGTGACGTGGCTGGGCTCGATCGGAGCGCTGGTCGCGGGCGCCGCGCTGGTCACGACCGGCGTCGTGCTCGAGCTGACCTGGGAATGATCCTGAAGATGGGATTCTCGGCGACTCGGTTCGCCTCTGCCACCGCCCTGGCCGCGCTGACGGTGATCGCGGTCTCGTGCCCGGCACCCCCGGCCAATGCGCCGTGCAACTCGTCGTACGATTGTCCCTCCGACGAAATATGCGTGGACCACGTTTGCCGCCAGGTGTGCAACTCCAGCGCCTCGTGCCGGAGCGGCGAGGTCTGCAGCGACGGCGTCTGCCTGCCCGTCGGCGACGGCGGTGACGGCGGCGGCGGTGGCGGCGACGGCGGTGGCGGCGACGGCGGTGGCGGCGACGGCGGTGGCGGCGACGGCGGTGGCGGTGAGGACGGATTCCGGCGCGATGCTGCGGCCGACGCGGTGGCGGGCGACGTGCGCGCCGACTCGGGCGGCATCGACGCGACCCCCGTCGACGGCGCCCGGGCCGACGGGAGCGGTCTCGATGGCGGCGGCGATCGCCGGATCCCCGACGCGGCGACCGGCGTCGATCGGGCGGATGCCGCGCCGCGGGCCGACGGCGCTGGCGACGGCACGCCGCCGACGGTGATCGCGGTCTCGCCCGCGGATGGCGCCACCGGCGTGGGTCTGCGGCCGACCATCGAGGTCACCTTCTCGGAGGCCATGGCGCAGTCGAGTGTGATGGGCCGGGTGCTCGTCGGGAACAACGCGGTGGCCGGGAGCTGGAGCTGGACCTCGAGCACTGTCTACGCATTCGCGCCTGCCGGCGATTTTGGTTGCAGCGTGCAGGTCCAGGTGAACGTCGCCAATGGCGCGCAGGACCTGTCCGGGCTGCCGCTGGTCGACGCCTGCGCTGATCTCGCTGGCGCGGAGTTCTGCTCGAGCTTTTCCACCAAGCCCAAGCACCAGGAGTGCCACGAGGAGAACACCGGGACCTGCAGCGACAACCTGACGCTGCGGGAGTCGTGCTGCAGCGGCTGTCTGGAGAGCGTCGCCGCTCCCAACTGCGATGTCGGTCTCACCTACACGGTCTCGTGCGGCACCGGCTGCGAGACCGGCTGCCACTACCGCCGCGAGTACGACACGCGCACGGTCTGCAGCGATGTCTGCTCGTGAGAGCGGGCGCGTCCCGGCGGGCAGGCCGCTCGCAATGTGGCGGCGCGGGTCAGCGCGTCAGCTCTCCGGCCGCCTGGGATGAGGCCTGGGCAGCCACTTCCTCCCGCCGTTGCCGCAGCCTACGCACCCGGGTCGCCGTGGCCTCGGCCGGCTCGAGCGCCCCGCTCTGCCGAGACAGCCGCTCGACGTTCTGCAGCGGCAGCAGCAGGTCCGGGTGGTCGGGGCCGAGCGCCGCCTCGAGCAGCGCGACCGCGCGCCGGTACATGGGGAGCGCGCGCGCGTCCTCGCCGCGCAGATCATAGTAGTGAGCCAGATTGTTGAGCCCGATCGCGGCGTCGCGGCTCTCCGGGCCCGCGCCCTGCTCGAACACCTTGAGCGCGCGCCGATAATGGCGCTCGGCCCTAAACCAGTCCTGGTCCGCCTCGTAGAGCGCGGCCAGGTGGGACAGCGCGCGGCCGTACTCGGGATGGCGGTCGCCCAGCGCGCGCTCGACGATGCCCGCCGCGCGCTCGAAGGCGTGGCGCGCTTCCTTGAGTCGGCCCTGCTGCATCTGGCTGCGGCCCGAGCAGGTCAGCGTCACCGCCACCAGCGGATGGCCCGCCCCCAGCACCGGTTCCTGGATGGCCAGGGCGCGGCGGCACAGCCGCTCGGCGCGATCAGGCTTGCCATCGGAGAGGTAGATGGTGGCCAGATTGTTGAGGCTCATCGCCACATGCAGGTTGCCCGGGCCGAGGGCGCGGGTCTGGATCTGCAGCGCGCGCTCGACCAACGGCCGCGCCGCGGTGCAGGCGCCGCGGTTGCAGTAGCTGGTGGCCAGGTTGTCCAGCGCGACCGCGACCGCCGGGTTGTCGGGACCGAGCGCGGTGCGGTAGCTGGCCAGCGCGCGCTCGAGAAGCTCGTGCGCGCGCTCGAACTCGCCCAGCGCCGAATGCGGCCGGGCGCAGTTGTTGAGCGTCGACGCGGTCGACGGATCGCTCTCGCCAAAACGCTGCAGCTTGATGGCGAGCGCCTTCTCGAACAGCGCGATCGCCTCGCGGTAGTGACCGACGTCGGTCTCCAGGTTGGCCAGGTTGCCGAGCGTGGTCGCGACCTCGGCGCTGTCTGGGCCGAGCGCGGCCTGCTGGATCTCGAGCGCGCGGCCGAACAGCGGCAGCGCCTGTTGCGCTCGGCCGAGCTGCCGGTACAGCTCGGCCAGGTTGTTGAGGCTGGTGGCGACGTCGAGGGAGGCCGGGCCGAGCGCCTGTTCGCGGATGGCGAGCGCGCGCTGGTACGAGCCCTCGGCCGCCCGGTAGTCGCCCAGATCGAACTGGATGCCCGCCAGCAGGTTGAGCCGCGCCGCCACGTCGGGGTGGTCGGGCCCCAGCGCGGCCAGCGCCAGATTGTGGCTCTCCTTGGCCGCGCGCAGCGCCTCGCGCAACTGAGCCGAGCGGCGCAGGCCGAGCGCCTGGCGCTGCAGCGCCTCGGAGCGGTTGAGCGCCTCGGCCCGGTCGCGCGGCGCCAGCGGCCGGGGCGAGGTAGCGCAGCCGGCCGCCAGGATCGCGACCGTGAGACCGACGAGCAGGCCGATCCCGGCCAGCGGTCGGCGGGGGCGATGCGCGGCGTCTTTCAGTGGTGCCATGTCTCGAGGATAGCACGGGGCGGCCCTCAACCGCCGGTCGTCTCGCGTTGTCCGACGAGGGAGGTGGCCGCGCCGAGCACCCCGACCGCGGCGGCGACCCACAGCGCGCGGTGCAGCGCCGCGTAGTCGGTGGCGCTCCAACTGCGACCGGTGGCGCCGCCGCAGGCATAGAAGACCGCGGTGGCGACGGCGATACCGATCACCATGCCGAGGTTGCGCGCGGTCGCCATCACGCCTCCGGCCACGCCCTGCTGCCGCCGGGGCGCGGCGCCCATCAGAGCGCTCGAGTTGGGCGAGATGAAGATGCCGGTGCCCAGGCCGAGCAGCGCCAGCCAGGCGAACACCGCGAGCTGGCCGCTGCCCCGATCCAGGGTGGTCATGCCGGCCAGCGCGGCCGCCATCAGCAGCATGCCGGCGGTCGCGAGCGGCCTTGTGCCCAGCCGATCGGAGAGCGCGCCCGCGGGCGACACCACAATCGCCATCAGCAGCGGCTGCGCGGTCAGCAGGAGCCCGGCGTGGGCCGACGTCAGGCCGAGCCCCTCGGTCAGGTAAAAGGGCAGCAGGATGCTCTGCGAGAACAGCGCCACGTAGTTGAAGATCGCGCTCAGCGTGGCGCCGCTGAAGCGCGGCGACCCGAACAGCGCCAGGTCGAGCAGCGGCTGCTGCCGGCGCCGCTCGATGGCCACGAACAGCCCCAGCAGCCCCAGGGCCGGCGCGGCCACGCCGAGCGTGCGGACGGTCAGCCAGCCCCAGGCCGTGCCCTGGCTCAGCACCAGCAGCAGCAGCGGCAGTCCGCTGATCAGCGTCGCGGTGCCGCTCCAGTCGAGGCGCTGGCCCGGGCGCGGATCTCGGTGCGGCAGCAGCCACAGCCCGAGCGCGAGGACGAGGATGGTGGCCGGCGCGTTGAGAAAGAAGACCCAGCGCCAGCCGAGGGTCGAGATGATCAGGCCGCCCAGCGGCGGGCCGATGGTGAGCCCGGCATAGGTGCCGGTCGACAGCATGCCCAGCGCCTGGCCGCGGCGCTCGGCGGGGAACGACGTCGTCAGCAGCGCCGGCGCGGTCGACATGATGAAGGCGCCGCCGATGCCCTGCAGCAGCCGCGCGATCACCAGCGCCCAGTAGCCGGGCGCCAGGCCGCAGGCGGTGGCGGCCACGCCGAACAGCGCAAATCCCGCCAGGTAGGCGCGGCGCAGGCCGAACAGATCGGCCAGCCGACCCGCCACCAGCATCAGCGACGTCACGCTCATCAGGTAGGCCTGCATGACCCATCTCGAGCTCTCGATCGAGACCCCGAGCTCGCGGCCGAGATCGGGCAGGGCGAGCGCGATGGTCGACGCCGCCATCGCGCTCAGGAAGGTGCCGGTGCCGATGACCAGCAAGGTCAGCCCCGGCCGTTGCACGCTCTGCTCGCGGTTATCCATCGCCGTCTGGCAATCTAGTCATTTTTCAGAGCGAGGCCAGCAGTCTTTCGCGCGAGAAGATCCGGATCGCCCAGCGGATGAGGATGATGTCGATGGCCCAGAGCAGCGCGCCGACCGCCAGCGTGGCGCCGACCCCGAGAAACAGAAAGCCGGTGAGCTGACCCGCCAGCAGCAGCAGCACCACGAGCACCAGCGATCCGCTCAACTGATAGGCCTCCATGAAAGTGCGCACGCGCGTCGAGATCAGCACGGTGAGCGCCACGCCGAGTGCGGCGAAGGCCGGCGTCACCCACAGCATCAGCGGCCACCAGTTGAGCGGCGGAAACCAGAGGCGGCCCATGACCGGCCAGCCGGCGACGTTGACCACCGCGCCGTAGAGCGCGAAGCAGAGCCAGGACAGCCCGGTCGCCGGAATGGTCGCCGCCAGCACCTTGGCCAGGAACAGCTCGGAATCCGACGCGGGCGTGTAGAGCAGGGCCTCGATCGTCTTGCGCTCCTTCTCGCCGACGAACGACTCGGCCCCGAGCGTGGTCGAGACCATCAGCGGCATGATCAGCATCAGGGGCGCGAACAGGTAGCCGGTGCTGATCGCGATCCAGGCCTGGATCGGGTCGAGCGTGCCGACCAGCGCCGCCAGCGCCGGCATCCGGCGCAGGGCATTGGCGATCGGCCCCGTGTTCAGCGTCCGCGACAGGCCTTCGACGGGGCCGAGCTGCGGTGCCAGCACGCAGACCAGCGGCAGCAGGACGCACAGGAACAGCGGCAGCACCGCCACCGCGACCAGAGCCACCCGGTTCTGGCGCGCCTCGCGCAGGTCCTTGAGCGCGATCACGCGCAGCGTGCGCAGGTTCATGCGTCGCCTCCCTGCCCCTGGCGCTGCAGCTCGAAGTAGATCTCCTCGAGCGAATGGCCGCGCGGCGCCACGCTGACGATGGCGGCCTGCTGCGCGACCAGCCGCGCCACCAGCTCCGGGATGCAGTCCTCCCCCGCCACCTGCGCTGCCAGCAGGAGCTCGGATTCGCGGCGAAGCTGCTCGAC
>JAFGSX010000174.1 GCA_016934455.1 Deltaproteobacteria bacterium
GATGAAGCTGTCCGAGAACAGCAGCGCGTCGCGGTGTGGAGCCAGGATGTCGGCCGAGAACAGCTCGCCGCGCAGCCCGAACCACTGCCGCAGCGCCCAGTCGATGCCCCAGAGCGAGAAATAGCGGTCCGGATGGTCGCCGATGATCTTGGACGTGAGCTGGAGCGGCAGCGGCCAGAAGTAGAGCAGGGCGAGCGCGCAGCCGATGGTGCCGCACAGGACCGGATATCCTAATGGTCGCGCCCAAAAGCGGACGCGGCGCGCCAGCTCTCTCAGGCCAGACGGCATCATGTCGCCACCGGGTGCCGCGGCAGGCGGCGCTTGGCGGGGCGAAGTCTACACGAAAGGCGGTGGCGCTGCATTTTTCGTCGCAGCGAGAAGCGGCAGCGCGTCGCCGCGACGTCCCGGGACGCGCCGGCGATGGCCAGAGCGCGAGATCATTCTGTTCGCGAGCGCCGCCTTTGGCTATCTTGCGGGGCGCGGGAAGCTCGGTCCGGCAACCGATCGAGCGGCTGTTGTTCAGTGGCGAGGCTGCCCCGCCGCGCTGTGGCGGGCGGGTTCGAGGACTACGACATGCGAGCAGCGATCGACTTTGTCGTCGAGTTCTTCACTAGGAAAAAGGCGGCGCTCCAGTCCGCGCAGCTATCCGCCGAGGCCCGCGATCGGGCGCGGCGGGCGCTGGCGCTCTGCTCCCAGCGGGCGCGCTCGGCCGAGACGCTGTGGAACCTCCACTTCCGGTCGACGGCGCTGACCCTCGCCCGCGGCGCCTTCGACGCGGCGCAGGAGGCGCGCGCCGCCGTGCTCGGCGAGCAGGGCGCGGAGGCTTTGGCGCTGGCCTGGCCGAGCGCGGACCTCCTCGACCGCGAGGTGGCGCGCGAGCACACGGCGCTGTTTTCTCGCGCGCGGTCGGCCTGGGAGTCGACCGAGCGGGAGATCCGCGATCGAATCCTGGTCCCCGGCGAGATCCTGCGCCAGCGCATCGCGCGCGGCGCCACCACCGCCGTCATCGGCATCGCGGTCATCGTTTTCGGCGTGCTCTACCTGGTGCGGCCGGTGACGATGAGCGCTCGCGGCGAGTCGTACCCCGGCCATCCGGCGCAGAACGCCGTCGACGGGGATCCGAGCACCGAGTGGCTGCTCCCCAGCAACAAGACGGGCAAGCTCGAGATCACCTTCTCGCGACCGCGCGACATCGACGGCGTGAAGATCATCAACGGCCGCAACGAGCATTACGGCGACCGCGCGGTCAAGGATTACCGGTTGGAGCTCAGGCGCGACGGCAAGGTGCTCGCCGCGACGACCGGCGTCTTCGCCGCGATCGAGCAATCGCCGCAGCCGGTGGCGGTCGATCTGGCCGCCAACGGTGTCGACCAGGTCATCGTCGAGGTGACGGGATTCCACAAGGCCGGAGGCGGCCTCGCCGAGGTGTCGTTCGAATGACGCGCGGCGCGGCGCGTCGGGTCACTGCACCTGCCAGCAGTCGGGCAGCCGGATCGCGTAGTGCAGCTCGACCGCGCCGGTCTGGCCCGGTTCGACGGAGAGGTTCCAGGTCACGAAGCCGCGATGCGGGTCGAGGCCGAAGCGGGGCGTGGTCTTGCCGCGGTCGAGCTCAACCTTGACCTGGTCGACCTTGCTGATCGGGATGCGCTCGCGCACCTCGACGCTGGCCCGGCCGCGGGACCGGTTGGTCAGCTCGACCCGGTAGCCCTGCTCCAGGTTCTTGCTCTGCAGCAGCAGGCCGCTGTTGCGCTTGCGGTCTAGCAGCTCGATGCGCTCGACCTTGAACTCCTCGTCGATACCGAGCGATAGCTCCAGCGGCTCGCCCGCGGCGCGGTACTCGATCGCGGTGTCGCCGACATAGGTGCCGTGGCGGTAGGCGTGCACCACGCCCGGCAACAGCGGATAGGAGGCCGGGTTGTCGAGCTTGACCACCTGATAGACGTAGGGCGACAGCTTGGGCACGGTGACCAGCGCGGCCGTGGCCTTGGCACTCACCGCGTCGACCGGGAACCAGTAAGGCCGGCCGTCGGCGAGCACCGTGATCCGGCGCGGCAGGGTCAGCACAAAGGATTGCCCGCGGTCGTCGAGATCGGCCCCCAGCGCGGCCGGTCCCGGCGTCGCGCTGCCGGCCTTGAGCTGCTCGCGGCGCTCGGTGCCCTGCACCAGCACCTTCTGCTTGCTGGCCTCTCTGCCCTCGATCCAGAGCTGCGCGGGCTTGGGCGCCTCGGCGCCCAGCCGCGGCCGCGCCGTCGACAGCAGCACCCGCGCCTGCTGCCAGTCCTCGCCGGTCGCCTGCTGGATCACAGCGCTGACCATCAGCACGGCCTGCCCCTCGCCGCTGCGCGCCTGGCCCTTGCCGGTATAGCGCAGGTCGTACTCTGGGTGCCAGGTGGCGCCGCCCACGACGTACGAGAGCCGGACCTGCACCTCGCTCAGGCCGCTGCAGGAGACCGCCACCTCGGCGTTGCGCACCTCGGCCAGACCGCGCTCGCCAAACGCCGCCAGCCGCCGCCGCTGCGCCGCCAGCGTGCGCTGCAGGGCGCGCTCTTCGGTCGCAGCGCTCAGCTCGCCGTCGACTCGGCTCAGGCGCTCGCGCCGCACGCGATCCAAAACGTCGCCCCAGCGCTTTGGCTCGGGGCGCACGGCGCGCAGCTCCTCGGACCAGAGATCGGTAAAGTAGCCGGTGTAGCCGGAGAGCGTCCGCTCCCGGTTGCGGAGCACGCTGCGCCGATCGGCGAGCGCCGCAAGCTGTTGCTCGAGCTGCCGGATGGACTGCTGCAACTCGCGCACGCGCGCGTCGGACTCTTCGTCGAGCGGAACCACGCGGCTGGTCACACCGATGGCCTTGGCCTTGTCCGCGGCCTGGGCGCGCAGCGTACGCACGTCGAGCTCGGCCGGGAGCCCGTCGAAGGAGATCGCCGCGACGTCGTTGTGGCAGCGCGCGCCGCCGCGGCGGGTCACCTCGGCGCGGTCAGCGAACACCACCACCTGCTCGACGGCGGGTGCCGCCGCCCGTGCCGTCGTCGTCAGCGCCGTCGCCAGAACGATCCACGTCGTGTATCGCAGCATGGTCGCCTCCTAGCGCTGCCGCAACTGCCAGTCGGGCGGCCGCTTGATGGTGTAGCTGAAGGTGATGGTCTGCGTCTTCTTGGCCGGGATCTCGAGGCGCCAGCGCAGGCGCCCCTTGGCATCGGGTTTTTCGGCCAGCGCCGGCCGGGTGGACCCGAGCTTGATCTCCATCTTGTCGGTGCTGGTCTGCGGCAGCACGTCGAAGACATCGATGGTGATGGGGCGGTTCTTGTAGTTGCCGATCTCGATGCGCGTCGTGTACTCGGTGATCTCATCCTTGATCAGCACACCCGTGGTCCGGGACTGCGCGGCC
>JAFGSX010000175.1 GCA_016934455.1 Deltaproteobacteria bacterium
AGGCAGAGGGCCATCCGTCCACGCATACCGCCAGTCTATGGCCGACGTCGCCGCAGGGCAACCGACCTGCGCTGGCCGGCGCCGTGTCGAGCGCGCCGTGGAGCCCGAATTCGCTTTGACTCGTTATGAATCTCGGTGCATAACGAACGCCGCGCAGGCTGCGGGGGAGGATGGAGCAGGAGATGAGGAACAGAAAGACCCTGGCACTGCTGGCCGCACTCGCCCTGTGCGTTGGCGCGTGCGACCAGACGATCGAGGACACGGACGCCGGCGCGGGCACCGACGGCGGCGCGGATGCGGGCGGGGGCTCGTGCATCCATTCCGGCGCCGGGGTTACCGTGCAGGTGAACTACGGTGGGAACCAGCTTCCAGTCGATTTTTCCTGCGTGGCAGACACCGAATTCAGCGGCGCGGCACACAAGAAGCTGTCCGACGTGATCTTGGCCGCGGTGACCGATCGCACCATCGACCAGCTCAAGATCGATGACCTGCTGGCACCGGGCTACAGCCCCACCATGCGATCCAACTGCGACGGGATGCTGCCGGTGTCGGGCGCCAACAGCGAGCTGGGCTTTGTCCTGCCGGCGACGCGCGACCTGGTGTGGGATGGGAGCCTGATGTACCCCGGCTGCATGAACGTCGACGGTCTGGAGGAGATCCGGGTCAGCGATCAGTGATCGCCGATGGCGTGGTTGCTGACAGCGCGATCTCCGTTTTGCTGGGTGACCGTCGCCAGCGCGCTGACGCTGCACGCGACCGCGACCGCGGCCGCCGAGCCGGCGGCCACCTCGACCACCCGGCACACCGAGTTCACGACGGTGGTCAGCGAGCGGCGCGCGCGCGACGGGGTTGCCGCGCAATCCATCGGCCGCGCTGACATCGAGCGACAGGGCGCGCTCGGAGCGGTCGAGGTGCTCGAGCGGACGGCCGCGGTCAACGCCACCAGCGGCAGCCGCGGCGAGCGGATCTACCAGCTACGCGGTTTTGACCAGCGGCAGACGGTGGTGCTGCTCAACGGAGCGCCGCTGGAGATTCCGTACGACGGCCAGGTCGATCTGGCGTTGATCCCGGCCGCGGCGCTGGACCAGGTGCTCGTGCTCAAGGGCGCGGTGCCGACGACCTACGGCACCAACGGTCTCGGCGGCGCGGTCAACCTGGTGACCCGCTGGCCGGGCGCCGGGCCGCTGGTGGCGACCTCGTCCGAGGTCGCGCCCGGCGAGTACCGGTTGACGGCCAGCCAGGCCGCGAGCGCCGGGCCGCTGTCGTGGAGCATCTGGGGTGGTGACAGCCAGAGCGAGGGCTGGCGCTTGCCCGAGAGGTACGCGCCGACCGCGCTGCAGGGCGCTGGCCAGCGCCGCAACAGCGATCGGCGCCTGAGCCACGGCGGCGCCGAGGTCGGCTGGCAGATCGATCCGCGGCAGAGGCTGCGCGCGTCGCTGTTGCTGGTCGACGGCGAGCGCGGCGTGCCGCCGAGCACAGTCGACGACACGCCGCAGTTCTGGCGCTTTACCACCTGGCGCGCGCTGGCCACGGCCGTCAGCCACGAGGTGCGGTCGGACCCGCACTGGCAGCTCGACCAGATGTGGTACGTCCAGCGCTTTGACAATCTGCTCGACTCGTACGACGACGCCAGCTACTCGACGCAGCAGACGGCGCGCGCCTATCACTCCTGGTTTCACGACACCACCGTCGGGGGCCGGGCGCGGCTGCAATACCGGTCGAGCCCGTCCGCGCGCAGCCTGACGGCGCGCACCGAGATCGGTGCGCAGCGCGAGAGCCACCAGAAGGAGCAGGGCGAACCGACCCCCGAATATGCGCGGCTGCTGCTGGTCGCCGCGCCCGGGATCTCCCTCTCCTGGTCTTCCCGCTGGCAGGCCAGCGCCGGGTGCCAGCTCGACGCCGAGATCCCCGAGCCCCGGGCCGGGATGTCTCCGCGCCCGGCCGCGAGCGCGGGCCCGGTGGTGGCGCTGCAGCACCAGCTTCTGCCGGCGCTGGATCTCCGCGGTGCGATCGCGCGCCGCACGCGCTTCGCCACGCTCAAGGAGCGCTACGCGACCGCGTTTGGCGCCCGGCTGGCCAACCCGGCGCTGACCGCCGAGAGCGCCTGGCACTTCGAGCTGGACGCCATGTGGCGGCCGGCGCGCTGGCTGAGCCTCGACGCCGGCGCCTTCGACGCCGAGGTAGACGACCTGATCGAGCGCGTCTATCTGGGCAACGGCGTCGAGCAGATGCGCAACACCGGCGCCGCGCGCTTCGCCGGGGTCGAGCTGGCCGCGCGCTGGCGGCCGCTGCGGCCGGTCGAGGCGAGCGCGAGCTACCTGGCGTTGCAGGCGCGGCACCCGTTGAGCGGCGACGAGCGGATCGAATACCGGCCGGCGCACCGCGGGGTGGTCGCGCTGTCGTGGCGGCCGATCGAGCAGGTGGCGCTCTGGTCGCTGCTGCGCGTGGTCGGGCCGCAGGATTTTCGGGATCCGAACACGCGGCGCTGGCTGACCCTCGGCTGGTACACCGTCGCGGATGCTCGCGTCGAGGCGACGCTGCGCGACGGTCTCGCGGTCTGGTTGCGCGCGACCAACCTGCTCGACACCAGCTACCAGACCGAGATCGGGTACCCCGACCCCGGTCGTCAGGTCTGGGCCGGCATCAGACTGTCGCTCGACCGGTGAGGACGACTACTCCAGCTCCTTCTCGTCGAACTGGGGCGCGAATCCGCGCCGCATGGCGTTTTCGGCGATGCTGCGGCCCTCCATGAAGTGCAAGATGTAGTCGGGGCTGCCGGCCTTGGTGCCGGCGCCCGACATCCGCATGCCGCCGAACGGATGGCGCTCGACGATGGAGCCGGTGCAGCCGCGATTGAGGTAGAGGTTGCCGACGCGCAACTCGCGCCGCGCCTGCTCGATGTGCGCCGGCGAGCGCGAGTAGAGGCCGCCGGTCAGGCCGAATTTCGAATCGAGCGCGATCGCCAGCGCCTGGTCGAAGTCCCTGGCCCGGATGATCGAGAGCACCGGCCCGAAGATCTCCTCCTGCGCGATGCGCGCGGTGCGCGGCACGTCGCCGAAGATGACCGGGCCGACGAAGTAGCCGCCGGTCAGGCAGTCGCGCTCGAGCAGCAGCCGGGCCTCCTTTTTGCCGCCCTCGATGTGCTGCTGGATCGACCTGCGCGCGGCCTCGTCGATGACCGGGCCGACGTAGGTGCCCGGGTCGGACGCGTCGCCGACCCTGATCGAGCGCGCCGCCTCGACCAGCCGGCCGACGAAGTTGTCGTAGCCGGCGTCGAGGACGATGGCGCGCGAGCAGGCGGTGCACTTCTGGCCGCCGTAGCCGAAGGCCGAGTAGAGCACGCCCTTGATCGCCTCGTCGACGTCGGCGTCGTCGTCGACGATGATGGCGTTTTTGGCGCCCATCTCGGCGATGACACCCTTGACGTTGCGCTGGCCGTCGCGGACCGCGGCCGCGCGCTGGATGATGTCGAGCCCGACCGGGGTCGAGCCGGTGAAGGCGACCAGGTCCACGTCCGGGTGCTCGACGAGCTGGCGGCCGACCTTGTCGCCCGCCCCGGGCACGAAGTGCACGGCGCCGGCCGGCGCCTTGGCCTCGCGCAGGATCTGGTACAGCTCGTAACCGAGCGCGCTGGTCTGGCGCGAGGGTTTGATCAGGACGCAGTTGCCGGCGCCCAGCGCGGCCGCGGTCATGCCGCCGAGGATCGCGAACGGGAAGCTGAAGGTCGAGATCACGGCGCACAGGCCGCGCGGCTCGTAGAAGAAGACGCAGTCCTCGCCCGGCAGCCAGGGCTGCATGTGGCGCGGCACGTTGACGCGCAGGATCTCGCGCGCGTAGTACTCGAAGAAGTCGATGCCCTCGCACAGGTCGGCGTCGGCCTCGCGCCAGTTTTTGCCGGCCTCGAGCACCATCAGCGCGCTCAGCTCAAAGCGCCGATCGCGCATGATCTGGGCGGCGCGCAGCAGAACATTGCAGCGCTCGCGCGGCGGGATATCGCGCCAGGTCGGGAAAAAGGTGCGGGCGGCCGCGATCGCATCCTCGACGTCGGACGGCCGCGCCTGGTGCACCCGCGCCACCACCTCGTCGCTGCGGGACGGATTGCGGCGCTCGAACAGGTCTCCGGTCTTGATCTCCTTGCCGTTGACGGCGAGCGGCTGCTCGCGGCCGAGCCCCTTGCGGACCTTCTCGAGCACCTTGCGCATCTTCTCGCGGTTGTCGGGGTTGGCCCAGCCCAGCATCGACTCGTTGCGAAATGGAGGCAGCTCGCCGTCCTCGATCGCCCTCTTGGCCGGCTTGTCCTTGCTGCGCTGCGGCGGTGCCTCGGGCGGCTGCAGGAGCTGCTCCATGGCCACGTTGTCGACGAAGCTCTGTCGCATGAAGCCGTCGTTGCTGGTGTTCTCGAGCAGCCGCCGCACCAGGTAGGCCATGCCGGGCAGCAGCTCTCCGATCGGCGCGTAGACGCGCTGGCGGAGGTTGTTCTTGATGCAGGCGAAGCGGATGGGCTCGGCCATGCCGTACAGCGACTGCATCTCGATGGCGTTGTCGGGCAGCCCCTTCTCGCGGGCATAGGCGGCCGCGTGCGCGATCGAGCGGATGTTGTGCGAGCCAAAGGCCGGCTGGATGGTCGGGTAGGCGTCGATCAGGATCTTGGTGATGGCCTCGTAGTTGCTGTCGCTGTGGGCTTTTTTCATGAACACCGGGCTCGGGTAGCCCTTCTGCTTGGCCAGCACGGTCTCGTATTCCCAGTAGGCTCCCTTGACCAGCCGCACGCCGGTGGGGACCTTGCGCTTGCGGGCCCACTTGATCAGCCGCTCGGCGTCGTCGATCGAATCGCGCAGATAGGCCTGGATCACGATGCCGAAGTGCGGGTGGTCGGCGAGCTCGGGCTCGTCGCAGAGCTGCATGAACAGGTCGTAGGTCAGGTTGCGGTATGCATACTGCTCGAGGTCGAACATCAGGTAGGCGCCGGTCTGCTTGGCGCGCAGCATCAGCGGCCTGATGCGCTGTTTCAGGATCTCGAGGCTCTGCTCGTAGCAGAGCGGGTCCATCTGCGAGTAGAGCGCGCTGACCTTGATCGAGACGTTGACCTTGGGCAGCAGGCCGTCCGGCCCCCTGTCGATGACGTCGTTGTCGCGCCAGGCGTCCTTTTCCTTGGCCAGCGTGTCGAGCACCGCCAGGTAGCGCTGGGCGTAGGCCTCGCTCTCGGTCTCGCTGACGGTGGCCTCGCCGAGCAGGTCGGCGGTGAAGGTGATGTTCTCGTCGCGCAGCTTCCTGAGCACGGGCAGCGCCTCGTCCGGGGTGGTGCCGACCACGAAGCGCTTGGCCATGTCGACGACGTTCTTCTCGATGGTGCCGGCGGCCAGCTTGGTGGCCACGCCGCCGAAGGCGGTGGCGCCCAGCATGGCGGTCCTGATCGCGGCCGGCAGCTCGAGCCCCTCGCGCGTGAAGTACTCCTTGATGTGGCGGGCGATGGCGTCCGGATCCCGGAGCGTCGGCATGACGTCGACAAAGCGGAACATCTCGACCTTGAACGGCTCGTGCTGCATGCAGTAGTCGATGATCTTGCCGTACCAGAAGCCCTTGTCGAAGATCGACGCCGGCGCGCCCCGGGTCGCGCCGAACAGCTCGGCGCCGATGCTGTGGATCTTGTACTCGAGCAGTTCGCGCGTGGCCATGGTCAGCTCCTCGCCCCCGAGATCGAAGCCCCGAGCCATGCAAGCATCTTGTGTCGGCAGCGGCAAGTGATGCTCGGGCGGTGCGGGGCGCGTGAGATCGGCGGCGGCGAAAATCCGGATCGGGTCGGGAGCGCTCGATCCGGCCTCGCGGTCACTCGGCCGCGGTCCCGAGGTAGCGCACGATCGCGTCGCGCGTCTCGGGGGTGTTGCGGATGGTCGTGTGGTCCGCTCCCTGGACCTCGATGAACCACTCCGACCGGTCGTAGTCGGCGGTGCCGGCGTTGAGGTAGAGGTCGTTGCTGCCGAGGATCGAGTAGTAGGTGATGCGGCTGGCGGCCTCCCCGTCGGTCGCGTTGAGCCCGACCGGCCAGGCCGCCGCCTCCCGCTCCGTGCCGCAGACGAAAAACGCGATATCCCACCACGAGGCGGTGGCGTCAATCTCGACGAACTCGAGGTTGACCATCCAGCGGGGCGCCCGGGGATCGAGAAAGGCAAAGTCCACCAGGTCAAAACCCTTGTTGGGCACCGCGACCAGCAGCATGCGGCGGATGTTCTGGCCTGCCTCGAAGTACTGGGCCACCGATCGCGCCACCAGCCCGCCCATGCTGTGGGTCACCAGGTCGACCGCGGGCGCGCCTGTGACGCGGACCACGGTGGCGATGAAGTCGGCCAGATCCCGGGCGTACTCGTGCCTGACCTGATCGCTGTAGTACTCGTCCCGATCCGCCGGCAGGTAACCCGGCCTCCCGTGCTCGGGGCACAGGTAGTCGCCGTTGCTGCCGATGCGGCCCGGGCCGGCGGTGTACGTGTACGACTCGTCCGACGGAAACCTGTTGTAGTAGGTGAAATTGAAGAGCCACTGCGCCGGCGCGAACTCACCGACCTCCCAGTCCTGATAGCTGTCGGTCCCGGCCTCGACCGAGCTGTTCCAGCGCGGGTCGTTTTCGGTGAGCCATTGCATGGTGTAGTGCCAGTCCGACAGCGCGCCGCCGTGACCGTGGACGAAGATGATGGGGATGGTCGACGGCCGGGCGTCGGCCGCGCCAGCGTCGCCAGCATCGGTCGCGCCGTCGTCGGCGCTGTCCCGGGCGACTGCCTGGTCGGGCCGGCCACCGTCGCGCGCCCCGTCCGGCGGCGTCACGTCAGGCGGCGTCGCGTCCGGCGGCGTCGTGTCCGCCAGCGCCGCGTCCGGTGCCGTGGCTGCGGCGTCCTGAGGAGACGCAGTGGTCCAATCGGGGTCGCAGCTCGCTGCGCACAGCGCCAGGCCGAGCGAGCTGACTGCGGCTGTGAATGTCTGTCTCATCGGGGACGGCGCGCCTCCCGCTTTTGCCGCCTGCTGTATAGTATTCGGCGGGCGCCGATTTGGCGGCGCTGGTGGAGGTCCACGTCCCATGGCGAGCCTGGTGACATCGTCTCGGTTGACGCGCATGCAGGAGGCGGTCGCCGCGCTCTTCGAGCGCAACCGCCAGCGCGGGCACGCCCCGTGGTGCGGCCGCGACTACGACTTCTGTTGCCCGTCGACCGGGACCTACCCTTTTCAGTGGTTCTGGGATTCGTGCTTTCACGCGATCGTTCTCAGCCGCATCGATCCGGCGCGCGCCCGGTCCGAGATCCAGTCGCTGATCGCCAATGCCCATCCCGACGGTCTCATCTCGCACGTCACCTTCTGGCAGCGCGAGCGCTACGAGCAGATGCTCGAGACCTACTCGATCGCCTACCGCACCCCCTATCTCACCGACTGCATCCAGCCGCCGCTGCTGGCCGAGGCCGTGGCCGCCGCCGCTCACCGCGGAGGCGGGACGGCGTTTGTCCGAGAGGTGATGCCCGCGCTGCGGCGCTACTATGACTACTTGAATCGGGTTCGCGATCCGGATCGCGACGGTCTGATCGCAATCCTGCAGGCCGACGAATCGGGCCTCGACCACTCGCCCAAGTACGATCGCTACCTGGGCATCGAGAGCATCGCGCCGGCCGAGATGACCAGGGGCTGGCAGCGGGTGGCCACTGCCTACGCCGGCGTCGATCGGGTGCCGGAGAGGATGTTCGCCCTCGATCGCTTCATCGTCGAGGACGTCATGGTCAACACCATCTACGCCATCAACCTGCGCCAGCTCGCCGATCTCTACCGCGAGCTGGGGGACCCGACGGCCGCCGCCGAGATGGACGGTCGCGCGGCCAGGACCCGCGCCGGTCTGCTCGACAAGTGTTACTCCGAGACCGACGGTCTGTTCTACGACCTGGCCGGGCAGCGCGAGGAGCGCCTCCGCACGAGCACGGCCACGGCGCTGCTGCCGCTGGCCCTGCCGGACCTGCCGGCACCGATGGCGGCGGCGCTGATCGCACACCTGCGCGACCCGGAGGAGTACGCGGCCGAGTATCCGGTGCCGTCGGTCTCGATGCGGGAGCCGGCCTTCTGCCCCGAGATGCCTGCCGGCAACCTGGTCTTCCGGGGCACCACCTGGCTCAACCTCAACTGGTACCTCTGCCGCGGCCTGCGTCGCCACGGGGCGACCGATCTGGCTCGCCGCGTCGAGGAGCGCTCGGTCGCCCTGGTCGAGCGCGCCGGTTTTCGCGAGTGCTACAACCCGCGCACCGGCGCCGGCTACGGCGCCCAGGGTTTGGGCTGGTCCGCGCTCGCGCTCGAGCTGCTGGCCGCGCTGGAGGGAGAGCAGGGCGCCGCGGCTCCGGGGTCGGTCGTCTGACGGATGGCAGATCCCGCGGTTTGACCTCGGATCCAGTGCCAAATATGCAGAGCAACGAGTACCTACCCCATGAGCGCGCCACAGATTTGCAGCGCCGGAGCAGAAAACGCCATGAAACAACATCGCATACTCGCTCTCGTCGTGCTCCCGCTCCTCCTCGTCGGCTGCGAGGCCTGCGAGGAAGAGCCAAACCTGACCGCCTCATTTGCCATCTGCGTCCATCCCGAGGCCGTAGATTTCGGGGCGCAGCCGATCCGCAGCGCCGAGACCAGGACCCTGGTCGTGAGCAACTGCGGGCAAAACATCATCGACCAGTTGCTGGTGGAGGTGCTGCCGCAGGAGGAGGGCGATACCGCCGCGGCCGCTGCCTACATCGCGGTCGCCACCGAGGTGGCGGTGCCGATCGAGCCCGGTGCGCGCTTCGACCTGCCGGTGCGCTTCCGCCCCCGCGAGCAACGCGCCTACCTGGCGCGCCTCAGCCTCGAGGTCCCGGAGTCCAACGAGGGCGAGCTCGCCGCGGTGACGCTGGCCGGCAGCGGCGCCCCGATCGAGACCTGCGACATCGTCCCCGGCTCCGATCCCCTGGTCTTCGCCGACACCCCGGTCGGGGACAGCGAGGAGGCGGTGCTGACACTGACCAACCAGGGCAGCGCCACCTGCGGGCTCTCCGGTGCCCGCGTGGTCGAGGGGCACGATGTCTTTGCCGTGGCCGAGCCACCGCAGGCCGAGCTGGGCGCCGGGGCGGCCGCGAGCATGCGCGTCCGCTTCAGCCCGCTCGACGCGGTGACCAGCAGCGGCCGGCTGGCGCTGGTGCTCGACGGCGAGGTCGAGATCGAGGTCGACCTCTCGGGCACCGGTTTCTGGCAGACCCCGTGTCGTCTCGAGGCCAGCCCGGCTGGTCTGGTCCTGCCCCGCGCCAGCCTCAACCACAGCACCACCAGCGCGAGCACGGTGGTCAGCAGCGTGGGCGTCGATGTCTGCACCGTCGCGGGGGTCGCGGTCAGCGCCGGCGGCGACGATTTCTCTCTGCTGCAGGCGCCCGCCGCCAGCACCGCTCTCGCCCCCGGTCAGAGCGCGGTCGTCGAGGTGCAGTTCGCCCCCGCCGCGGCCGGCAACCGGACCGGCGCGGTGACGGTGAGCACCGCCGAGGGAACGCCGTTGCTCATACCCCTGACCGGCTTTGCCGACCCGACGCCGGCCTGCGCCCTGCAGTTCGACCCGACGCCGATCGGCTTTGCCTCCCTGGCGGTGGGGCTGGCCGCGGAGACCGACGTGACCATCACCAACGTCTCCTCCCTGGACTGCAACATAACCGGCGCGCGCCTGAGCGACGGCTCGAGGCCGGATTTCGAGCTGCTGGTTCCGGTGTCGGCCGGCACCCTGCTGCCCGGGCAGAGCACCAGCACCCGGGTGCGCTTCACGCCGGTGGCCGCCGCACCCGCGGTCGGACAGCTTTTGGTCGCGCTGGCCGAGGGGCCGGAGCGGTCGGTCGAGCTGATCGGATTTGGCGATTACGCCGAGCTGGTTTTGACCCCGACCCTGCGCTTTTTCGGCGTCGTGACCGAGGGCTGCGTCTCCCGCACCCACGACACGCTGCTCACCAACGTCGGTGCGGTCGCGGCGCGCATCGACTTTGCCGGCTTCGGTCCCAGCAGCGATCCCAACTTCGAGATCCTGGCCCCGATCGCCACCGGTACCCTGATCGCCGCTGGCCAGAGCATCACCATGCCGCTGCGTATGGCCGCCGGGCCTGCGCCCGGCGTGCACGCCGGCACGCTCGAGGTGATGGCCACCGGCGCCACCGACCCGCGGGTTCGCGCCCAGTTGTTCGGATCGACCGAGTCGGTCGAGGATGCCCGGCACATCGACGTCTACGTGCAGCGCGAGCGCCCGACCATCGATATCCTCTTTGTCGTCGACAACAGCGGATCGATGCAGCAGGAGCAGCAGAGCCTGGCGCAGAACTTCACCGCCTTTATCCAGTTCACCTCCGAGCTGGACATCGACTACCACATCGGCGTCACCACCACCGATACCGCCCGCAGCGACGCCGGCGCGCTGGTGGCGCCGGTGATCGCCAACACCGGTCCCGGCGCGACCTCCGATCCGATCGGGGAGTTCATCGCCGCGGTCAACGTCGGCACCAATGGCTCCGCCACCGAGAAGGGACTGCACGCCGCGGTGCTGGCGCTGACCGAGCCCCTGGTCGAGACCGCCAACGCCGGCTTTTTGCGCGACACGGCGATGC
>JAFGSX010000176.1 GCA_016934455.1 Deltaproteobacteria bacterium
CGATCAGCGCGAACGTCTTGTGGTTGCTGCTGGTCAGCGCGAACGCCAGCTTGTCCGATGCCTGCCACAGCAGCTCGGAGCGATGGTTGCGGAGCCGGTATTCGTAGAGATCGAGGTACTTGGGGTCGCGGCGGTTGGAGAGGTAGAGAAACGAGTTGCCGTCGTTGGCCCAGCGCACGAACCGGGTGCGCGCGTGCGGCGGATCCTTGGCCATCAGGTCGCGCGGCTGCTGGCCCATCGAGTCGGTGAGGTAGATGTGCGGCATCTCGTCGCCGCCCTGGTCGGCCTCGAACAGAAGCTGGTCCTTGGTCGGCGAGAAGGCGAGCGAATGGATCATGCCGCTGACCTTGGTGATCTGCCATGGCTCGCCGCCGCCGACCGGCTGGATCCAGATGTCGAGCCGGCCGCCCTGGTTGCTGACGTAGGCGACCAGCTTCTCGTCGAACGAGAAGCTGGCGTCGCCGATGCGCAGGATCTTGAAGTACTCGTCCAGCGCCACCGGCGCCACCGGCGCCTTGGGAACGCTGGGGGTAGGCCGCGGCGCTGTGGTGCAGCCGACGATGAGGGCGAGTGCGCACAGAGCGCTCGTCTGGCGCCGATCCAGGTGCATGACAGCCTCCTCGCGATCAGTCGTGCAGCGCTCTGAGGACAGCACCGACCAGTCTCGGCGGCAAGGCAAAACGAGCGGCTGTCTCGTCGACACGCTGCCGGAGCAGCGCCCGATCGATGCCGCGCGCGATCATCTCGCGGCCGACCTCCTCGACGTCGCGCTGCCGCAGGCGGCCGCTCTGCGCCAGGTGCAGCGCCTGCTCCAGAGCGTCTCGTGTCGCGACCAGCAGCGGGTGGTGCTGGTCGTAGGCGGCCAGCGGGGCCGGCCGCACCAGGTGCAGGTAGCAGCGCTCGACGCAATCGGCGACCGGCAGCCGGGACGCCAGCTCCGTCAGCGCCTGCGCCGCTTGGGCGGTCGCGCCGCGATCGCGCAGGCGCGACTCCAGCGCCCGACCCCGCACTCCGGCGCAGGTGGCGGCGAACAGCGCGAAGATGTCGGCGTCGTCCTCGGCGTTGTCGCCGAACAGCAGCAGCCGGCAGCCGGCGGGCAGCTCTGCGCGCAGTTGCAGCAGCGCGGCCAGCTTGTAGCCGAGCTGGTGGCGCAGCTCGCGCCAGCGGCCGCGACCGAGCAGGCCGAGCTGGTCCTTGAAGGTGAGGCCGTCGTACTCGACGCCGTCGAGGACCATCTTGCGGGTCAGCACCGCCCGCAACTGGGGTGGGCTGGCGCTGACGAAATAGAGCGGTGTCTGCCTCGTCTCGAGGTCGGGGCCGTGGCGCAGACCGTGGAGCAAAGCGACGGTGCCGGGCAAGGCCTCCTTGTCCACGGCGAACTCGAACGGAATGGCGAGCAGCCCGCGCCAGGTCGAGAAGTGGGTGTTGAGGTAGGTCTTGTCGATGTCCCAGATCAGGATGTCGCCGCAAAAGGCCGCGTCGAGGCGGCGATCGCGGTGCTGCACGACGGCGAAGTCCCGAGTCATCGCCGGCTACACGAGGCTGTCGCTCGGGCCCAGACCGGCGTCGCGGGCGAGCACGCTCTCGATCATCTCGCTCGGCGTCAGCGCCTGCTCGAGCACCTGGCTGATCCCGTGCATCAGCGGCAGCGCGACCCCCAACGCGCGGCCCCGGCTGGCCGCGGCCGCGGCCGTGATCGCGCCCTCGACCGGCGCCGCGATCGCGGCCAGCGCGGCCGCCGGTGGCTCGCCGCGGCCGAGACGCTGCCCGAGTGCGAAGTTGCGGCTCGAGGCGGCGTCGCGCTGCGCCAGCAGATCGCCGACGCCGGCGATGCCGACGAAGGTCCCGGCCTGGCCGCCGAGAGCCACGCCGAGCCGCGCGCTCTCGACCAGGCCGCGCGCCAGCAGGGCGCTCTGGATCCCCTCGCCCAGCTTCTCAGCCATGCCGTCCGCCACGCTGATCGCGTTGCGCAGCGCGCCGGCCACCTCGACGCCGATCAGGTCGTCGCTGCGGTGCAGCCGCAGCCGCGGCCGGAACAGCGCCGCGTCGAGGGCGGCCACCGCGCAGTCGAAGTGCGAGGCGGCGACCAGCGCGCTCTGGCCGCGCCGCGCCAGCTCGAGGCCGCTGAACGGTCCCCCCAGGGCCACGATCTGCTTGACGCAGGTGCGCTGGCGCATCACCTCGTGCGCGAGCTGACCGGCCGCGGTCATGCCCTTGCTGGCGTGGACCCAGACGTGGTCGCCGCGGGCCGCGGCGCCGACCGCCTCGATCAGCTCGGGCAGCGCGTGCGCCGGCACCGCGAAGCAGACCACCCGGCAGCGCTCCACGACGGCCGCCGGATCGGGCTCCCAGGCGACCGTCAGCCTCCAGTCCGCGTCGCCGCGCGCGCCGCTCGACGGTGCGCTGCGCGACCAGCCGACGACCCCGGTGCCCGCGTCCTGGGCGAGCCTGACCAGCGCCTGGCCCAGGCTGCCACCGCCGAGCAGGCCGATCTCCCGATCAGACATCGCGCTGCTCCGTCCGACCGCCCGGCCGCGGTCGCAGGCCAGTGGCGTCGCAGCCGTCCAGGTCGTAGCCGTCTAGCCGGTTGGCGTAGTAGAGCATCAGGTTGCGGTCGACCGCGAACAGCCGGTCGCCGCGGCGCTGCACCGCCGGGGTGGTGTGGTAGATGGCGAAGTGGCGCAGCCCGTCTCGCAGCACCGCCTCGGCGTCGCCGTCGCCGAGCACGCCGTCGAGGCGGATGCGGCGCTGCGCGGCCAGCCCCCGAAGCTGCTCGATCAGGGCGGCGATCTCCTGCAGCGCGACGCGCACCTCGACGTCGCGCTCGCGGCCACCCGAACGCAGCAGCCGGAACAGGTCCAGCCCCGGGTTCTGGCGACGCAGGCGCCGCCACATGGCGCGGGCCAGCGCGTGCGTGGCGTAGACCACGTTGTCGCACAGGTAGGCGCGCGCCAGCTTTTGCCCCACCTCGCGCGTGTACTCGGCGTCGCGCTGCGGATCGGCGGCCGGCGCACCGTCGACGGCGACGTAGCGCGCGATCTCGATCGGACGGCCGACCGGGTCGCGCGAGATGCCGTCGTCGTCGACCGGGTTGCCGAACGGATCGACCGCGCGGCCGACGGTGACGTAGATGCGCGAGTCGAGCGAGAGAAGCTGGCTCAGGAACTGCGCGATGCGCCGCGGCCGGGAGAATTCGTCGTCGCTGATGATGAAGCGCGACTTGCCCTCCTCCTGCAGCCAGTCGTCGATCAGGGTCTCGGCCTCGAGCACCAACTGGTAGCTCAGGGTGCACGGCGCGATGAAGATCGCGGGGGCAGGGCGGTGCTGCCGCAGGTTGTGGATGTAGGCGGCGATGCCGGTCCCGAGCAGACCGAGCTTGAGCTTGCGTTCGACGGCGCCGGAGCGGGCGCGCGTGCCGCCGGGAAAGAACAGGTTGTGGTAGCCGAGCTCGAGGGTGCAGGTGGCGTAGGTCTTGAGCACCTCCTTGTACAGCTCGTCCTTCTTGCGGCGGTCGACCGTGTAGGCGCCCAGGTTGCGCATGAAGAAGCCGAGCACCGGGTTGGCGAACAGGTTGAGCCCGGCGCCGTAGAGCACCGGCGGAATGCCGATCTCGTGCAGGCTCCAGCCGATGAGGATCGAGTCCATGTTGGACTGGTGCGTCGGCGCCACGATCAGGGTTCCGCGCGCGGCCAGCCGGCGCAGGTGGTCGAGCTCACCCTGGAAGATCACGTTGCGCTTGAGGTCGGGCAGCCGCGGAAGCTGTCCGAGCAGGCGCCGCGGCGACACCGCATTGAGCAGCAGCCCGAGCGCCGGCGGCAGCACCCGGGTCGAGAAGCGGAAGATCCGGGCATCGAAGTTGCCGACGATCTCCTCGACGTAGCGGGTGGCCACGCGCTCGAGCAGCTCGCGCAGATCGGTCTCGGAGGCGCTCGGCAGGGCGCGCCTCACCCCGTCCCAGTGCGCGCGCTCGAGGTCGCGCTGGCGAGATGGCCGCTCGTCCTTGAGGCGCCGCTGCTCGTGAAAGAGCGAATCGGCCAGCACCTCGTCCAGCGGCCGGCCGCGGCCGGTCGCGGCCGCGACCCGGCTGGCCACCACGCGGCTGACCACCTCGACGCACACGCGCTCTCGGTCTTCGGGGCGCACGACGGCGGATCATAGTCCGGAGCCGGGGATTGGCAACCGGTTCTCGCCGGGCGCGCCCGGATTCTGCCGACGCTGATTTTTCATTTGCTGCCACTGGTTGCGCCCTGGCCTCCAGTCCGCTGCCAAGGCCAGAACTTTTTTTTGTATCGGCCGTTTGAACAATGGGCCAGTGGCGCGCGGGCGGTCCCGGGCCCAATGGAGCCGATCATGCAGACCGATACCAAATCCTCCCGCATCATGGTGGCCAGGATCATCCGCAAGTTGCGTACCGGCCGGGACTTCGGCTCGCTCGAGGGCGCCATCCGCAACGGCATGAACATCGGTTTTCTGGGCGCCGAAACCAGGCGCGGCCTGCGCGAGTACTTCTGGCGGTTGATGGGCGACTGCATCGAGATCCGCGAGGTCGATCGCTGGCAGTGGCGGCCGCTGGGCGATCTCGATGGCGACGGCTGGTGCGAGCGCAGCGTCTTCGGCGAGCGCAAGAACTGGCACGAGCGCGCACGCTCCGAAGGAGCCGCCGGCGCCGGCCGCGACCTCAGTTCGGCCGCTTGATCTCGGTCAGCACCTTGGCCCGGCGCTCGGCAAAGCGCTCGGCCGTCATCCGATCGCCGCGCTGGCGGTGGATCTCGACCAGGTTGCCCAGGTAGGTGACCACGCCCTCGACGTCGTTGATCTCCTCGCACAGCGCCAGCGCTTGCTCGGTCGCCACCAGGGCGTGCTGGAATTTGTGCAGGTGAAACAGGCATTCGCCGAGCCGGCCGTAGGCCACCGGTAACAGGCGCTCCACCGCGTTGCCGCGCAACCCGGCGAAGCTGCGGATGAGCGCCTCGATCTCGCCCAGTGCCAGCTCGTGCTGGCGATTCTGCATCAGCTCGTCGATATGCTTGAGCGCTTTCTGCCAGCGCAGGATCGGGTTGTCCTGCGGATCGCCGACCAGGCGATCGAGCAGGCTGCGGTCGCCCAGGTGCTGGGCGAAGTACTGCGCCACCGCGAGCAGGCCTTGAGCCTGGCGCTGCATCGCGTCGGCGTCGCCGGGCACCGCCGGCGGAAGCTGACGCCAGGACGCGAACTGCTCGGCGATGAGCTGGCGGTGCGCCTGGCATAGCGCGCCGAGCTTCTTCTCGTCGCCGCTCGCGGCTGCATCGAACAGCAGCTCCTTGAGGGTCTTGGGATCCACACCGCTCCCGCGCCGCAGCGCTACCGGTCCAGGCTGCCGATGGTAGCAGGCCATCAGCCCCGCGCAAGGGAGCGTGGCGCGACGGCCGCCTCCGCAATATAAGCGGAGCCGAAGGTGGCAGAGGCGCCGGGCCGGGTCTCGGCTAGAGGTGCAGATGAGCCAGCCCATCCAGATCGCTGTCAGCGCCTGCCTGCTGGGCGAGAAGGTGCGCTACGACGGCGGTCACAAGCGGGATGCCTATGTCGCCGACGTGCTGTCCCGATATTTCAGACTGGTGCCGGTCTGCCCCGAACACGAGTGCGGGTTGGGGATCCCGCGCGAGCCGATACAGCTCGAGGGAGACCCGGCCGCGCCGCGGCTGGTGACGGTGCAGACGCGGCGGGATCTGACCGCTCGCATGAGCCGTTACTGCGAGCGACGCGGCGCTGCGCTGGCGACCGAGGACGTGGACGGTTTTATTCTCAAGAGCCGCTCCCCGAGTTGCGGTCTGCGCGGGGTGAGGATTTTCAGGACAGGTGGCCGGGCGCGGTCGGGGCGCGGTCTGTTCGCGGCGGCCGTGGCTCGCCGTTTTTCGCTGCTCCCGCTCGAGGACGAAGGGCGGCTCGAGGATCCGGCGCTGCGCGAGAACTTCGTGGAGCGGCTCTTTGCCCGTCGCCGGCTGCGCGATCTGGTCGCCCGCGGCGGCGGCGTCGGAGCTCTGGTCGAGTTTCACGCCCGGCACGAGCTGCAGTTGATGGCGCACCATCCGGTGCGCTGTCGCGAGCTGGGCCGGCTGGTCGCCTCCGGCAAGCGGCTCGGCCGCTCCGAGATGTGTGCTCGCTACCAGCGGCTGTTCATGGCGGCGCTGGCGACGGTCGCCACGCCCAAGAAGAACAGCGACGTGCTGCTGCACATCGCGGGCTTGTTAGAGAAGCAGCTCGGCGGCGACGAAAAGATCGAGCTGCTGGAGCTGATCGACCGCCATCGGCGCGGGTTGGTCCCGCTGCTGGCCCCGCTCACCCTGCTCAAGCACTACGTGCGCGTCCACCGGCCTGCCTACCTGGAGCAACAGACCTTTCTCGACCCGCACCCGGGCGAGCTGATGCTGCGCAACCGCGTCTGATGGCCGTGGCCTGCAGTCATGGCTCGCCAAGAACATCGACGACCAGGTGGCCGTAGCCGCGGGTTGCACATGGCCAGGATGCAGCGCACGACTCGAGCGCCCTCCGCGCCGATGGAGTACACTGGCGCTCGATGGCGCGGCAAGACCACCCCCCCGGTGTAGGCCCAGAGCTGGTGGCCGTTGCATTGATGGCGCTGGCCTCGACCGCGTGCCCGCCCCCGTCCGGAGACTGCCGAGCGACGCTGGACTGCCGGCCCGGGGAGATCTGCTACGAGCGCACGTGCCGTGCGACGTGCGACGCGTCAGGCCAGTGCCCGCAGGCCACGAGCTGTCGCCTGGGTGTCTGCCTTCCGATCGGCGCAGCGTGCCGGGACTCGAAGGACTGCCTCGACACCGAGACCTGCGTGGCCGGCCGATGCCGGTGGTTGTGCATTGGTGAGGAAGACTGCGGCGGCAGCGAGACCTGCCGCGATGGTTTGTGTCAGCTCGTCGGCGACGCGGGTTTTTTGGATCGCGAGGCCGGGCGCGACGCCGGGCGCGACGCCGGAGACGACGCCGGGCGCGACGCCGGAGACGACGCCGGGCGCGACGCCGGAGACGACGCCGGAGACGACGCCGGGCATGATGCCGGCGGCGGAGTACCCGATGCCAGCTTCGCCCGCCACTCGCTCGTCACCGCGACCGCCTCGAGCAACGCGATCGCCGGTCTGTTTCAGCGCAAGAGCTTTGCCGCGGCCGGCCGCATCTGGGTCTTCTACCGGGACGGCTCACACGCGGTGTTTCGCAGCAGCGCCGACGGCGCGCTGTGGAGCGACCCGACGATACTGCGGACGGTCCAGTACAGCGAGGACCTCAGCGTCTGGTATCGAGATCCCTATCTGCACTACGCTGCCAGCGACGGCGACAACGGAACGGCTCTGCACTATCGCCGCGGCCTGCCGAGCAGCGACGGCAGCATCGCCTGGAGCGCCGACGAGCAGGCGATCGGCGGCACTGACCCGGGCTACAAGTCGTGTCCCATGATCGCCGTCGATTCCAGCGGCCGCCCCTGGATCGGCTACCGCTGGGTCGACGGTGCAGAGAAGCGGCCCAGACTGATCAGATCCTCATCCAGCGACGGTACCTGGAGCACCAGCGGAAGCTGGGAGCTCGCGAGCTGGACTGCTGCCGCGTGGTTCGTCGAGCTGGTGCCCCTGAGCGATGACAGGATGTGGGCGGGTTTTGCCTCCGGCGGGCACTTCGTGCGGGCCGGAGTGGTGACCGGTGACCAGGTCTCTTCGATCGACCTGACCGAGCAAGCCATTAGCGTGCCTTTCTCCGCGGTGGGCAGCGGCGACGACGTCCACGTCGTCTTTCTTTCGGCCAGCAGCCTTGTCTACGCCAGGTACGATACTGTCTCGAAGTCGTTTTCAACGGACGTTCTTCTCTCTGCATACGATTTTCATGGAAGCCCGGTGCTCGGCTTGGACACCGCGGCCGACCGGTTGTACTGCCTGTGGAGCGACCCGGTGACCGAGGAGATCGCCTACCGCGTCCATGTCGGCGGCGGGTGGGAGGCCCAAGATCATCTGCTGGCCGACGAGAGCAGCACCGGTATCGCCGACGCTGCCCTGGTCACCGCGTTCTACCGGGACGGCCTCGGCGTCGTCGGTCTCTTCTACCTGACCGGCAATGAAACGGCGCCCCAGATCCGATTTGCCGCTATCCCCGCCGGCCTGTAAGGTCGTGGCGCCACTATCCGATCGAGGGGAAACCTCCATGGCCTTGCCGCTCATGCGCACCAAGCCGCTGGCCAGACTGCTGCGCGACGCCGACGACCAGCAGCGCGGGCTCAAGCGCGCGCTGCGCTGGTGGGATCTGGTCGCCATCGGCATCGGCTGCATCATCGGCGTCGGCATCTTCGTGCTGCCCGGCGTCGAGGCGGCCAAGCACGCTGGCCCGGGGATCATCCTGTCGTTCGTGATAGCCGGTGCCGCCTGCGCCTGCGCTGCGCTCTGCTACGCCGAGTTGGCGGCCATGATCCCGGTGGCGGGCAGCGCCTATACCTACGGTTACGCCACGCTGGGCGAGATCCTGGCCTGGATCATCGGCTGGGATCTGATCCTCGAGTACATGGTCGGCGCCAGCCTGGTCTCGATCGGCTGGTCGGCCTACCTGGTCAATTTTGTAGACCACGTCATCGGCCCGTTCGGCTGGATGGTGGATCACCGCTTCGCGGCGGCGCCGTGGGGCGACCAGCCGGGTTTCTTCAACCTGCCGGCGCTGTTGATCGTGCTGTTTTTGAGCTGGTTGCTGGTGCGCGGCATCCAGGAGAGCTCGCGCGTCAACCTAGTCATGGTGATCATCAAGCTGGCCGTGATCATGGTCTTCATCGCTCTCGCCGCCTGGCACATCAAGCCGGGCAACTGGGCGCCGTTCATGCCGTTCGGGTTCGGCGGGGTGATGACCGCGGCCGCGATCGTCTTTCTCGCCTACGTCGGTTTCGACGCGGTTTCGACCACGGCCGAGGAGGCGGTCAATCCGCAGCGAGATCTGCCCATCGGCATCATGGGCTCGCTGGTGATCTCGACGCTGCTCTACGTCTCGGTGGCGGCCATCATGACCGGGGTGGTGCCCTACCAGCAGCTCGGCGTGGCCGATCCGGTGGCGCTGGTGCTCAACGTGCTCGAGATGCCGTGGGCGTCGATGCTGATCAGCGTCGGCGCGCTGGCCGGCATCACCAGCGTGCTGCTGGTCCTGCTGATGGGGCAGCCGCGCATCCTGTTCGCGATGTCGCGCGACGGCCTGCTGCCGCCGCTGCTGTCGCGGGTGCATGCGCGCTATCGTACCCCCCACCTGACGACGCTGATCACCGGCAGCGTGGTCGCGATCGCGGCCGCGCTGACGCCGATCAACGTGGTGGCCGAGCTGTGCTCGATCGGCACCCTGTTCGCGTTTGTCATCGTCTCGGCCGGCGTGATCGCGCTGCGCTACTCGCGCTCCGACGTGAAGCGGCCGTTCAAGGTGCCGCTGTTTCCGCTGGTCCCGCTGCTCGGCATCGGTCTGTGCGGCTACCTGATGATCAGCCTGCCCGGCATGACCTGGCTGCGCTTCGCGGTCTGGCTGCTGATCGGGCTGGTCATCTATTCCGGCTACAGCTTTCGCCACAGCGGGCTGGCCGGCGGCGCGGCGGTCAAGCCGGAGCGGCCTCGCTCTTGACCGAAACCCGGCGCCGCCCCGCGCTGTCAACGCGACCTGCCGGTACTCGCGATCGAGGGAACGGCCAGCGCTCGCCGTTACGGGCAGGCTGCCTCTTCGGCGCCAGCGGCGACCGAAGGCTCGGGCGAGACGTAGCGGCGCACGACGATGTCGTCCCAGTAGGCGAGCGCGACCGAGTAACCCGAGCACAGACCGACCCGGCCGGACGGCAGGAAGCTGGTGGGCAGCGTGTAGGTCGTCCGCTGCACGCCGTCGTAGAAGTGGGTCGAGCTGCTGCCAGCCAGCGTGGTCTCCAGGGTGTGCCAGGTGGACCCTGCGTTGGGGCTGAAGTTGATGGTGCGCCGTTGGCTGCTGCCGCTGAGCGCCTCGGCCTGTACGCCGGACATGGCCAGCGTGTAGAGCTCGAGCGTGTTGGTGTCTAGAAAACCCCACCACAGCGTGTCGAAGGGGCTGGTCGATTCGACCCGGGTGAGCAGGCCGTAGTACATGCTGCTGCCCCAGGTGCTGACCTTGATACGGCCGCGCACCGCCACGTCGGTCCAGGCGTAGTCGCCGGCGAAGAAGTAATCCGCCGTGCCGCCGCCGGTGCCGACCACGCGCAGTACCTGGTTGCCGCTATCGGTCTGCACACTGTAGTCGCCCGCTCCCTCCCAGCCGTCGGGTTGCGTCCCGACAACGTGGCCTTCGAAGTCGTCGGCTGCCAGGTAGACCGCCGAGGGCATGGCGTCGGCGCCCATCGAGTCGGCCCAGCGGGCGGGCGGCGCACCGGCCGCCGGATTGCCGTAGTAGAGCATGTAGGTTGCATCGCTGCCGTCGATATCGGCCAGGGTCTTGAACCAGATCTGGGTGGCCGCACCATCGAGGTCGACGACGTGCCTGTCCAGTTCCTGGTGGCTGGCTCCGACCGTTCGCACCACGCGCAGGTCATCGCCGCTCGCGAGCAGCTTGCCGGTGTTGATCAACGTCGCCGTGTCCACGGTCGCCGGGACCGAGTAGCCGGCCAGCAGTGAACCGCTGATCGACTCGCTGATGCTCAGGGGCAGCCGGTAGCCGTACGCTCCGTTCCACCACTCGGGCGTGCGCGTGCAGGCCGTTGTGTCTGGCTGCGCGATATCTGGCTGCGCGACATCCGGCTGCGCGACATCTGGCTGCGCCGCGTCGCGATCGATTGCATCCCGGCCGTCCCGGTCGTCCGGTCCGGCGTCCGCTGCAACCGTATCCGGGGGGCCGGTATCGCGGATCTCGGCGGACATCGCGTCGGTCGGCGCCAGGTCCTGGCCAAACCGATCGCGGCAGATGGCGTCGCCGATTCCGCCGTCGACCACCGCGCTGGCGATGACGGTGAAGGCATCGGTGAGTCGCGCGATCTGGTCCTGCGGCGACACGACGGTCAGCTCGTAGGTGCCGGGTGGCAGGCCGGCCGGCACCACCGCGGTCAGATGCCGGGAGTCCGAGTAGGTCACCAGCTCTAGCGCGTGCTCGCCGAGCCGCGCTGCGAACTGCAGCCCGATCGCCGATCGCTGGCTCGACTGGTAGTCGATCGCGATTTGCGGATAGAAGCCGCTGCCGACGATGGTGATCGGCGTCGCCGTGTCGTCGGCTGCGCGCGCTGGCTGCACGCCGGTCAGCGCGATCGGCTCGGGTTCGCTGCTGCAGGTGCAGCGGGTCAGCGCCACGGCCACGAGCAGCGAAGCCGGTCGCATGGCTCGTCGTCTTGTCTGCCAGCGTCCAGAAACCACGGTCTTGACTATAGCAGACTGAAACAGAGGAAAAAACCGCATGCTGGTCAGAGTCGCGGCGCTCAGGGCAGATCGACGTCGATGGTGTCGCTGGTGCTGCCGAGCAGCGCGCCGCTACCGTCGCGGAACTCGACATGCACGATGTGCAGGCCGCTGCTGGCCGGCTCCAGCATCCAGGGCGCGGTCGGCGTGAATGGTTGCCAGTCGCTCCAACCGGCGCCGTCGTTGGCAAGACGCATCTCGATCGCGCCGACGTGGACGAAAAACGACGTGAAGTATGCGCCGTACGGACCGGCCCAGAATTCGACGTCGTGGCCGCCGTCCTCGAGGTAGACAAAGCGGACGCCCGGGCCGTAGCCGGTGAACGTGGTGCCGACCGGCTGCCAGGTGGCGGTCGATCGCGCGGGATTCTGGCGGCTTCCCCGGTTGAAGGTCACGGCCGTGCCGCCGTTGCGCTGGCGCCGCAGATCGCTGCGCACGTAATAAAAATCCTCGAAGTCGGCGGGCCCGCGCAGACTGTAGCCGGTCACCCATTCGTAGACCGCGATCGGCGGTTGCGCATCCAGCTCGGCGGCGCTGATCCCCAGCGCCACCAGGTCGAGGATCCGGCTGCGCGTGTTCCAGTCGAACGAGGTGCAAAACGAAGGGTCGCCGAACAGGGTGGTACCGCAGGTGGCCCAGCCGTCACCGAAGTTGTCGATGATGGTCCAGTTGCCAAGTTGATCCGGAGTCGCCACCAGGTTGCCGGGCGCCTCGATCGCCAGGTCGACCGCCAGCGTCGCGGTCGTGGCTGCACCCATCGCGATCGCCAGCCGGCCGGCACCGGTCGACGAGCCGGCATCGCGCTGCCCGGCGTCCGTCGTCGCGGTGTCGGTGAGCGCGACGTCTGCCGGCTGGACGTCGACGGCTCCGGTGTCGAATGCGCTCGCAGTGTCGTGGGTGCTGTCCGCAGCCATCCGGTCCTGCGCAGGACGGTCGAGAGGCACGCGGTCACCGGGCAGATCAGCGGCCGCGCGGTCGGGGATTCCCCCCTCGGTGGGCCCGGCGTCTACGATACCCACGGGTAGCACCTCGAAGGCGGCGGCCAGGGTGACGCGTTCGCCGGCCGGCGACTCGACGATCAGTTCGTGGCTGCCGACCGGCAGCGTTGGCGGTACGACCGCGGTCAGGTTCTGGCTGTCGACGTGACGCACCTGTTCGAGCGCGTGCTGGCCGAGCCACGCCGAAAATTGGTCGTCGACGGTGGTGCGCCGGGTGGACTGGTAGCTGACGACGACGTGTGCGGCAAAGCCGCTGCCCGAGATCACCACGGCGACCGACTCGCCGCTGCGTGCGCTGGCCGGAGCGATCGTGTTCAGCGCGATCGGCTCGGGTTCGCTGCTGCAGGTGCAGCGGGCAAGCAGGTTGCCGATCAGCAGCGCGAGTAGCAGGGGAGAAGCCGATTTGCGCATGTCGCGTCACGTTTTCTGTCGCAATGATAGCAGGAACGCGAGCAATGCCGGCGGATCTCGGCGGCCAGCGTTCCCCGGCCAGGTTCCGGGATCGCAAGGCCTGTGACGTCCGGTCTTGACTCCGCGCTCCGGTCGGCTATATTGACCAGTCAGTCATTAATAGAGATCAGGCGCTGGCATCCGATGGCGCGCACCTCCGATCCCCATTCCCGCGATGCGCTGCTCAAGAGCGCGCGCGTGGAGTTTGCCCGGCGCGGTTACGACGGCACCAGCGTCGAGGCCATCGCGCAGGGCGCCGGACTGGCCAAGGGATCGTTCTATCTGCACTTTCGCTCCAAGGAGGACTGCTTTCTGGAGCTGGTGCACCAGCTCTTTGCCCACATCGAGACGCTGATGACCGAGTTCTCGACCGACGTCGGCCAGCTCTGGCAGCGGCTGCTGGCCGAGAACGCCGGCGAGGAGCGCTGGCGCAGCGCGCTGCGGGAGTCCGAGATCGAGCGCGCGCGCTCGATCCTGCGCGCGCTGTGGGCGTGGCGCGACGTGGTCGGGCTGCTGGTCAACGGCGGCACCGGCACCCGCCTGGGCTACCTGATCGATCGCCTGAAGAGCCAGATCGTCGAGCAGCAGGTGCGCTGGATCCATCTCGAGCAGCGGTGCGGCCTGCTGCGCAGCGACATCGATCCCGACGTCTTCATCCGGTTCGTGGCGGGCGGCTACATCGGGCTGGCGCAGGAGATCGCGCGCGCCGGGCGACAGCCCGACTTCGAGCGCTGGGCGAACGCGCTGGTGGCGCTGCTCGATCACGGCATCGGAGGCCAGGGCGCGCTCGACACGCGCTCGCTGGCCAGCGGGCTGCGCGCCGCGGTCGAGGTGGCGGCGCCCCCGGCGGAGAGACCGCCCGCGCAGGCGGGATGGAGCGGCAAATGACTCACTGGTCAAAAATGATCGCGGTGATGATCGGTGGGCCCGGCCTGGCGCTGGCCGCGGCCGGCGCCGGCTGCTCGAGCCAGGCCCAGTCCAGGGAGCTGGTCAGCGCCGGGGCTGCGACCGGCGCCAGCGCCAGCAAGCCGATGCTGCCCGAAGTGCACACCGTGGCCCCCGAGAGGGTGCGCCACCGGCCGAGCTACGTCGCCACCGGCACCCTGATGCCGGTCAACGATGCGCCGCTCGGCTTCAAGCTGGGCGGCCGGCTGGCCAGGATCGCGGTGCAGCGCGGCCAGAGCGTGCGCAAGGGCGACCTGCTGCTGCAGCTCGACACCCAGGACGTGCTGGCCGGCGTGGCGCAGGCCGAGGCCGCGCACCAGGCAGCCGAGGCCCAGGCCGCCATGGCCCGGGATGGCCTCGAGCGGCTTAACCGGCTCCAGCAGAGCGGCGTCGCCACCGAGCAGCAGCTCACGCAGGCCAGGTTTCAGGTGCAGATGGCCGAGGCGCAGCTCGCGCAGGCGGAGGCCGCGCTGCAGAACGCGCGCAACCAGCTCGACAATCATTCGCTGCGGGCGCCGTTCGACGGCACGGTGCTCAATGCGCCCGACTCGATCGGCGTCATGGTGGGCCCGGGCACGCCGCTGGTCGAGGTGGCTACCCTGACCTGCCTGCGCCTGCAGGCGACGCTGCCCTCCGATGCCGCCGGTCGGATCGAGGTCGGCGCACAGGTGCCGCTGGAGCACAGCCGCGGCACGGTGAACGGCAAGGTGACGCGGGTGATGCCGGCGCTCGAGCCGCGCGGCCACCGCCTGCCGGTCGAGGCCGAGCTTTGTGGCGAGGAGGCCAAGGGCCTGGCCAACGCGTTCGTCAAGGCGCGCTTCACAGCCCAGGCCGAGACCGACGCCTACAAGGTGCCGGTCACCAGCCTCGAGCGTCGCGAGGAGCCGGGGCTGTTTTTGGTCGGCAGCGACGGGCAGGCTTGCCACCGCGAGGTGACCATCCTGGCGCGCGAGCGGGGCTGGGTCGTGGTCGCCGGGTTGAGCGACGGCGACCGCGTCATCGATCAACCGCCAGATGATCTGCAAGACGGCGCCGGCATCCGGCTCGCCAGCTCCGCCGACGCGCTATGAGACTGTCCGAGGTCGCGATCCGGCGGCCGGTCTTCACGACCATGCTCGCCCTGTCGCTGGTGGTGCTGGGGGCGCTCGGCCTGAGCCGGCTGCCGATCGATCTGTTCCCGGACATCAGCTTCCCGTTCGTGCACATCACCACGGTCTACCCCGGGGCCGGCCCGGCCGACGTCGAGAAGCAGATCTCGCGGCCGATCGAGGACGCGGTGGCCGGTATCAACGACGTCCGCAAGCTGCTCAGTTGGTCGCGCGACAGCGTGTCGACCGTGCTGGTCCAGTTCGACATGGGCGCCAATGCCGAGCGCGCGGTGCAGGAGGTGCGCGAGCGGGTGGGTCTGATCCGGCGCAACCTGCCCAGCGGGATCGAGGAGCCCAGCATCGCGCGCTTCGATCCGCGGGCCACGCCGGTGCTGGTCTACACGTTGACCGCCCGGGTGCCGGTCGAGCAGGTGCGCGACATCGTCGAGGACCGGATCAAGCCGGCGCTCGAGCAGATCGACGGTGTGGCGCTGGTCAAGATCGTGGGCGGCCGCGAGCGCGAGCTGCGCGTGCTGCTGCACCAGGACAAGCTGGACGCGCTGTACCTGCCGGTCGGCGCCGTCTTCGAGTCGCTCAAGCGCGAGAACGTCAACATCCCGTCCGGCCACGTGCGGCGCGGCGCGGTCGAGCTGGGCGTGCGCGCCGACGCGCAGTTCAAGAACGCCGACGAGGTGCGCCGCGTCGTGGTGCAGCGCAACCCGGGCCAGACGCCGGTGCTGCTGGGTGACGTGGCCGACGTGGTCGACGGCTTCAAGGAGCAGCGGGTGCTGGTGCGCACCAACGCCCAGGAGTCGGTGGCGCTCGAGGTGGTCAAGCAGTCGGGCGCCAACACGCTGGCGCTCGCCGAGACGGTCAAGGCGCGCATGGCCACGCTGATGCCAACCCTGCCGGGCGAGATCAGGACCGCGCTGATCATCGACGGCTCGCGCATCGTCGACGACAACGCGCGCGAGGTCGCCTGGGCCATCCTGTTCGGCGGCGCCATGGCGATCCTGGTGATCCTGTTCTTTCTGCTCGACGTGCGCGGCACTCTGATCTCGGCGCTGGCACTGCCGACGGCGGTGATCGGAACCTTCGCCGCGATGTACGCATTTGGCTATTCGCTCAACCTGATGACGCTGATCGGCATGAGCCTGGCGATCGGCCTGCTCATCGATGACAGCGTGGTGGTGCGCGAGGCGATCACCCACCGCCTAGAGCGCGGTGTCGATCCGTTCACCGCCGCGCGCCAGGGTACGGCCGAGGTCGGGCTGGCGGTGATGGCGACCACCTTCACCATCTGCGCCGTGTTTTTACCGGTCGCCTTCATGGGCGGCATCGTCGGCCAGTTTTTCGAGCAGTTCGGCATCACCATCGCGGTGGCGGTGCTGCTGTCGCTGTTCATCGCGCTCACCCTGGATCCGATGCTGAGCGCACGGCTGTCGCTGGCGCGCACCGGAGGGGAGCGGCGCTGGGTCGCCTTTCGCTGGCTCGAGCGCGGCTTTGCGGCGCTCGACCGCAGCTACCTGCGGTCGCTGGAGTGGAGCCTGCGCCACAAGCTGGTGACGATCGGCATCGCGGCGGTGGCGCTGATCTTGGCCGGCTGGCTGGCGTTGGGGCTAGGCACCGAGCTGCTGCCGGCCTACGACGAGGGACAGTTTTTCGTCAACATCGATTTTCCCCCCGGCACCTCGCTCGACGAGGCGAGCCGCCGCAGCATCGCGGCCGAGCGCGGCATCGCCCAGCACCCCGACGTGATCGCGGTCAACGCCACGGTCGGCTACAAGGACCAGGTGCGCAAGGTCCACTACCGGGTGCGCTGCCGGCCCAAGACCGAGCGCGACAAGACGCTGACCGACATCAAGGACGACATCCGGCCCTTTCTCGACGCGCTGCCGCAGGCGATCTACGCCATCGCCGATCCGGTGATCCTCGAGGGGGTCGGCGACTACCCGCCGATCATGATGCAGATCCTGGGGCCCGACGTCGCCGTGCTGCAGAGGCACGCCCATTTCATCGCCCAGCGGATGCGGCAGATCGAGGGCATCCGCGACCTCGAGGTGCGCGATTCGCCCGGCCTGCCCGAGATCGCGCTCGACATCGATCGCGACCGCGCCCGCGACCAGGGAATGGCGGCGAGCGACATCGCGCTGCAGAGCCGGCTGGCGCTGCACGGCGAGCTGGCGGGCAAGATGGCCACCGACAGCGCCGACGACGTCGACGTGCGGGTCGCGCTGGCCGAGGACTATCGCCGCGACCCCGAGCGGCTGAAGCAGCTTCGCATCTACAGCGCCTCCGGCTTCGTGCAGCTTAGCGACGTGGCCAGCCTGCGCGAGCAGACCGGCCCGTCCGAGATCGATCGCGACAGCCGGCAGCGCACCATCTCGGTCGTCGCCTACGCGTCCGGTCGGCCCCTCGGCAAGATCAGCGACGACCTCGAGGCCGCCTTCGGCGACGTCGACTGGGGGGCTGGCTACACGCTCAAGTTCGAGGGGCTGCAGAAGGAGATGGGCAACACCAACCGCGACATCGCCATCGCCCTGGTGCTGGCGCTCATCTTCATTTACATGGTGCTGGCCAGCCAGTTCGAGTCGTTTGCCCACCCCTTCACCATCGTGATCTCGCTGCCGCTGGCCTTTGTCGGCGCCTTGATCGGGCTCTGGCTCTACGGTGCAGCGCTGTCGCTGGCGGCCGACATCGGCATCATTCTGCTGGTCGGCCTGTCGGCCAAGAACGGCATCCTGCTGGTCGACGGCGCTCTGCAGCGCATCCGCGAGCAGAAGCTCGATCCCGAGCAGGCGATGCGGCTCGCCGGCCCGCGGCGCCTGCGACCGATCCTGATGACCTCGGCGGCGCTGATCCTGGGCATGCTCCCGACGCTGTTTCAGAGCGGCGGCGGCTCCGAGATCCGCGGGCCGATGGCCGCGGCCGTGGTCGGCGGCGTTCTCAGCAACACGCTGCTGACGCTGATCGTGGTGCCGGTGGTCTTTGTCTACCTGGAGCGGCTCGGTCACCTGGTGAAGCGGCTGCTCGTCCACATCGCCCCGGCCACCGCCGCGGCAGCGGCCGCCACCGAGGCGGCGGTGAGCGCGGCCGAGGCAACGACGGAGCGCGATCGGGCCAGCGAGAGGTAGCGCCGGCGCACCTCCGCGGCATGGAGTTCCGGCCGTCGATGTGACATCCTATCCGTCTGTGCGCAGGCTCCGCCTGGCGGTGCGGCGGAAAAAGTCGAGGGGCCCATGACATCGATAGGACTGGTGTTGAAGCGCGGCGCGACGTGCGTTTTGCTCAGTGCCGCGGTAGCCTCGACGGCGCTGGCGGAGCCGGTTTTTCCGGACGCCGCCAACTGGGTGGTCCTGACGCGCCAGGGCGTACCGATCAGCGATCCGACGGACGACGCCACTCGGCCGCGCGATATCATCGGAGACGCGACCTATCCCGCGGCCTATATCTATCGGGACCCCACCTATCTCTACTTTCGGCTGCGCCTCAACGACGATCCGCGGCACAACGCGACCGACTTCAAGCCGTTTGGCTGGGGCGTGGAGTTCGACACCGACAACGACCTCGACGATTACGAGTTTCTGGCGCTGGTCGACGGCATCTCCGAGGTGGTGGCGCTGCAGCAGAACACCGACCAGGGGACGGTCGGAGCGCCGAGCGACAGCGCCGAGGTGACGATCCAGACCTACCCGGTCTCGACCTACACCCGGGTCATGGTCGCCGACAGCTCGTTCCAGGCAACACCCGACTATTTTTTGGACTGGGCGATAGTGTTTGCCGATCTCGCCCCCTACGGCGTCACCGATCAGACGCAGATCCACTATATTTTCGGCAGCTCGAACAACGCCTCGACCATCAGCGCCGATCTGGTGGGTACCGGCGACACGCTGGCCGATGTGGCGAGCGACCCGGTGCTGTGCGATGCCTCGGGCTGCACGGTCATGTCGTGCGAGGACCTCGACGGCGACACCGTCTGCGACGCCAGCGACAACTGCCCGGCGGTCGCCAACCCCGACCAGGCCGATCTCGACCTCGACGGCCTGGGCGACGTCTGCGATGACGACCAGGATGGCGACGGCTTGACCGACGACCGGGAGGTCACGCTGGGAACCAACCCGCGCGCCGCCGACAGCGATGGCGATGGTCTCAGCGATTTCGCCGAGACCGCCAGCGGTACCTCCACCCCCAACCACGACGGCGACGGCCTGATCGACGCGCTCGACCCGGACGACGACGGCGATGGCATTCCGACCGCCACCGAGGTGGCCGACAGCGGCGCCATCGGCGACAACGACGTCGATGGCGACGGCGCGCCGAACTGGCTGGACGACGAGGCCGACGGCGACGGGATGGACGACTCCGTCGAGGGGCGCGGCGACGCGGACGGCGACGACGTCTCGGCCTACCTCGATCCCGACGAGACCCTCGACCCCAACGCCGACGACGATGGCGATGGCCTGACCAACGGCACCGAGGCCGCGCTCGGCACCGACCCGACCGATCCGGACAGCGATGGCGACGGCCTCAACGATTACATCGAGACCAACGGTGGGCATACCGTCAACCACGACGGCGACGGGCTGATCGACGCGCTCGACCCCGACGACGACGGCGACGGCCTGCTGACCGCGGACGAGATCGCCGACGGGCAGCAGCACGGCAACGACGTCGACCAGGACGGCCGCGACAACTGGCTCGACACCGATTCCGACGGCGACCACATCGACGACGCCGTCGAGGGCCGCCGAGACGTCGACGGTGACGGCCTGCCCAACTACCTCGACACCGACAGCGACGGGGATGGCAGTCCGGACATCACCGAGGGCACTGCCGATGCCGACGCCGACGGCGTGCCGAACTACCGCGATCCCGACGACAGCGACGGCCCCAACGTCGATGCCGATGGTGACGGGTTGACCAATGGGCAGGAGAGCGCCGTCGGCACCGATGCCTACGACATGGATACCGACGGCGATGGGCTGCGCGACGGAGTCGAGGTCGGCACCGACCTCGCCAATCCGCCGGACAGCGACGGCGACGCGGTCATCGACGCCCTCGACCCCGACGACGACGGCGACGGCATTCTCACGGCCACCGAGGTGGAGGACGGAGCACATTTTGGCAACGACGTCGACGCGGACGGCAAGCCCAACTGGCTCGATACCGACTCCGATGGCGATGGCGCTTCGGATCGCAGCGAGGGCACCGGCGACGGCGACGGCGACGGAATCCCCGACTACCTCGATCCGGTCGAAACCGCCGTCGACGCTGACGGCGACGGGGTGGCAGACGCCGTCGACAACTGCCCGCAGGCCGGCAATGCAGATCAGGCCGACGGCGACAGCGATGGCATCGGTGATGCCTGCGACCGCGATCGCGACAACGACGGCTGGGCCGACGACATCATCGCCTTTGGCGGCGGCCCGGCCTGCCAGGCCATCTCCTCAGGCAGCGGGGTGCTGGCGCTGCTGGCGCTGGCCGGGTTGGCGCTGCGTCGGCGTCGCCCTCGATGATCTCCGCGGTCACGCGCATCCGCGCGGCCTGAGCCGCGCCTGCAACAGGAGGATCTCGTGCGTGCAACCCTGAAGGCGCTGGGCTGTCTGGCGATGGTGGCGCACGCGGCCGCGGCCAGCGCCGACGAGCCGGGGACTTTTGCGGCCGAGAGGCTGCGGCCGGCCATGGATCGCGAGGGGCTGCTCGACGTCGAGTGGGGCGGCCTGTCCGAGCATCTGAGCTACGACGCCGCGCTCTGGGGGAGCTATGCGCTCAACCCGCTTGTGCTCTACCGCCGCCACGAGGACGGCAGCCTGACCCGCGTCGGCTCGCTGATCGGGCACCGCGTCGGCGCCAGCGCGGTCGGCGCGCTGTCGCTGTTCGGGTGGGTCAAGCTCGGGGTCGAGGTGCCGGTGGTGCTGTACCAGGGGCGGGGAGCTCCGATCTCTCCCGACGACGCCCGGCTCGGAGCGCTGCAGGCGGTGGGGGTCGGCGATCTGCAGCTTCGCGCCAAGGTGCGACTGCTGCGCAGCGAGGATCACTTCGTCGATCTCGCGCTGATGCCGACCTTGACGCTGCCGACTGGTTTTCCGTCGCGCAGCTACCTGGGCGAGTCGAGCGCCACCCTTGCGCCCGAGCTGGTGCTGTCGCGCGCCGTCGGAGGCGCGCGGCTGGCCGGCAACCTGGGCTACCGCATCCGGCCGGACACCAGCTTCGCCGGCCTGGCGGTGGGGCAGGAGATCTACTACCGCGCCGGGGTCGGCTTCAGGTTCGATGAGGCGGCGTCGCTGCCGCTCGAGATCGACCTCACCGTCAACGGAGCCACCGCGGCGCTGACGCCGTTTAAGTCGCTCAACCAGAACCCGCTCGAGCTGATGGGCGGCGTGGCCTACGACGTGTGGGGGCCGCTGCAACTCCTCGGCGGCGCCGGCGTCGGCCTGGTGGCCGGCTACGCCACACCCGATCTGCGCCTGTTCGCCGGCGTCCGGTTCGCGCCGCGGCGCCACGACCGCGACGGGGACGGCATCGAGGACGGGGACGACCGGTGCCCGGACGAACCCGAGGACCGGGACGGCTTCGAGGACGGCGACGGTTGCCCGGACCCGGACAACGACGGCGATGGCGTGCTCGATGCGAAAGATCGCTGTCCGGTCCTGGCCGGAGTGCCGGAGGAACAGGGGTGCCCGGCGGGCGACCGCGACGGCGACGGCGTCGCCGATCGGGACGACGCCTGCCCGGAGGAGCCGGGACCGGTCGCGCTCCAGGGGTGCCCGGATCGCGACGGCGACGGCGTGGCTGACCGCGACGACCGGTGCCCGGACGAGCCGGGCGTCGCCGACAACGGCGGTTGCCCGCGGCCCGACATCGACAAGGACCGGGACGGTGTCCCGGACAGCGTCGACGACTGTCCGGACCAGCCCGGGCTGTCGATGCTGCGCGGTTGCCCGGACCAGGATGGCGACGGCATCGCCGACAGAGATGACACCTGTCCCGAGCAGGCCGGGCCGGCCATGTTCAAGGGCTGCCCCGACACCGACCAGGACGGCATCCCGGACAACCTGGACCGGTGCGTCAACGATCCCGAGACCATCAACGGCATCGACGACGAGGACGGCTGCCCAGACCACGGCCCGGCGCAGGTCACGGTGACGGCCGAGAAGATCGAGATCGGCGACAAGGTCTATTTCGATACCGACAAGGCCACCATCAAGGCGCGCAGCTTCAAGCTGCTCGACCAGGTGGCGTCGATCCTCATGGCGCACCCCGAGATCGAGCTGGTGCGCATCGAGGGGCACACCGACAGCCAGGCCAGCGACGACTACAACCTCAAGCTGTCGCAGCAGCGCGCCGACGCGGTGAAGGACTACCTCGCCACCAAGGGTGTCGGCGTCGAGCGACTCGAGGCGATCGGCTTCGGCGAGACCAAGCCCGTGGCCAGCAACAACACGGCGGCCGGTCGCGAGAAGAATCGCCGCGTCGAGTTTCACATCGTCAAGCTGGCGGGTCGTCAGCCGTAGCCAGGCCGCGTCGCTTCGGCTCCAGCGCGCGCGTGGCCGCTGGCTACTTCTTGATGATGAGACCGGGTGGGCCCTTTTTGGCCGCTCGCGGTTCGTCGAGCAGCTTGATCAGGTCGAAGACGATGCACAGGTAGACGAAGGCCGCCGCCTCGCCGAATGTCATGGTGGTGCTGGCGCCGGCCAGCTCGGACACGGCGCGCGATCCGTCCGTCACCGACGAGAGAAAGACGTTTTCCTTGGGCGTCATCCTGAAGCCGAGGGCGACGTAGCTGATGTTGGGCACGGTCAGCGCGTACTTGTATCGGATGGCGCTGAGCCCGGCCTGCAATTCGTCCGGGTCGTGGCCCAACAGGATCCGGCGCAGCAGCTCGATCACCATCACCCGCGGCGGCCGGGAGACGCGGCTCCGCTCGGTGCTCTTCACCGGCAGGTCGAGCAGGGCAAAGCGTCCCGTCGGGTGCCTCATGGCGCGTTCGAGCGCGTCCAGCTCGTCGTCGCGAGCGAAGAAGGGGCCGTCCAGGAACGGCAGCATGAGCCGCAGGTCGCCGCACGCCATGTGCAGCTCGCCGGTGGCGCGGATCATGGCGAGACCGCCGAGCAGATCGAACAGGCTCTGCTGCGGCCGACCGCGCGGATCGACCTGCTTGGCCAGCCGCAGCGTGAGCAGATCCTTGGGCGCGACCGGATTCACCAGCGCGCCCGCGGCCAGGGCCTTCTCCTCCTCGGGCAACGGCGGCGGAAGCTTGGAGGCGGCGACCTTGGGCGGTCCCTTCGGTGCCGCGCTGCTGGCGCCATCGGAATCCCCGTCGTCGGCGCGCACCTGGCGACTGCTGCCGCCGCCCTCGATCTCGGCCAGGGCCGCCGCGATCGCGTCGTCGGCTTCGAGCTCGACCGCGGGGCCGGTCTTGCCGCCGGCCGTTTTTTTGACAGCCGCCTTGGGACCGCCGACCTTGGCCTCGGCCTCGGCCATCGCGGCGGCGAGGTCGTCGTCCAGCCCGAGTTCGATCGACGGGCCCCCGATGCGCGGCCCTGCCTTTGGCCGCGGCGCCGCGCTGGGCGCCGCTGGAGTGCCCGATTCGAGCTGTCGCAGGTCGGCGATCACCGCGTCGGGGTCGCGAAAGACCAGGGCGACCCGATCGTCGTCCTCCTGCATGGCCACCGCATGGTGCCTGGCCGCCGACGGCTGTCCGGCCAGGGACAGGCCGAGCTCGATCTGGCCAGACTCCGGCACCTGGGCGCCGAGCGACTCCACCACGACGCCGCCGTCCTCCTGCAGCTCGTTGATAAAGCCCGCCACCGCACCGGCCGAGTCAAAGGTCAGTGTCTCCTCGATCAGCAGCACGACGGCCGACGGCAGCTCCGGCTCGGACGCGGTCTCGGCGACGGCCTCGGAGCCCTCGCCGGACGGCTCGACCGCGGTCTCCTCGCCGCCGCCCACCAGCTCGACCACGATCTCCTCGCTGTCGCCGGGCGGCTCGATCGCGATCTCCTCGCCGCCGCCCACCAGCTCGACCACGATCTCCTCATCGTCGCCGCCGGGCGGCTCGACTTCGTTCTCGCCGCCGCTTTCCTCACCTTCGTCCATGCCGGCCGCCTCGATCGCAAGCGCGGCCTCGGTGGTCGGCGCGTCCTCGAAGTCGTCCAGGCTCTCCACGTCCTCGAGCGGAGTGGCCACCAGCGCCTTGTCCGCAACAGCGTCGGGGAGCTCGCTCTCCAGCGCCGCCACGTCCAGCGCTGCTGCAGCCGACGCCAGGACGTCCGGGGTCGCCGCCTCCTCCGCGATTCCGGTATCGGTCGAGAACTCCGCCGACTCCGGCGGCGCGCTCGCCGCCGTCTGGACCGCGGAGTCGTCGAACTGCATCTCGTCCGCCGCTGGCGGCGGCACCGCGGTCTCATCCGTCGCGGTGGCGTCGAAAGCCTCCAGCGCTGCCAGCGCCTTGGCGGCCGCCTGCTCCGCGACCAAATCCAAGGCGTCAGGTGGCGCGTTTGCGGCCGGGCTCGCGGCCGGTGCCGTCCCGGCCGGCGCTGCCGCCTCGGGCGGAACCTCGACGAGCTCGAGCCCGATCGAGGCGGCGTCCACCGGCTGCAGCTCGAGGCCGATCGCCGCCGCGTCCACGGGGGCGGTGATCTCGCGCAGAGCCTGGATCGCGCTGGCGGGGTTGTTGAAGGCGAGCGCCACCGACTCCTTGCCGAGCGGGGTCACGCGCACCAGATGGCGCTCGGGCCGGACCTGGTCGCCGAGCGCGAGCTGGATCTGGCGTGCCCCCGAGGGCGGTGGATCGTCGGCCGCGCCCGCGCTCAGTCCGTTCAGGTCCTCGATCGCCATGACGGCGCGCTCGATCGCTGCGGTGTTGGGGAAGGCGAGGACGTCGCCCGTCAGCAGCGGCCGGTCATCTGCCGAGTGTTCGTTGCCTGCCATGGAGTCCCCATGCTAGCCGCAAGACCCGGGACCGATGCAAGCCGAAATGTTCAGGCGCTCGGCACACCCTTGCGCGCGATCGGGCCGAACAGCGCGGCCTTGAGGAACTCGCGGTTGAGCCGAGCGATGTTGGCGATCTTGACGCGCTTGGGGCAGGCCGCCTCGCACTCGGCCTCGTTGCTGCAATTGCCGAAGCCCAGCTCGTCCATCCTGGCGACCATCCGGTGCGCGCGGGCGAGGGCCTCGGCCTTGCCCTGCGGCAGCAGCGCCAGGTGGGAGACCTTGGCGCTGACGAACAGCATGGCCGAGGCGTTGGGGCAGGCCGCCACGCAGGCGCCGCAGCCGATGCAGGCCGCCGCGTCCATGGCCAGCTCGGCGTCCTCGCGCTTGACCGGTATCGAGTTGGCCTCGGGCGCGCTGCCGGTGTTGACCGAGATGAAGCCGCCGGCCTGCTGGAGCTTCTCGAACGGCGAGCGGTCGACGATGAGATCCTTGAGCACCTTGAACGGCCGCGCCCGCCACGGCTCGATGACGACGGTGCTGCCGTTGGCGAAGTGGCGCATGTGCACCTGGCACAGCGTGGTTCCTGCGAGGCCGCCGTGCGCGCGGCCGTTTACCACCGCTCCGCAGCAGCCGCAGATGCCCTCGCGGCAGTCGTGCTCGAACGCGATCGGCTCCTTGCCCTCCTTGGTCAGCTCCTCGTTGACGAAGTCGAGCATCTCGAGAAAGGACATCTCGGGAGAGACATCCCTGGCCTGATAGGTCTCGAACCTGCCGCGCGCGTCGCTGTTGGCCTGGCGCCATATTTTCAGCGTGAGGTTCAAATTCTGCGTCATCGCGTCACTCCGTAACAGATGCGCTGCTGCTTGGGTGAAGTCGGTCGGGATTCACTCCCGACCGACGAGGGGCTTGCCGAAAGCCCCTGATTACTTGTAGCTCCTCTGGGTCGGCTTGCAGTGCTCGAACGCGAGCGGCTCCTGGTGCCGGAGCGGGACCTTGTCGGAGCCCTGGTACTCCCAGGCGGCGACGTGGGCAAAGTGCTCGTCGTCGCGCTTGGCCTCTCCCTCCTCGGTCTGGCTCTCGACGCGGAAGTGGCCGCCGCACGATTCCACGCGCTCGAGCGCGTCGCGGCACAGCAACTCGGCCAGATCGAAGTAGTCGGCCACTCGGTTGGCGCGCTCGAGCGACTGGTTGAGGTCCTCGTTGACGCCGGGCACCTTGACGTTCTGCCAATACTCGGCCCGGATCTCGGGGATCTTCTCGAGCGCCTGCTTGAGCCCGGCCTCGCTGCGCGCCATGCCGCACTTCTCCCACAGCAGCAGGCCGAGCTCGCGGTGGAACTCGAGCACGGTGCGCTTGCCGTCCACGGCGAGCAGCTTTTTGATCTGGGTCTGCGCCCTGAGCTCGGTGTCCTTGAACGCCTGGTGCGCAATGTCGACCTTGTCGAACTTGGTCGACGCCAGATAGCCGGCCATGCAGTACGGGATGATGAAGAAGCCGTCGGCCAGCCCCTGCATCAGGGCGCTGGCGCCCAGCCGGTTGGCGCCGTGGTCCGAGAAGTTGGCCTCGCCCAGCACGAACAGGCCGGGGATGGTCGACATCAGATCGTAGTCGACCCACAGCCCGCCCATCGTGTAATGGATGGCCGGGTAGATCATCATCGGCGAGCGGTAGGGATCCTCGCCGGTGATGCGCTCGTACATCTCGAACAGGTTGCCGTACTTCTCCTCGATGGTGCCCTTGCCCACGCGCTTGATGGCGTCCTCGAAGTCGAGAAAGACAGCGAGGCCGGTCGAGCCGACGCCGCGGCCGTCGTCGCACTGCTCCTTGGCGGCGCGGCTGGCCACGTCGCGCGGCACCAGGTTGCCGAAGCTGGGGTACTTGCGCTCCAGGTAGTAGTCGCGCTCCTGCTCCGAGATCTGCGCCGGCGGCCGCCGGTCGCTCTTCTTCTTGGGCACCCAGACCCGGCCGTCGTTGCGCAGCGACTCGCTCATCAGCGTCAGCTTGCTCTGCTTGTCGCCGTGCACCGGGATGCAGGTCGGGTGGATCTGGGTGAAGCAGGGGTTGGCGAACAGCGCGCCCTGCTTGTAGCAGCGCCAGGCCGCCGAGGCGTTGCAGTTCTGGGCGTTGGTCGAGAGGAAGAAGACGTTGCCGTAGCCTCCGGTGCAGAGGCAGATCGCGTTGGCGCTGTGGCTCTCGATCTTGCCGTTGACCAGGTTGCGGGTGACGATGCCGCGCGCCCGGCCGCCCACGACGACCAGGTCGAGCATCTCGCGCCGCGGGAGCATCTTGACCTGGCCCTTGCCGATCTGGCGGCAGAGGGAGCTGTAGGCGCCCAGCAACAACTGCTGCCCGGTCTGGCCGCGGGCGTAGAAGGTGCGCGAGAGCTGGGCGCCGCCGAACGAGCGGTTGTCGAGCAGGCCGCCGTACTCGCGCGCGAACGGCACGCCGAGCGCCACGCAGTGGTCGATGATGGCGTTGCTCACCTGCGCCAGCCGGTAGACATTGGCCTCGCGCGCCCGGTAGTCGCCGCCCTTGACCGTGTCGTAGAACAGCCGGTAGATGCTGTCGCCGTCGTTGGGGTAGTTCTTGGCGGCGTTGATGCCGCCCTGCGCGGCGATGCTGTGGGCGCGGCGCGGGCTGTCGTGGATGCCGAAGCACTTGACGTTGTAGCCCAGCTCGGCCAGCGAGGCCGCCGCGCCGGCGCCGGCCAGCCCGGTGCCGACGACGATGATCTCGTACTTGCGGCGGTTTGACGGGTTGACCAGCTTGAGATCGAAGCGGTGCTGGTCCCACTTTTTCTCGATCGGTCCCGCGGGTATCTTGGCGTCGAGCTTGGTCATGACGAACTCCTCCGGCATGGACGAGCGGCGCTCTCGGGGAGCGTGGTCTGCTACTGCAACAGGTTCTTGAAACCGTAGACGGCGATCGGGATGGCGCCGAAGGTCACGCCGAACAGCAGGCTGACCAGCAGCCCCAGGCTGCGCAGCTCGCCGCGCCGCTCGTTCTGGACGCCGAGCGTCTGAAAGCCGCTCCAGAAACCGTGGCTGATGTGCAGCCCGACGAAGACCATCGAGATCGCGTAGAAGGCGACCCAGGCCGGCTGCTGGAAGCGCTCGGCGACGATGGTCGAGATCGGCCGGCCCGCCTTGTCGATGAGCGTGAATTGCAGCAGGTGGAAGATGACGAACAGCAGGATATAGGGTCCGGTGACCAGCATCGACCAGGAGCCCCACGAGCGGCCGCCCTCCCATCTCTTCCAGGAGTAGCGGTGCGGCCGCGCCCACAGATTCTGCACCACCAGGATGGTGGCGAAGAAGACGTGGATGGCGCCGATGGTCAGCAGCCCGATCTCGAAGATCTTGACGAACGCCGGCAGCGAATGGAGCGTCTCGGCGTACCAGTTGAATGCCGCGGTGCCGCGGAAGATGTTGAGGTTGCCAAAGAGATGCACTGCCAGGAACAAGATCAGGCAGAACCCGGTCAGGGCCATCAGCTCTTTCTTGCCGATCGACGACTTGACGACGAGCCAGAGGCGGTTCATGCGACCCTCCTGAAGACGGTCGCATCTTGCCCCAGGGCCGGTATTAGTCAAGAGCGTGAGGAAACGAACAGCGGGACAGAGGCTAGGCGGCGCGCTCGGTCATCTCCGATCGCATCCTGTGGATCAGGCGCAGCTCGAGCAGGCGCGCGCCCTCGCGGCTCAGGTCGAGCGCCCTGCCGATCTCGGCCAGCGTGGCCGGGTCGTCGCTCAGCAGGCGGCGCTCGATGACCACCGCCGCGCGGTCATCCTCGATCGCGCGGTACGCCTTGACCAGGGCCCGGCGCACGCGGTCGCGCGACTCGATGCGCTCGAACGTCTCCTCGGGCGTGCCCAGCTCGCTCCGGATGCTGTCGATCAGGGCGTGATCGGACGCGCTGTCGACCGGGGCGTCGAGCGAGGTGGTGCGCAGCAACCGGCGAGCGCCGGCGGAGCCGCGGCTGTGGCCGCCGCTGTAGGCGACCGAGGCCGGGGCAGCGTACTGGTACGAGCGCAGCGAGGCCAGGTAGCGCTGCATGTGCGAGCGGATCCAGTACGCGGCGTAGGTGGCGAAGCGGAGGTTGCGCTCGGGCTCGAAGGTCTGGGCCGCCCGCATCAGCGCCAGCCCCCCCTCCTGCACCAGATCCTCGAAGCTGGCGCCGCGGCGGGCGAACGCGGTCGCCATTCGCCTGACCAGGCCGAGATGGCTCTCTACGAGCAGGTTGCGGGCCTCGATGTCACCGTGATCGCGGGCGCGGGCGGCCAGCTCGGCCTCTGTCCGGCGGTCCAGGCCGCGGCCGGGGGCTGGATTCTTCTGCTGCCCCTTGCGGTTCCACATCTGCATGTCATGTCTCCATCCCACCCGATTGTTTCATTTATGGGTTCGGAAGCAGCAATAGCCGTACCAAACGTGGTCAAACGCAATCTATGAGTCATATTCTCTTGTTGGCAGATCTAGTCGGATCTCAGATGTGTCTCACTGTGTCTTGAGTTGCTAACTTAGAGACATTTTGCGAGACAAATGTTGGCATTTGATACATAAAACCAACACCAGCGGTGTTCTCGATACGCAGCGATCAGGAATTCTCGTCGAGGGAATCGAGGTAGCGGTAGAGCGTCGCCCGCCCCACCGAGAGTAGCTGCGCCGCCTTGACCTTGTTGCCGCCGGCGGCGGCCAGCGCGCGCTCGACCTTGAGCCGGTCGAGCTTGCTGCGCGGCCGGCGCAGCCGGGAGTCGCTGACGGCGGGCGCGGTCCCGGCCGCCGGCTGGTCGAGGTCGACCTGGGGCGATCGGATCTCGGGTGGCAGGTGGCGCGGCTCGATCTCGTCGCCGGTGCAGCGCACCGCGGCCGCCTGCAGCGCGTTGATCAGCTCGCGCACGTTGCCCGGCCAGCGGTAGGTGAGCATCAGGTCGAGCGCGTCGTCGGAGACGCGCGCGATCGGCTTGCCGGTGTCGCGCCGGACGTCGGCCAGTATCTTCTCCACCAGCAGCGGCAGGTCCTCGTGGCGGCTGCGCAGCGGCGGAAGCTGGATCGGCACCACGCACAGCCGGTAGTACAGGTCGTCGCGGAACGCGCCGTCGCGCACCATCTGCCGCAGGTCGCGATTGGTGGCGCTGATGACGCGCACGTCGACGTTGACCGATCGCTCGCCGCCCACCTGCTCGAAGCGTTTCTCCTGCAGCACGCGCAGCAGCTTGACCTGGAAGCTGGGGGTCAGCTCGGCCACCTCGTCCAGGAACAGGGTGCCGCGGTGGGC
>JAFGSX010000177.1 GCA_016934455.1 Deltaproteobacteria bacterium
GCGACCTGGGTCTCCCTGCACAACGGCGGCGGCGTCGGCTGGGGCGAGGTGATCAACGGCGGCTTCGGGCTGCTGCTCGACGGCAGCGAGGCGGCCGATCGCCGGCTCGAGCTGATGTTGAACTGGGACGTCAACAACGGCATCGCGCGCCGCGCCTGGGCGCGCAACCCCGCCGCCCGCTTCGCCATCGAGCGCGCCATGCAGCGCGATCCGCTGCTGCGGGTGACCATGCCCAGCGATGCCGACGAGGCGGTGGTGCAGGATGCGCTGCGGCACGCCTTCGGCGCGTGAGGACTGGCGGCGCCGGCTGAGCGCGCTCGGCCGATCGCCGCGGGCGATCGCCGCGCTGTGGGGCGGCGCGCTGTCGGCGCTGGTGGTCGCGATCCACGGTCCGCTGATCGCACGCGATCCCATCCTGCAGCAGTGGGACGACGTCGATCTGCTGCGCCCTCTGCGCGATCTTCCATCCCTGGCCGCCTACCGGCTGCACCTGACACCCGACCTGCAGCCGCTGCGCGACCTGTCGTTCTACGCCGACATCGCGGTCAGCCGGGTCCTCGGTGTCTCGATCTTTCATCTGCACAACGTGGCGCTCTGGCTCGCCATCTTGGCCGTGGTCGGATCGCTGCTGGCGGAGCTCTCCCTCGACCGCGCCGAACGGCGCTGGACGGTGGCGCTGCTGGCGGTGCATCCGGTATTCGTCAACACGGTGGGCTGGATCGCGGCGCGCAAGCACCTGCTGGCGGCGCTTTTCATCCTGCTGGCGACGCTGCTGCTGCTGCGGCAGCTACAGCGCGAGGCGAGCTGGCGGCGCGGGCTGGCGCTGCCGGTGCTGTTCGCCTGCGCGCTGCTGGCGCAACCGATCGGCGTATTGTGGCCGCTGTGGGGCGGTCTCGCTGCGGTCGTGCACCGGCGCTGGCGGGCGCCGGCCGTGGCGGTACCGCTCGCGATCTGCGGCGCGCTGGCGGTCGCCGGCGCGGCGCTCAACCTTCACTACTACCTCGGTCGCTACCACACCCTCGAGGGCAACGCGCCGAAGACGCTGCCGCTCGTCGACAACCTGGCCTTGATCCCGCAGATGTACGGCCGTTACTTCCTCGACCTGACCTTTCCCTTTGAGCTGGCCGCGGTCTACCGCGCTTTCTCGGTTGGCAACCTGGTGGGCGCCGTGCTGTTCGTGGTCTGGGTGTTCCTGGTGGTCCGGCTGCTGGCTCCCCGGATCGCCCTGCTCGGGCTGGCCTTCTTCCTGTTTCCGCTGGCGGTGGTGACCTTCAACGTGACGCCGCTCTTCGTCTCCGACACCTATCTGCTGTTGCCCGCCTTCGCGGCGGCGCTGCTCACCCAGCAGCTCGTCCGCCGCGCGCGGGAGCGCTGGAACCCGCCGCGCCTCCTGGCGCAGACGGTGGCCGCGGTGGTCTTGGTCGCGCTGGCGGCCGGCGCCGCGCTGCAGGCCCGCGCCTGGCGCGGCGACGTGGATCTCTGGCGGCAGGCCTACCAGCGCGAACGCGATCCCAGCTCGATCGAGAAGTACGCCAGCGTGCTGCTGGCGGTCGAGGGCGCGGCCTTCGATCCGGTCGCGGCGCGCGAACTGATCTACGAGCTGGCGACCTGGGATGATCCCCGGAAGAAGCCGGCCGTGTTCGGTCTCGCCAGCCGCTGGCTGCTGCGGGTCCGCCGCGATTCCGCTCGCGATCGGGCCAGCCGGATCGAGCTGATCCGAGATTTCGCGTTTCCCCACTCTCTCAAGCAACGTCTGCTGGGCGAGCTGCTGTTCGAGCAGCTCGACTTTGGCGCTGCCTATCAGGCGTTTCTCGACGGACTCGGGCTGGTCGCAGGCGATCCCGGTCGGGTCGCCGCGGTCGAGGAGATCGCCGCCTACCTGGATCTGCTGGGCGAGCGGACCGGCGAGTCGCGGCACGCCTCGTTCGTCGCGACGGCGAGAGCGCGCGCAGGCTGGGACGAGGAGAGCTATCGTTCGGCGCGCGCGCGGTTGGCGGAGCTGGCGGCGGCGACGCCGTGAGCCGCGCTATTGCTGCATCGCCTCGGGCGTGAACTCGGCCTCGCTGAGCTTGGCCTTGAGGTCGATCTCGGCCAGCTCGAGCACGGTCGAGCTGCCCTTCTGCAGGTTTTTCATCTCGGCCTCGACCGGCAGCAGCCGGTCGTCGATCTTCTTGATCTTGGTCACCCGCAGCACCTTGAGCGGCTTGCCGAAGGCGTCGCAGAACTCCATCTGCAGCGGGATGAAATGCTCGCGGTGGATCGACGTCGTCACCTTGGAATAGGGCGAGCCGGCGATCTTCATGCTCGCGTCGACCACGTACACCGGTTGGCCGCCGACCTCGGTGTCGGGCAAGCGCTTGAACTCGACGTCGTTGCTGCTGCCGGCCGGCAGCGGCGACAGGTCGAGGTAGCTGAAGTCCGAGCCCATGAAGGAGTCGGTGGCCTGGCCGGCGGCGATGCGGCGCACCTTCTTCAGCGCCGGCAGGTAGAGGTACTGGTCGGGTGGCCCGTCCGGGCGCTCGAGCACCAGAAAGGCCGTGCCGGCGACCTCGGGCGGGGTTCGAAAGCTGATCATCACCTGCTGCATGCCGGCCTTGGTGCGCAGCAGCTTGGCGTCGAAATCGCGGGTCTTCTCGCCGCCCTTGGCGCTCTTGACCTTCATCACGGCGTGCGCGGTGCCGGTCAGGCTCAGCAGGTTGCGGGCCATCGCCTTTTTGACGATGGTACCGGCGTCGAGGTCGGCGCCGGTGGCCGCCGGCTGCGGGCTGGCGGCGAGAAGGAGTGCGGCATACAGCGACCATCCGAGATTCATGGGCGACTCCAAGGCAGACGACGCGCCTCTGGTAACGGCAAAGCCAGCCATCGTCAAGCGCTGGCTGACGCTTGCCTCACGGTTCACGGACGCTCGCGTCCGGGCGGACATTCAATGGCGGTGGGCGTTAGCTCGGGCTTGCCGTCGGCCTGGCGCCGCGTCCCCGAATCGGTCGTCGGCGTCGTGATCGGCGTATCGGCCGGTGGCGCGGTCGCCGCCGGCGTCGGCCGCGATGGCGCGGCCGCGGCGGCGTGCTTGAGATCGACGATCATCGCCTTGCCGCCGTAGGGCTTGGTCCGGTACCTGGTGATCTGGCCGATCTTGCGCACGATCTCGGCCATGCGCTCCGCTTCGCGGTAGATGATGTCGATCGGTCGGCGCAGCGGATCGGTATCCTTGACCTTTCGCCGCAGCATCTCGCTGTAGCCGACGACGCTGGTGAGCGGCTGATTGAGCTCGTGCGCGGCCGCGCCCGCCAGCTCGGCGATGGCGGCCTGCTTCTCGGTCTCGATCAGCTTCTTCTGCGCCGCTTCGAGGTTGTGCTCGATCTCCAGGCGTTCGCGCAGGTCCGAGAAGATCCCGACGGTCGCCACCTCGACCCCGTCCTCGTAGATGACGGAGGCCGTCAGATCGACCGGGATCGCCTCGCCGCTCTTGGCGATGATCTGGCTGCGCAATTTCGCCAGGCGGCCGACACCGCCAAGACCCTCGCTGCGCAGCGCTGCCATGATCTCGGTGGCGACGTTTTTGGGGTAGAGACGCCAGATCGGGATGACCCCGATCACCTCGCTGGCGCGGTAGCCGATGATGCGCTCGGCGCCCTTGTTGAACAGCAGGATGCGCCCGCGCAGGTCGGCCGCCATGATACCGTCGACCGAGCTGTCGATCAGATTTTCGAGAAAGTCCTTGGTGGTCTTGAGCTCGGTCTGCATCTCCTGGAGCTCGGTGATGTCGCGCAGCGAAAGCAGCGCCAGCCCCTGGTTGTCGCCCAGCGGCGAGGCCGACACCGATAGCGAGCGCAGCTCGCCGGTCGGCCGTACCAGCACCACGTCGACGTTGCGGCAGTGCTGGCCGGCGCGAATCGCCCCGAGCATGGCGTACAGCACCTCGCGCTCGGTCAGCATCTCGAACAGCGGCCGGCCCTTGATCTCCTCGCGGTCTCGCCCGAGGACGCGCACCCCCTCGCGGTTGAGGTACTGCACGCAACCGGTGGCATCGAGCACCAGCATGCCGTCTGCGGCGTACTCGAAAAAATCCTCGTAGTGCTCGAGCGAGCGCATGCGGTGTTCGGCCTGCAGGCGCATCAGGTTGACGCGCTGGGAGTGGTCGCGGAACGAATCGAACAACCGGGCGTTGCGGATCGCGATCGCCACCGTCGAGGCGATGGTCATGCCGCAGCGGGTCTGCCTCTCGTCCACCGCGTCCAGCGGTCGGGCGGCGCGCAGGAACAGAGCACCGATGACCTGCCTCTCGTTGACGATGGGAAACAGCAGCTCGGCGCCCACGTTCTTCTCGGCCAGCAGCTCGCGCACGCCGTCGACGACGGGGCTGCAGGTGGCGTCGCCGATGATCACCGGCGCCGAGGTCGCGAGCAGGTTCTGCAGCTCGGGGTAGGCGTCGATGCGGATCTGAAGATCGCGGATCTCGCGGTTCTCGCTGGCGGCGACCACCAGGCCGTCGCCGCGCTCGGCGTCGAGCAGAACGATCGCGCAGCGGTCCACCTCGAAGGCGCGCGCCGCCAGCCGCGTGGCCTCGTGCAAGATGTTCGAGACGTCGAGGCTGGACGAGAGCGTCTGGCTCAGCTCGAACAGGATCTCGGCGTCGCGGCGACGGAGATCGGCGGCGCGATAGAGCATGCGCGCCCGGAGCGCGGCCTCGAGCCGCGCCAGCATCACGATGGCGCCGCACTCGACGTTGGCAAAGTCGTCGAATTTCTCGCTCGAGTAGCGCGCCATGGCCTCGGCGCTCTCGGTCTCGAGCAGCGCCAGCGCGCAGCCGCCGGGCAACAACCGCGACCGAACGTAGTCGCCGAGCGCGACATCCTCGGGTGCCTGCGCCCAGACATCGACGACCGCGGTGGCGCACTCGCCTAGCAGCGGCGACGCGCGGTCGAGCTCGGCGGCGTCGTACACCTGGTACCCGCTGTTGCGCAGCATGTCGCCGATATCGGCCCGGACCTCGGCCGCCGGGTGAATCAGGGCGATCGAGCTGGACTTCATCGTTTGAGCTCGGCGGCGGCGCGTTCGGCGGCCGCGATCACGTCGCGCAGAGGCACGCCGCGGGCGTCGCTCAGGCGACGGCAGTCCTCGAACTCGGGCTTGCTCTTGATCGGGCGCTCACCGAGCAGCGCCAGCTTGACCGCGACGCGACCCCAGGCGGTCTCGACTTCGATCGAGCGGCGGTCGAGCTCGCGCCGCGCGACGGCGTGCCAGCGCACGCCGAAGGTGCTGGTCTCGCGCAGCAGCAGCTCGCACAGATCCCCGCCGCGATCCGCCGATGCCAGGGCGTTAACCACGACCGCCGGCCGACCCTTTTTCATCGTCGCCGGCACCGCCCAAGCGTCGAGCGCACCGGCGGCCAACAATCGCGCCAGCGTCTCGCCGCAGACCTCGCCCGACTCGTCGTCGAGGTTGACGCTGATCTCGACCAGGTCGCCGCGGGCTGCAGTGTCGTCCAGCCGATCTGCGTCGAGCACGAGGGCGCGCAGCACGTTGGCGCGCGCGGCCGGGTCGCGGCGACCGGCGCCGATGCCGACTCCGCGCAGCGTGCCGCTGGGCAGCGGGCCGAACCCGGTGGCAAGCGCGGTCAGCGCCGCCGCTCCGGTGGGTGTCGTGCACTCGTAATCCACCTCGATGCCGCGCACGGGCACGCCGAGGCAGATCTGGACCGCCGCCGGTGCCGGCGCCGGCAGGCAGCCGTGCGCGACGTCGATCGCCAGTCCGCCGAGAGGGATCGGATCGCAGGTGATGCGCTGGACGCCGAGGTGCTCGACGGCGGCCGCGATGCCGACCACGTCGGCGATCGAGTCGACGCCGCCGACCTCGTGCAACTCGACCCGTTCGATCTCGACCCCGTGCACCTGCGCCTCGGCCGCGGCCAGCCGCTCGAAGATGCGCAGCGCGCGGTTGCGCACCTCACTCGCCAGCGAGGACTGCTGGATCTGGCGGCGCAGTTGCGGCCAGGGCGTGTGATCGTGACCATCCCCGTGGCCGGCGTGCGCACCACCGCGCTCGAGGGGATCCACCGGTTCGCCGTGGGCGTCGACGAAGCGCGCATGCAGCGCTGCGATGCCCGCGCGCCGCGTCGGCTCGACCGCCAGGCGCAGGTCGCCGAGCCCGACCGCGGCCAGCGCACTGTCGACGGCGTCTATCGGGACGCCGAGATCGACGAGCGCGGCGAGGATCATGTCGCCGGAGGCGCCGCCAAAGGGCTCGAAATGGAGAGCGCGTTGCACCACGGTCCGTTTCCCCGACGAGAGCAAGACCCGCCCCCAAGCTCGTCGAGAGCCCGTCACTGTAACGGCCGTTGCCGCCAGGTGTCAAACTCGGCGCGTGCGGGGCAGGGCAGGTCGCCTTGACGCCGCGCGGGGCGCGGGGCGAACATGAGTGGCGAGGAGGCGATCATGAGCGGCATCCAGCGCACTACGACCCAGACCGGCAACCTGCCGCAGATGGCGCCGCCGACGGGCGCCGCGGGAGCGGAGAAACCCGGAGCGGCTCAGCCGGCGCGCACGGGCGGGGGTGCGGCAGACGGCGCGCAGAGCGGCGGCAGCAGCCAGCCATGCAAGACGACCGAGCTGAAAACGCAGAAGCAGGCCGATCGCCGCCAGCTCAACAAGGCGGCCGACAAGCTGTCGCTGATCAAGTCGAGCTCGCAGCCGCGGCGGGGCACGTCCGCCCCCAGGCCGGGCCCGGGCAGCGCGGGCAAGAGCCGGCGCGGCAACCTGCGCACCGGCGGTCAGCGCTCGAGCCAGCGCTCGGGCGAAACGCGGCGCGGCCAGTCCGAAGGCGGCCGGCGGGCGGCCGCCCGCGCGCAGAGCAAGGGCGCCGGTCTCGACCAGGAGTGGAAGGTCGAGGGCATCGATGAGCTGGAAGAGCTGGAGCAGGCGGACGGGATGCAGGCGCTCGAGCCCGACGCCGAGGATCGCGGTCTGCAGGCGTCGCGCATGCTCATCGGCGACGAGGACAAGCGCAACGCATTCACCTCGCCCCAGGGCGACCGTTTCGATCCGACGCTCGATGCCAGCCAGATCGAACGGCTCGGTTCGATTCAGGGCGCCATCCACATGGTCAAGCTGGCCGACCACTGGCAGCGCCGCGGGCTCGATCGCGATGAGATCATCGAGCAGACCGCGCATACCCTGCTCGGCTTCACGCGCACCGACCAGGTGAAGAAGATGCTGGGCGAGATGGGCAATGCCCCGATCACGCACGTCTACCCGCTGGAGGTGATGCTGCAGATTCTCGACCGGGCGCCCGCGTTCTTGCCCAGGGTGCGGCGCGGCGAGGTGCTCGAGAACCGAACCGACCTCGCCCAGGGCGATGGCATCCGGGCGGGTCAGGAGTTCCGCGTCCGCTACCCGGCCGACTACAAGATCAAGGCCTTTGCATTGCTCGGCGGCGGCCAGCCCGGTTACGAGTTCACACCGCACAAGAACGGCATCTACCGCATGATCGTCGACACGCCGGGCGACTGGACCTTCGCCCTGAGCGCCGAGTGCAAGGGCGAGACCGTGGTCGACACCTTCAAGATCCACGTGCACGAGCCGGGGTCGGTCAAGCTGGAGCTCGAGGCCTAGCGGTTCTCACCCGGACGCCGGTTGCGGTGAGATCGCGCAGGTGATTCGCTAGCACCCATGATCTGGCTCTGGATCGGGTTCGTCGCTCTGATCTGCCTCCTGCTGGCGATCGATCTCGGCGTCTTTCACCGCCACCTGCACGCGATCAAGCTGCGCGAGGCGATCGGCTGGACCGTGCTCTGGATCGGCGTCGGCCTCGCCTTCACCATCGCCATCTACTTCATCTACGAGCACCACTGGTTCGGCGCCCACGTCGCCGAGGGGGAAGGGGCGCTGCTCGAGGGCGGCGAGGCGGTGATGCTCTATCTCACCGGCTACGTGCTCGAGAAGTCGCTCAGCATAGACAACATCTTCGTGATGGCGGTCATCTTCCGCCATTTCGCGGTGGCGCCGGTCTACCAGCACCGGGTGCTCTACTGGGGCATCCTGGGCGCGATCGTCACCCGCGGCATCATGATCCTGGGCGGCGCCTATCTGTTCCAGCGCTTCGACTGGCTGTTCTATCCCTTCGGCGCCTACCTGGTGATCACCGGCCTGCGCCTGCTGCGCCCCGACGGGGGCGAGAAGGATCCCGAGAAGAGCCGCATCGTCCAGTGGCTGCGGCGCTTTTTGCCGGTGGCGGGCGGTCAGCACGAGCAGCGTTTTTTCGTGCGCGAAGACGGACGTCGCAAGGTCACCTTGCTCTTCGTCGTGCTGTTGACCATCGAGTTGACCGACGTCGTGTTCGCCGTCGACTCGGTGCCGGCGGTGCTGGCGATCACCACCAACTCGTTCATCGTGATGACGTCCAACGTCTTCGCCATCCTCGGCCTGCGCTCGCTCTACTTCGTGCTGGCCAGCATGATCCAGCAGTTCCGCCACCTGCAGTACTCGCTGGCCGCCATCCTGGCCCTGATCGGCGTCAAGATGCTGCTGCACACGGTGCTCAAGATCCCGACGGTCTATTCGCTGCTGTTCGTCCTGCTGGCGCTGACCGCCGGCATCGTCGCTTCCTTCATCCGGCGCGAGTCGAGACAGCAACCCGCGGGCTGATCGCCGGGAGAGGCCGGCGCGCTACTTGGCCCGCGGTGTGACCCTGCCGAGCCCCATCCAGATGCCCGGAGGCTCGCCCTTGCCCGGCGCGCCGCGCTCGGGCACGGCGCGCGCGGTCGCCTTGGCGTATTCGAGGTAGGCGAAGATGCAGTCTAGCTCCTCGGTGTCGGCCCGGCCGATCAGGTGCCACGGCATGGCAGCCGGGTGCATGGTGTAGCCATGCGTCGAGAGCCCGCCGCGCAGCGCGCCGAGCAGGCGCGTGTAGTCGCCCTCGTTGTCGCCGATGCCCGACACCGCCGGTGTCAGGTTGGCCGAATAGAGCGTGCCAAAGGCCTTGGACCGCAGCAGCACACCGCCGACCAGGCCGTCGGCCGCCGAGGGGCCGGTCAGCGGATCGGTCGGGGTGTGGCAGGAGGCGCAGCCGGCGACGGTGGCCAGGTACTGCCCGCGCTGGGCATTGGCCAGCTTGTCCTTGTCCACCTTGTTGGGCAACTCGGGCATGGTCGAGAGATCGTCCTCGGCGGTGCGCACCGACGGATTGCAGCCGCAGTGCGGCGTGCCGGTGACGACCATCAGCAGCGCCAGCACCAGGCCTGCGCCCAGGCCAATGGTCGCCCACATCCAGTAGCGCGGTGATTCGTCGTCCATGGGTCACTCGTCATCTTCGTCGTAATAGGAGCTTTTCTTGGCGGGTTCCTTTTTGGGCTCGCCGTCGGATTTCTTGGACCCCGATCTCTTCTTGCTCCTCCTGTCGCCCCGGTCGCCGGACCTGCTCCTCTTGCCCTTCTTTTTGTCGCCGACCAGCTCCTCCTTGGCCTTCTTGTATTCGGCCTCGGCGCGGGCAAAGCTCGCCGCCGCCTCGTTTAGCCGCTGCCGCGCCTCGTCGTAGCGAACCTTGGCCATGGCCAGCCTGCCCTCGGGCGTGTTGAGCAGGGCGCTGTCCTCGTCGTCGACGTCCTGGCCGCCCGCCCCCTCCGTCGAGCCGAGCTTGTCTGGCCTCTTTTCCTCGGGCTCGGTGCCCTTGCCGGCGCTCTTGTCGTCCGCGGCGGTCTGGTCTCCGCTGCCGGTTTCCTCCGCGGCGCCGGGCTTGGCCGGCTCACCCCTGTCGCCGGGCTCGCCCCGCTCCGCCACCGCGTCGTCGCCCGCGGCCGTGTCGCCCTCGGGCTGAACCGCGCTCACGCCCTTGGCGGTCTTGAGCCACACCGCGAGATCACCGCTGCCGAACAGCAGCGAGAAGCGCGAGGGTCGCTCGCCGCCGTCGTCCGGTTTGTCGATCTTGAGCGACACCGGCTTGAGCGAGCCCAGATGGGTGACGATCGCGTTGGCGTCCGCCGTGGTCAGCTTGCTAAACCAGGTCCAGGGCATCGCCGACAGGTCGATGGGGTGGCCGTCGGCCGCGACGCCCTCGCGCAGCGCCCGGACCACCAGCTCCTCCTTGCGATCACCGAGACCGTCCTGCTTGTCCGGCGTCAGGTTGGCGCTCAGGTGGACGCCGCGCGGGGTATGGACCTCGACGCCACCGGCCATGGTGAGCCCGGCCAGCGGCAACCCCTGATCGTCGAAGGGCGTGTGGCAGCGGCCGCAGCCCATGATGCTGACCAGGTTGGCGCCCTGGTGCGCGGCGCCCTTGCGCTCCCGCGCCTGCTGCATCTCCTTGGACGAGAATTTCGTCCGCGGCAGACCCTTGGCCACGTACACGGCCAGCGCCAGCCGATCGCCCGAGCTGCACTTGTCGAGCAGCGACGGCATGTACTTGCCGTCGAGGCCGAGCTCGAGCGTGAGCCAGATGTGCTTGGGCTCGAAGCCGCGCCTGAAGTCCCAGGGCTCGGTCAGGTCGGGCACCCGGACCGGCATGCCGCGCCCGTCCTTGAGCGCGCCGGCGTTGGGGCCGTCCCCGTAGCCGGCCGGCCCGTGGCAATCGGCGCACTTGAGCGCGTCGTACACCGCCTTGCCGGCTTCGATCTCCCACCCCTCGCCCGTGGCCTGCTCGACGATCTCGATCGGGGTGCCCGGCTTTCTGAGGTAGCGCGCCTTGGCGAACAGGTAGTCTGCAATCAGGTCGACGCCACTGATACCGGCCTTCTTGTCGGTGAGCGCCTTTTCAAAGCCCGGCATGGCGGTGCCCGGGATGCCGTTGTCGATGACCAGCTTGACGTCTTGCCGCGACGGCGCAGTGCTCCGGCTACTGTCGGCGCGTCTGCCCTCCCGGTCGCCCTTGCCTTTGCCATCGGCCTTGTCCGCGCCGCCGGCCGCCGTGGTGCGCAGCCAGTAGGGACCGTGCATGAGGTCGCGCGGCGCGCTGGTGAGCAGCCGCGCCCAGGGGCCGTTGCCGCGGCCGTCCGCGCCGTGGCATCCCACGCAGCGCTGAAAAAAATGCTCCTCGCCGGTGTTGGCCTTGGGCACGGCAGCGGAACCGATGGTCGCCTCGAGCGCAGTCGCCGCCATGCTCTTGGCATCGATCGCCGGCGCCTCCTGGCGGCGCGACGGCGCGGTGAGCCCCACCAGCAGGTAGATGAGCACCACGCCGACTATCAAGCCGGCGAGCAGGGCCAGCCCGCGTTTGATGTAAACGGCGAGCGAAAAGTCTTCGTCCATCCGCGCTCCCTGGCAGCGCACTGGCCTGGGACCATAACACCGGTCGCCCCCAACGTGAAGGCGCGGTCACGCCAGCAGGTGGGCGAAGTCCTGCGCCGAGGGTGGGCGCGTGACCGCACCCGGCTCCTCGGCCCAGGGCGCGCCGTCGGTCAGCACCGACTCGCGGAACAGGATCTCGGCCGACCGGTTGAGCAGGCGCTCGAAGCCGCTGCCGGCGAGCGCGCTGCAGACCACGGCGTCGAACCCGCGCGCGCGCACCGACTGTTCGAAGCCGGTGACCCGGTCGGCCTTGTTGAGCACCACCAGCCGCGGCTTCTGCTCCAGCCCGAGCGACTCCAGAGTCTGCTCGACCGAGCGCACCTGCTCGATGATGTGCGGATCGGTGATGTCGACCACGTGCCACAGCAGGTCCGCGTCGTCCAGCTCCTCGAGAGTGGCGCGAAAGGCGTTGATCAGATCGGACGGCAGGTCGCGGATGAAGCCGACCGTGTCGGTGATGATCACCTCGCGCTCGCGCGGAAAGCGCAGCCGGCGGCTGGTCGGATCGAGCGTCGAGAACATGCGGTCCTCGACCTCGACCGTGCTCTCGGTCAGGGCGTTGATCAGCGTCGACTTGCCGGCGTTGGTGTAGCCGACGATCGAGATCACCGGCAACCCGCGCAGGTTGCGCCGCTTGCGCCGCTCCTGCCGGCGGCGCGACAGGTGCTCGATCTCCTTCTCCAGCCGGCGGATGCGGTCCTTGGCGCGCCGGCGGTCGATCTCGAGCCGCGTCTCGCCCGGGCCGCGGCCGTCGATGCCTCCGGTCAGGCGGCTCAATCCGGTCTGGCGCGTGGCCAGCCGCGGCAGCGAGTAGCGAAGCTGCGCCAGCTCGACCTGCAGCTTGCCGTCGAGCGAGCGGGCGCGCTTGCCGAAGATGTCGAGGATCAGCATCGCCCGGTCGATGACCTTGAGGTCTGTGATGTCGGTGACGTGCTTGAGCTGCGACGGCCGCAGCGCCGCGTCGAAGATCAGCAGGTCGGCGCCCTGCTGCAGCGCGGCCAGGCAGACCTCCTCGAGCTTGCCCTTGCCGAGCAGCGTGCGCGGATCGAGCTGCTTGCGCAACTGCACCTGCTGGTCGACGACATGCACGCCGGCCGATCGCGCCAGTTGCTCCAGCTCGGCCATCGAGCGCTCGGCCTCGGCTCGCGGCGTGCTGTAGATGCCGACCAGCACCGCGCGTTCGCCCGGCACGTCTCTGCGCTCGGGGGCGCGGGCCTCGTCGACGGTGCGATAGAGCTCGCTCTCGAGCGCGGCGATGAACTCGAGAAAATCGTCGTCGCGCAGCGCCGCCGCGTGCGGGTGCGGGATCACCCGGGTGCGCTCGCCGCGCGGGTTGGGCGGCAGCAGGTGAGCCAGCGCGGCGCGCCCGGTGAAGCCGCCGGCGAGCGCCTCGACGACGACCACCGCGTCGAGCTGCAACCGCTGCAGATCGGTCAGCAGATCCTGCTGGATGTTCAACGGCTGATCCTCGCGCGCCAGCGCGGCGACGATCAGGCGCAGACCGCGCAGGCGAACCGTGCCGGCGCGCAGGCGTCCGATGTCGGGCAGCCACAGCCGCGTCGCGTCGCCCACCGCCACGTGCTCGACGCGGCCGCTGCGCGCCACCAGCGCCCCGACCGTGCGGCCTATCTCGTCAGCGATCTCGGTCAGACTGCGGGCGAACTCGGGGGTCGCCGCGGCGCGCGGGTGGACGCGGCGGGTCTGCAGTCTCTCCAGGCGTTGACGCTGCGACGGCTTGAGGCCGGTGGTCTTGCCATACACTTCGCGAATGATGGACCTCCGGGGTTACGGCGGTGCAAAGGTGCCGGCATCTGCCAGAAAGCGCCCCAGGCGCCACAGCGCCGCCACCACCTCGGGCCGCAGCGGCACCTTGACCTCGGGGTCCTCGGCGATGATGTGGGCGAGCGAGCGCGGGCGGGAACGCTCGGGATTGTGCTCGACCTCCCGCAGCAGCCGCGAGAACACCTCGCTGTAGTGCGGCAGCCCCCGCAGGAGCTGATCGGCGGTGTAGCCGGACTGCAGCCGCGGCGTCTCGGCCAGGTGCCCCAGCAGGTACAGCAGCGGCAGCCGGTGCTCGAAGAGCTGTACGATCGCGCGCAGCGTGATCCGCGTGCCCGGGATGGACTCGATGGTGCCCAGCAGGACCGCCAGCGCGGTCAGCACGTAGGGCATGGAGCGGCGCGGCACCTCGGCGCCGCGCAGCCGCAGGTAGGGCGTCAGCGCGACCAGCATGCGCACCGTGCGCATCGACGGCGGGTTGGGCGAAGACAGCAGCTTGACCGAGGCGTCGCGCAGGCGGGCCACGTTGCCGGAGGCGAAGGTCTCGCCCATGACGCCGTGCGTGATGAACTCCTGCTCCTGCGCGTACTCCAGGTAATCGGCGTCGTCGAGGTGGCGCGCGCTGACGTCGCGGATCCGGCGCTCGAGCGGGATCGCGGCGTGCCAGGGCATGTCCGGCGGCTCGGGTATGCGCAGGTGACCGTCGCGCGGCACGCCGGCGCGGTGCATCTCGAGGCAGATCTCGTCGTGGCTGGTGTGGCCGGCGGTGTGCGGCACGTCAGCGATCGTCAGCGGGCACAGGAAGTGCGGCATGACCACCAGGTACTCGCCGCAACCGCGCACCTGGTGAAACGGGAACAGCCGGCAGCTCGCCGGTTTGTTCTCGCGTCCGACCGCCCACTCGAGGCGGCAGCGGTTGCGCTGGTCCAAAAACCAGCAGGCGTCGATCGGGCTCTGCAGAGCCGGCATCGGCGAGCTGGCGAACTCGGGCGCGGCGCACAGCGCGAGCGCGGGCGAGATCGAGAGCAGCGCCACCAGCTCGCGGCTGCGGCCGATGCCGAGCTGGGCGCCGCGGCAGCAGGGCGCGGTGCACGACGCGCAGTCGTACTCGAGCACGCCGCTCAGAAATGGAAAGTAGATCGGCCGGCCGGCCAGGAGGTGGGCGTTGCGCGCCATGGCCGCCACTATACCAATATGGCAGGGCTGGACAATGTGCTATGTCGACGTCCGAGTGGCAAACAGGGCGACAGGAGCGCGCGATGGCCGACACCAAGAGCGATCTCAAGGAGGGTGTGCTGCGGCGGGTGCGCGAGCGCGGCATCACCGGCATCTGGGTCTGGTTCATCGACATCATCGGCCAGCTCAAGGGCATCGAGATCGCGCGCGGCGAGCTCGAGGACGCGCTCGACCACGGTCTCGGCTTCGACGGCTCCTCGGTCGAGGGCTTCGCCCGCATCGAGGAGAGCGACCTGATGGCGATCCCGGACCCGGTGACCTTTGCCGAGCTGCCGGTCAACCACGGCGGCGAGCGGCTGGCGCAGATGTTCTGCGACCTGGTGACGCCCGAGGGCGAGCCGTACCCGGGCGACTCGCGGCAGGTGCTCAAGCGGGCGCTCGAGCAGCTCGCCGGTCGCGGCTGGAGGTTCAACGTCGGCGCCGAGCTGGAGTATTTCTACTTTGGCAGCCAGCAGACCCTGGAGCTGTTCGACAGCACCGGCTACTTCGACGCCTCGCTGATCAATCGCGGCACGCTGCTGCGGCAGAAGACCGTCAAGGCGCTCGAGTCGATGGGAGTGCGCTGCGAGTACTCGCACCACGAGGTGGCGCCCTCCCAGCACGAGATCGACGTGCGCTACATGGACGGCCTGCGCATGGCCGACACGGTCATGATCGTGCGCTACCTGACCAAGGAGATCGCGCGCGAGAACGACGCCTTTGCCACCTTTCTGCCCAAGCCGCTGTTCGGCCAGAACGGCAGCGGCATGCATACCCACCAGTCGCTGTTCGAAGGCGACAAAAACCTGTTCTACGACGCCACCGATCCCTACAACCTGTCGCCGCTGGCGCGCTCCTACATCGCCGGGCTGCTCAGGCACATCCGCGAGATCACGCTGGTGCTCAACCAGACGGTCAACAGCTACAAGCGGCTGGTGCCGGGCTACGAGGCGCCCGCCTACATCTGCTGGGGACAGAAGAACCGTTCGACGCTGGTGCGGGTGCCGCGGATGCGGGTCAACAAGGAGAACTCGGCGCGCTGCGAGCTGCGCTCGCCCGACCCGGTGTGCAACCCCTATCTCTCTTTCGCCTGCATGTTGGCAGCCGGCCTGCGCGGCATCGATCAGGGCTACCAGCTCCCCCCGCCGGTCGAGAAGGACATCTTTCACCTCGACGACAAGAAGCGCGGCGATCTCGAGATCGCGACGCTGCCCGGCAACCTGTACGAGGCGATCCTGCTGGCCGAGAAGAGCGCGCTGCTGCGCGAGACGCTGGGCGACCACATCTTCGACAAGTTCATCCACAACAAGAAGATCGAGTGGGACCAGTACCGCATCCAGGTGACCGACTACGAGCTCAAGCGCTATCTCCCCCTGTTCTGAGATATCGGCACCGCATGCCGCGCGGCGGATGGCCCCGGTGCTGGCTTTCTGCTGCTGTCGATTCGCATCAGTGACCTCGCTGTCATAGTTTTGTGGCGGTTGATCGACGTCACGTCTTTTTGACAGAGCAGTTATTTCGACTGGTTGCGCCGTGTCCAGAGCCTATTTTTTCCATGGCACCCCTCTTGCTGTGTCTATCGGGCGAAAGGAGAGAGCAGCCATGGGGAGCCTCCTGGGATTGACCGTCTTCTTTCTTTTGACCTGCATCCTGGGCACGCGGCTGGCCACGCACAGCGAGGAGCGCCGCGATCGCTACGACTACATCCCCGACCGCTGATCCCTTTCTCGTCGCGAGCACCTGCACGACCGCCTCGCACTTGGCTACAATCGGCGCCATGCCGCAGATCATAAGCTGCTCGCGCCGCAGCGACGTACCGGCGCTCCACGCCCGCTGGCTGATGGCGCGCCTGCGCGCCGGATTCTGCGAGATCGTCAACCCGTTCAATTCAACGCAGGTCGAGCGGGTGTCACTGCAGCGCGACAGCGTGGCCGCCATCGTGTTCTGGACCCGCTGGCCGCGGCCGCTGCGCTGCCATCTCGACGAGATCGAGGACCGCTGCGGGCCCGCGCTGTGGCTGGTGACGATCACCGGCTACCCGCGTCAGCTCGACCCGCGCACGCCGCCCTGGCAACGCGCTGCAGAGGAGGTGCAGCGGCTGGCCGCGGACCGCGGCCCGCGGCCGATCCACTGGCGCTACGACCCGATCGTGGTCTCGTCGCTGACGCCGCTCTCCTTTCACGAGGACAGCTTTGGCCGCATCGCCGAGAGGCTGGCCGGCGCCACCGCCGTCTGCCACCTCAGCTTCGTCGACGTCGACTATCGCAAGACCGCGCGCCGGCTGGCCGATCTGGCCCGGACCGGGGTCCGGGTCGAGGCGGTCGACATCGACGAGCAGCGCGCGCTGGGCCGCCGGCTGGCCGCGATCGGAGCCCGCCTTGGCATCGACGTGGTCTCGTGCTGCGAGCCGGCGCTGTTCATCCGACCCGCCGGCTGCATCGACGTCGGCTGGGTGCGCAGCGTGACCGGCGATCGCGATTTGGTCGCGCTGCCGCGACCGACCCGGCCCGGTTGCCTGTGCAGCGCGTCCAAGGACATCGGCGCCTACGACACCTGCTCGCTCGGCTGCATTTACTGCTACGCCACCCGCAGCGATCAGGCTGGCCGCGACGGCCGGCGCCGGGTCGACGCCAGCTCGGCGTCGCTGTGGCCTGGCCCAAAGAACCCCGTTTCTGATTGAAGTCGCGGCGTGCGTCGCGTGCTACCGTGGCGCTCCGCTAACGGATGCGGTTTTCTGTAAAAAATATTTATTTACAGGGTATTGGAAGATTAATTTGCATCAATTTTAGCAAATTTTAGCCGAAATTTTGACCTTGGTGCGATTTGGCCTCAGACTGGCTCCAGCATCGCACACTCACCCACCGTGAGACCACGACAGAGGGGTCAGCAACGGTCGGAGGGAGCCATGAACGAGAACGGAAAACGCAAGCAAAGCCTGTACTTTCCGGTCGAGATGCTGGACGAGATGAACCACGAGGCCGAGCGCCAGGAGCGTCCGCTCTCCTGGATCATGCAGCAGGCCTGGAAGCTGGCGCGCGACCAGATTGCCCAGTACCCGGGGGTCAATGACCTACCCTCGTGCAAGTGATGGCCAACCGTCGACTCAGGACAGGGTCAGGTGCAGCGATGAAAAAGTGGATCGGAGCAGCGGTGGTGATGGTGGGGATGGGCATCGCGATGCCGGCGCTGGGCGGGGAGCTGCCGCTGCTGATCGTGGCCTCTGATTTCGACCTGCTGCTGGGCAAGAGCGCGCCTGCGCAGCGACCCACCGAGACCGCCCAGACCAACAAAGACCCGCGGCCGGAAACGACCCGGAAGGGTTCGGCTCCGGGGACCGCGTTGCCCGGTAAAGCGCCTGCTCCGCGCGCCCTCAACAAGCTATAAAATTACTGCATCGTGCACAGACCGTCCGGCGCCTGCGTCACCGCCTGCGGCAGGGTCGCGTTCCAGTTCTCGCCGGTCTTGGTCAGGATCGCCGCCAGCCACAGATCTTGGTGCAGGGAGACGTCGAGCCGCTGCGGCCCGGCGGTCCAGCGCAGCACGCCCTTGACGAAGACCTCGACCGTGGCGTCGCTGGGCTCGCCGATGCGGTCGTTGCAGAAGTGCACGTAGACCTTGTAATTGCCGTCGACCGGGCCGTTGAGGCTGATGATCTCCGGGCCCTGGCCGCGCACGTCGTCGACGTCGAGCCGCGGGTCGTCGAGCGGGTCGGAGGCGAGGCCCCAGTCGGGCCTGCGGTTGGGGTAGGCGCAGTCGTCGCCATCCGAGCGGCAGGCGGCGCAGCGCGCGTCGCCCTCGACCAGGCAGCCGCAGTAGTTGACGAAGGCGCTGCAATCGCCCTGGCCCGTCGGGCAGCCGCAGGTGGCCTGGGGGGCGCAGGCGCTGCAGGCGCGATCCGGGCAGGTGCCGTAGTAGTCGCCCACGTCGCCGTCCGGACGCACCAGGTGCAGGTCGAGATCGGTCTGGCCGCAGCAGATGCGCTGCCACTCCGCGATGTCCGTCCGCTGCAGCTCCTCGCAGTGTTCGGCCGACTGGGTGGTGCACAGCGCGCCGGCAGCGGTCTCCCAGCGCAGCCGCACCACCAGGTCGCGAATGGCGTGGATGACGACGTCGGCGTGCCCCTGTGCCCCGCCCGGGTCGGTGGCCAGCAGCCGCACCCGGTAGTCGCCGACCAGCTTGGGCGCGATGTGCGTCTGCGGCGTGTCGCGCTCGTTGGCGGGCAACACCACGTTGGCGCCCGGCGGCTTCTCGATGATCTGCCAGTAGAGCGACAGCGGTTGCTCGCCCTCGGGGTCATAGGTGCCCTCGGAGCTGAGCGTCAGCTCGACGTCGGGGTCGACCGACAGCTCGCTCAGGTGCGAGTTGATCTCGAAGGCGAAGGCGACCGGCGACAGGTTGGCCAGCGCGGTCAGAGGCACGTCGGTGGTCGGCCCGTTCTCGGCGTTGGAGACGATGCGCAGCGTGTTCTGATCGGCGCCGAGATCGAGCGGCGCGTATTTGACGAGCTGCGTCCAGTAGTCGCCGGGCGCCAGGTCGTGGTCGATGGTGGAGGTGGCGTCCAGCGCGCTGAACTCGTCGGTCGAACTGGCAAAGGAGAGCCCGGTGACGTCGAGCCAGTCGCCGCCGACATTGGTGATGCGCAGCGGCAACGTGCGCCCGACGTCCTGGTTGACGCGCCCGAAGTCGAGCCCGGGCGGCAGCACCTCGATCCGGGGCGGGCCGACCTCGCCGGTCAGCGGCAACCGCACCTCGTTGTCGGTGTCGACGTTGATCGTGAACACCGCGTCGGCGCTGTACTGGCCGCGGGCGCCCGGAGAAAAGGTGACGACCACCTCGCCCGTGGCGCCGACCTTGAGGAAGTCGGGGTAGGCGTTGACGACGAAGGGTTGGTCCGGCGGATCGAGGCGCACGCCGACGATCTGCAGGTCGGCGCTGCCGCGCGACAGCGCCCGCGTCGTCAGCAGGTGGCCGACCCCGATCGCGCGCGGGCCGTAGGCCAGCGCCGGCGGATCGAACTCGAGCTTGGGTCGCAGCCGCCCCAGATCGTCGTCCTCGCACATGGCGCAGCCGAGACCGCAGCCGAGCACGATGGCGAGCAAGGCCAGTGGCGATCGTATCCGCATGAGCCTCATGCTAGCACGTCCCTGCGATCGCGCCAGGGAGACGGGGCGACGGCTTCTCCACGATTATCGCGATTTTGACAGCCGTGGGTGTGTATCGTACCATGTGGGTCGCTGTCGCCTTCGCCGCGCTGGCGAGCCGGAGGGTGTGCGATGCCAAAACCTACAGACAAGCGCAAGCAGAGCCTCTACTTCCCGGTCGAGATGCTGAAGGAGATCCAGAACGAGGCCAACCGCCAGGACCGCTCGCTGTCGTGGATCGTGCAGCAGGCCTGGCGCATCGCCCGGCCAGAGATCACCCGTTTCCCGTCGGTCAACGATGTGGTCGAGGGCACCAGCTACGACGATGACGAGCGCGAGGCGGCGCGCGTGGCCGAGGAAGACAAAGACCAGTAGTGACAAAGTGGCAAGTCGGTCCCGATCGAGCCTTCGGCCTTGCCAAAGTGGCCGAACAAGATCTCCTGTACACTACTTAACTTATTGATTAGTCGAATAATTCTCTTGGCCCGCCGGTTGCTATTCGTGGCATCGGTAGGGTGCAAACCGTGCAATCTCTCATCAAGCGCTATTTCTTTCTGGTCAACTACCTCTTCATCGCGGCGGCCGCTTTTCTCGGGGCGCGCGCGGTCAACCAGTTCATCGGCTACTTCCTGTCACCGCCGCTGCCGACCGTAGCGGCCCAGACCGCCAAGCCGCGGCCCAGGGCCGAGTCGGTCGATGTCCGCGACTACTCCGAGGCCAACGACCGCAACATCTTCGCGGCCAAGCGCGAAATCGTGGTCGAGGCCGATGCCGAGCCGCAGCCCGAGGCGGTCATCGATCTCGACTCCGATCCGGTGCCGTCGTCGCTGCGCGCCAAGCTGGTCAACACCTCGGTGTTCACCGTTCCCGAGTGGTCGCTGGCGACCATCATCGACCTCAGCTCTCAGTCGACCGACATGTACTCGATCAACGACTGCCCGGCCGGCAGCGAGCAGCGGCCGCAGCCGACCCCGAGCTCGGGCGACGAGGAAGGCCCGGTGGTCGTGCGCAGCGTCCCGACGCCGGTGCCGTGCAACCGTCTGCTCGACCAGGCCCGCATCATCGAGATCGACGTCGACCGGGTGGTGGTCATCAACGAGAGCACCAACCGCAAGGAGTACCTCGAGTTGGGCGCCGAGCCGGCCAACGCGCCGCCGGTCGTGGCCGCGGTGTCGAGCGGCGGCAGCGCGTCCAAGGGGCCGACCGGCGAGGGGATCCGCAAGATCAACAACAACTCCTACGAGGTGGCGCAGAGCGAGATCGACGCCACGCTGGCCAACCTCAACTCGATCGCGACCCAGGCGCGCATCGTGCCCAACTTCCAGGACGGCAAGGCCAATGGCTTCAAGCTGTTCTCGATCCGGCCCGGCAGCCTGTACTCGAAGATCGGGATCCAGAACGGCGACGTCGTCACCAGGATCAACGGTTACGATCTCTCGAGCCCGGACAAGGCGCTCGAGATCTACAACAAGCTCAAGGACTCGAAACAGGTCACCGTCGACGTGGTCCGGCGCGGCAAACCAGAGACCCTGGACTACCGGATCGTGCCGTAGCCGGCCGCAGACGAGGCATCCATGTCGCTCCGAACACTGCTGCTCTCGCCCATCGTCACCACGCTGTTTCTCGCCCCGGCCGCTGTCGCCCAGGAGGAGAAGGAGGACGCGCCCGCCGAGGAGAAGGAAGCGACGCCGGCCGGACGGGTCCCCGTCCTGCGCAACCGCGGTTCGTCCGCGTCCGCCAGAAGGGCGCCCGCTGCGGCGCCCAATCCGATGGTGGCCGCGCCGGCGGCGACCGCTGAAAAAGCGGGCGATGATGCCAAGGCCGGGAGCAGCGAGTCGGCCAAGGGCGGCGGTGCGGCCAAGGGTGGCGGTGCGGCCAAGGGCGGAGCCGCGGCCAAGGGCGGAGCCGCGGCCAAGACGGGAGGCGATGCCAAGAAAGGGGCGGCCAGGGAGAGGGAGTCGCTGCGCGCCGAGGAGGTCGACGGCGCGGCCCGCTTTGCCAGGGGCAAGGGCTATTTCAACTTCGACAAGGCCGACCTGATGGACGTGGTCAAGCAGATCTCCAAGCTGACCCAGATGAACTTCATCATCCCCGAGCGCATCAAGACCCAGAAGATCACCATCCTGTGCGAGAAGCCGGTGTCGACCAAGGACGCCTACCGCGCCTTTTTGGCAGCGCTCGAGATCAACAATCTGGCGCTGGTCCCGACCGGCAAGTTCTACAAGATCGATCAGCGCAAGGACTCGGTGCGGCAGACGCTGCCGACGCTGATGGACGGCGAGGTGATCCCGGACGGCGAGGAGATGGTGACCACCGTGATCGAGCTCGCGCACCTGGACGTCGACTCGGTGTCCAAGGTCATCTCGAGCATGATCAGCAAGGACGCCACCGTCCAGACCTTTCCGCCGTCGCTGCTGATCCTGTCGGACTCGGGCTCCAACATTTTGCGGCTGAAGAGGATCATCGACAAGATCGACGTCGAGGGCGTCAGCAACCAGGTGCACATCATCGACATCCAGTACGCCGCCGCCGCCGACGTCGCGCAGAAGCTCACGCAGTTGTTCGATGCGGGCAAGGCGGGCGGCAAGAGCCCGGGCGCGATCACCGCCAAGAGGGCGGCGCCGGCGGGCGCCTCGCCCGACCAGGCCGGCAGCGAAGAGGAGATGGTGGTTCTGGGCAAGGCCATCGCCGACGAGCGCACCAACAAGCTGATCCTGGTCGCCTCGCGCCGCAGCTTCGAGCGGGTCAAGGAGATCGTCGAGATCCTCGACGTGCCGGTGAGCGAGGGTACGCCTCAGGTGCACGTCTATTTCCTGAGCAACGCGGTGGCCGAGGAGGCGGCGCAGACGCTGACCGCGCTGGCGCAGGGATCGCAGAGCGCGGCGCAGAAGGGGGCCAAGGCAAAGGGGGCTGCCGCCACCTCGGCCGATCTGTTCGAGGGCCAGGTCAAGGTGACCGCTGACAAGGCGACCAACTCGCTGGTGATCGTCGCCACCGGCCGCGACTACAAGCGGCTGGAGCGGGTGATCGAGCGGCTCGACGTGCGGCGGGCGCAGGTCTTCGTCGAGGCGGTGATCATGGAGGTCAGCCTGTCCAAGACGATCGACCTCGGGCTCAACCTGTTCAGCGGCTACAAGGCCGAGGTGCCCGGCCTGGGCGAGGGCTACGGCCTGGCCACCAATCCGGGCGGCCAGGGGCTGATCTCCAGCGCTGGCACCAGCGCCGCGACCAGCGCCATCAGCGGCAGCTCGTCGTCGGCGGTCAGCGCGACCAACCTGGCGGCGTTTCTCGGCTTTCTGGCGTTTCGCGGCCCCATCGTGCCCGGCTCCGAGGCGGTGCTGCCGGGCGGCCTGCCGTCGTTCGGCGCGGTGCTGCAGGCGGTGCAGAAGGACGCCGACGTCGACGTGTTGAGCACGCCGCACGTCCTGACCACCGACAACGAGAAGGCCGAGATCCTGGTCGGCCAGAACGTGCCCTTCGCCGGCAGCATCTCGGGCGGCACCACCGGCTCCTACTCGTACTTTCCGATGGTGTCGGTGCAGCGCCAGGACGTGGCGCTCAAGTTCGCGGTCACTCCGCACGTGAGCGAGGACAAGCAGGTGCGGCTCGAGATCGAGCAGGAGGTGTCGGATCTGGGCGAGTACATCGACGTCGGCTACGGCCAGAAGCAGCCGGTGACGACCAAGCGCAATGCCAAGACCACGATCGTGGTCAGGGACCAGCAGACCGTCATCCTGGGGGGCCTGATCAGCAACCGCAAGGACCAGACCGAGACCAAGATCCCGCTGCTGGGCGACATCCCGCTCGTGGGCTGGCTGTTCAAGACCCACGGCGACAACAAGCGCAAGAGCAACCTGTTGCTGGTGCTGACTCCCTACATCATCGAGGGCGACGAGGACTTCAGGCGCATCTACGAGCGCAAGCTGGCCGAGCGCCGCGAGTTCATCGAGTACTTCTACTCGGGCGCGGACGATTTCCAGGTGCCGGTCGAGTGGGCCAAGAAGACCGGCGCCTACTCTCTGCTCAAGCGCCAGATCAGCCGCGAGATGATGCGGGTCGAGAACGGCGGACCGGGCTTTGGCAACGAGATCCTGGTCACGCCGCCGTCCGAGAGCACGATCGACATCGCGCCGCCGATCGACGAGGGCGGCGACAGCGGCGAGCAGTCGGGTGCGGCTCTGCAGCCGACCGGCGAGGAGGGCCGGGTGGCGCCGGCGCTGCGCCACCCGGTGGTGCCCGGGGGGCCGAGCCCGACACCGCCGCCGCCCGAGGAGGGGGGCCCGCAATGAGCGAGGGGCCGATCGGGTTTTCGCAACTGGCGCGCAGCTCGGCGCCGGCGACCGAGGGTCGCTCGCGGTCGATGCCGAGCACCAACCCGGTCGAGCTGGCGCCCCCGCGCGACGATCTGGCCGAGATGGCCGGCCGGCCGCTGGGCGAGATCCTGGTCGCGAGCTGCGGGCTTAGCGTCTCCAAGCTGGGCGAGCTGCTCGACCTGCAGGCGGAGAAGGGCGGCGATCGCATCGGCGAGCTGCTGGTGGCGGCCAAGGCGACCACCATCTCGGACGTCAACCTGGCGCTGAGCGTGCAACTGCAGCTTCCGCTGGCCACCGCGATCGAGCCGACCGCCATCCCCGACGCGCTGGTGCGCGCGGTGCCGATCGCCTTTGCCAAGGCGAGCAAGGTGCTGCCGCTGCGCGAGGAGGACGGCCGGGTGCTGGTGGCCTGCGCCGATCCGCTCGACTACGCGGCGCTCGACGATGTGCGCCGGTTGCTCGGCAAGGAGGTCGATCTCTGCATCGCCGACGGCGAGACCATCGTCCACGCCATCAACCGCGCCTACGACCGCGCCACCGGCCACGCCGAGGCGGCGGTGGCCGAGCTGGAGGAGGAATCGCTGGAGGCGGTGGCGCAGGATCTCGAGGAGCCCGCCGATTTGCTGGATGCGGTCGACGACGAGGCGCCGATCATCCGACTGGTCAACTCGCTGCTCAGCCAGGCGGTCAAGGAGCGCGCCTCGGACATCCACATCGAGCCGTTCGAGCGCGAGCTGCTGGTGCGCTTTCGAATCGACGGCGTGCTGTACGAGATCATCAAGCCGCCCAAGCGGTTTCAGGCGTCGATCCTGAGCCGCGTCAAGATCATGGCCGGTCTCAACATCGCCGAGAAACGGTTGCCGCAGGACGGCCGCATCCGGATCAAGATCGCGGGCAAGGACGTCGATATCCGCGTCAGCACCATCCCGACCTCGTTTGGCGAAAGGGTGGTGATGCGCCTGCTCGATCGATCTTCAGTGCTGCTCGAGCTGACCGACCTGGGTTTTTCGGAGCGCAACTTCCAGGTCATGCACGAGCTGATCGAGCGCAGCCACGGCATCATCCTGGTGACCGGGCCGACCGGCTCCGGCAAGACCACCACGCTGTACGCCTGTCTGTCCAAGATCAACAAGCCCGATCTCAACATCCTCACCATCGAGGATCCGGTCGAGTACCAGCTCCAGGGCGTGGGCCAGGTGCAGGTCAACCCCAAGATCGAGCTCACCTTTGCCAACGGCCTGCGCTCTTTTTTGCGCCAGGATCCAGACGTCATCATGGTCGGCGAGATCCGCGACCGCGAGACCGCCGAGATCGCGATCCAGGCCTCGCTCACCGGCCACCTGGTGCTGTCGACGGTGCACACCAACGACGCCGCCGGCGCCATCACCCGCCTGGTCGACATGCAGGTCGAGCCGTTCCTGGTGGCGTCGTCGCTGATCGGCATCCTGGCGCAGCGCCTGGTGCGTGTGCTGTGCGCCGACTGCCGCGCGCCCTACACGCCGAGCGACGCCGAGCTGGCGCAGATCGGCGTCGAGCTCAAGCCCGGCGAGCGGCGGCCGGACATCTACCGCGCCCGGGGTTGCCCGCGCTGCGGTCAGACCGGCTACCAGGGGCGCTCCGGCATCTACGAGCTGATGACCATCAGCGACGAGGTGCGCCAGCTAATCCTGAAGAACGTCGACAGCGTGACCATCAAGCGGGCGGCCATGCGGCACGGCATGGTCTCGCTGCGCGAGGATGGCGCGCACAAGGTGCTGACCGGCCTGACCACGATCGAGGAGGTGTGCCGCGTGACGGCCGAGGACCAAAGGGCCGACATGCTGGTGGCGTAGCGCCATGCCAGTTTTCGAGTACAAGGGCTTCGACGACAAGGGCAGCGCGGTCAAGGGACTGCGCGAGGCCGACAGCCCCAAGAGCCTGCGCACGCAACTGCGCAAGGACGGCATCTACCTCACCGAGGCGTTCGTCGAGAACGACAAGCGGCGGGGCGGCAAGATCAAGAGCGCCCTCGATCGCGACGTCGACGTCTCGCGCTTCATCCCCGAGCGCATCTCGATCCAGGACGTGGCGGTGGCGACGCGGCAGCTCGCCACCCTGACCAACGCCGGCATCCCGCTGGTCGAGGCGCTGACGGCGCTGGTCGATCAGGTCGAGAACCGCAGCCTCAAGCGCATTTATTCGACGGTCAAGCAGAAGGTCAACGAGGGCATCAGCCTGGCCGACGCGCTCGCCGAGCACCGCAAGGTCTTCTCGAACCTGTTCATCAACATGGTGCGCGCCGGCGAGTCCTCGGGCGCGCTCGACGTCGTGCTGTTCCGGCTGGCGGATTTCACCGAGGGCCAGTCGCGCCTGCGCTCGAAGATCCTCGGCACCATGGTCTATCCCATCATCATGGTGATCGTCGGTCTCGGCATATTGGCCATCCTGTTCGCGGTCGTCATCCCGCGCATCACCCTGATCTTCAAGAACGCCAACGCGCAGCTTCCGATCCCGACCCGGATCTTGATCTTCAGCTCGGAGATCGTCAGCAACTACTGGTGGTTGTTGCTGGCGCTGATCCTGGCCGGCGTGTTCCTGGGGCGGCGCTACCTCAAGACGCCGTCGGGTCGGATGCGCTTTGATCAGCTCTCGCTGCGGGCGCCGATCTTCGGGCCCATCGTGCGCATGCTGGCGATCGCGCGCTTCTCCCGCACCCTGGCCACCCTGCTCAGCTCCGGCGTGCCGCTGCTGACCGCGCTCGACATCGTCAAGAACATCGTCACCAACGTCGTGCTCGGGAAGGCCATCGACGACGTGCGCGAGGCGGTGCGCGAGGGCGCCTCGATCGCCGACCCGCTGCGCCGCTCCAAGCAGTTCCCGCCGATCGTGGTGCACATGGTGGCCATCGGCGAGCGCTCGGGCGCGCTCGAGCCGATGCTGCTCAAGATCGCCGAGAGCTACGAGCAGCAGACCGAGATGCGGGTCGGCATGCTGACCACGCTGCTCGAGCCGTTGATGATCTTGCTCATGGGCGGCGGCGTGGGGTTCGTCGTGATGTCGATCTTGATGCCGATCCTGCAACTCAATCAATTCGTGGGGCGGTGACCCCATGAGCACGAGGGAGCACGCGATGCGAAACAGGAGAAGTCAGCGCCGTGGTTTTACCCTGATCGAGATCATGGTGGTGATCACGCTGATCGGCATGATCGCGGCCGCCGTCGGCATCGCCGCGGTCAACATGCTGAGCAAGGGGCAGTCCGACTCGGCGCGCTCGCAGGCGTACGAGATCGCCAAGGGCCTCGACATGTACCGGGTGCAGTACGGCCGCTATCCCAGCAACAGCGAGGGGCTCGAGGTGCTGGTCAACCCGCCCGGCAACGGCAAGCCGATCATGGAGAAGATCCCCCACGATCC
>JAFGSX010000178.1 GCA_016934455.1 Deltaproteobacteria bacterium
CGCCCAGGTCACCGAGAACACGTAGGGCAGCATGATCCAGCCGCCCACGACCGGCACGATCACCTTGGCCAGCGCGATGCCCAGCCGACGCGCCGCCATCGAGGCGCCGGCGGCCGCGGCCAGCTCGGTGAAGAGCTGCACGCCCTGGCTGCGGTTGAGCTTGCGCCCATAGACATGGCCCACGCCGAGCACCATCGCGACGTGGACCGGCGTGGCCAGCCACAGGTCGGACAGCGGCACCGGCGCCGCCACCGCCGCGCACGACGCGAACGCCGCGGTGGTGACGATGTCCTTGGCCGCGCGGTCGCGCCCGGCGTCGTCCAGCTTGGAAAAGTCGCGCCCCTTGAACAGGTCTTCCAACGTCTTGAAAACGCTCACGGTGTCACCTCTTCTGGTGATGGCAGCTTGACGTTAGCTCCGGGAAAGGCGCGCTTCAAGCCGCTACCGGCTTTCACCGTGGTCCTGCTTGCGCTATGGATAAAGCCATCGCTTCCAATGCGCGGTGACATTTTCGAGGCGCAGTGGTGTTGTAGACTGTTGGGCGAAGACACAGCGGCGGTCGACGTCGAGGCGCTGTACCGGCGCTATGGGCCTATGGTTCTGCGGCGCTGTCGTCGCCTGCTCGGCGATGAGCAACGGGCACTGGACGCCATGCAGGATGTCTTTGTGCAGGTGTTGCGTTACCGGGATCGGTTGACAGGCGACGCTCCATCGTCGCTGCTCTACCGGATCGCGACCAACGTCTGCCTGAACCGGTTGCGCTCGATCCGGCGCAAACCCGAGGAGCCGCAGGACGACGTGCTGTGCCGGATCGCCGCTGCCGGGGACATCGAGCAGCAGTCGCTGGCACGGCTGGCGCTGGAGCGTATCTTCGGCCGGGAGCCGGTCTCGACCCGCGCCATGGCCGTGATGCACCTGGTCGACGGCATGACGCTGGAGGAGGTGGCGCGCGAATCCAAGCTCTCGGTGTCGGGCGTGCGCAAGCGGCTGCGCATGCTGCGCGCGCACGTCCAGGAGCTCGCGCTGCTCGGGTGAATGCCGTCGAGGATACCTCGACGGCAGAGGGTCTGGCCGACAGACCCTCGGAGGAGGCAGGGATCGCATGGACGGCCGGCAGCGCACCCCGGACTGGCTGCTCGAGCGCATCGCCCTGGGCGAGCTGCCACCCGACGAGCTGGCCGCAGCGCGCCGCCAGCTCGAGTCCGAGCCCGATGGCCGGGAGCGGTTGGCCGCGCTCGAGGCCTCCAACCGCGAGATCCTGGCGGCCCTGCCCCCGGCGGCCATGGCCGACCGGATCCGGCAGCGCGCCGCCGAGCAGGGAGCGCCGGCGCGGCGCGCGAGCCGCTGGCTGGGGGTGGCGATCGCGGCGCCAGCGCTGGCAGCGGCCGCGCTGCTGATCTGGCTGGTGCCGACCTCCCCGGATGACGACAGCCGCCTCAAGGGGCTCCGGCCGCAAGTGGTGATCCACCGCCTGGTCGAAGGCCAGATCGAACGCCTGACCGAGCAAGCCGTGGTGCGCGCCGGAGACCGGATCCAGATCAGCTACGTCGCGGCCGGCAGGCGCTTCGGTTGCGTCTTCTCGATCGACGGCCGGCGCCAGTTGACCCAGCACCTGGCAGCACCCGGGCCGCCGCCGGCCCAGCTCACGCCCGCGGGCGAGGTCGCGCTGCCCACCTCGTACGAGCTGGATGACGCACCCGACTTCGAGCGCTTCGTGTTCGTGGCGTGCAGCACCCAATACAATCAGGCGCTCGTGATCGAGGAGGCGCGGCGGATCGCTGCCGGCACAGCGCCGGCGACCGAGCTGGTCGGCGGCCTGCCGGCCGGCTGCGAGCAGGCCTCGCTGGTCCTGTCCAAGGTGGCGCCATGATCCTGATCCGGCCGCTCGCGCTGATGGTCGCGCTGGCGCTCGCCAGCGCCGGCCAGGCCGCAACCCAGCGCTTTGCGCTGATCGCGGCCACCAACGACGGTGGCCCCGACCGGGTGCGGCTGCGCTACGCCAATTCGGACGCCGAGAGCTTCGGCCGCGTGCTCGGTGAGCTGGGCGGCGTCATCGACGCCCACCGCATCGCGCTGCTCGACGTCGATCGCGAGCGGCTGGCGTGCGCGCTGGAGGAGCTGCGGCGCACGCTGGCGCAGGCGCGGGCGACCGGCGATGGCGTCGAGGTGGTCTTCTACTACTCGGGTCACGCGGACGAAAACGGGCTGCTGCTGGGCGACGAGCGCTACGAATACCGCGAGCTGCGCCAGGAGCTGAGCGCCCTGCCCGCCGAAGTCTGCATCGCGGTGGTCGATAGCTGCGCCTCGGGCGCGCTCACGCGCGGCAAGGGGGGCCAGCAGAAGCCGCCGTTTTTGATCGACGAGTCGACCCAGATCCGCGGCGTCGCGGTACTGACGTCGAGCACCGCCAGCGAGGCGTCGCAGGAATCGGATCGCATCGGCGCCTCGTATTTCTCGCACTACCTGGTCACCGCGCTGCGCGGCGCGGGTGACACCAACGGCGACAGCCGGGTGACGCTGGCCGAGGCCTACCAGTTCACCTACCAGCAGACGCTGGCGCGCACCGAGAAGAGCGCGATCGGCGCCCAGCACCCCTCCTACGACATGCAGCTCGCCGGCACCGGCGACCTGGTGCTGACCGATCTGCGCAGCGTCTCGGCCGAGCTGGTGCTCGACGACGCGATCGACGGGACCGTGTTCGTGCGCGACCACCGGGGCCAGTTGACCGCCGAGCTGCGCAAGATCGCGGGCCGCCCGATCTCGCTCGGCCTGGCGCCGGGCGTCTACACGGTGACGCTCGAGGCCCAGGGTCAGCTTGCTGCAGCGCAGGTCGCGCTGGACGACAGCACGCGCACCCCGCTCTACAAGCGCGACTTCGTGATCTTCGAGGGCGAGCAGAGCGTTCCGCGCGGGCCGCTGGCGCCGCGGCGCGGGCCGCAGCTCGCGCCGATCGAGCTGGCGCTGGTGCCCGAGTGGAGCACCAACCTCGCGCTCGACGATCCGATCAACTTCTTCTCGCTCACCCTGCTGCACGGTCGCACCGTCAACCTGTTCGGTCTCGGCCTGGGCCTGTTGGCACACCGGGTCGAGCACGCGCTGTACGGCCTGCAGGTCGGCACGGCCACCAGCATCGCCCTGGGCGACCTGTACGGCGGCCAGATCGCTGTGGGCTTCAACTACGCGGCGGCCCCCCGCTTCGCGCTGCAGATGGCGGCCGGCGCCAACATGGCGCGGCGCTCGTTCAACATCGGCCAGCTCGCGATCGGCAGCAACCTCGCACACGGCAGCCTCCACGGCGCCCAGATCGCGGCCGGCTTCAACCTGGTCGAGGGTGATCTCAACGGGGCCCAGATCGCGCTCGCCGGCGCCAACCTGGCGTGCCAGACCACGCGCGGCCTGCAGCTCGGGCTGGTCAACATCGGCGACCACGTGGTCGGGACCCAGGTCGGCCTGGTCAATGTCGCCGACCGGATCCAGGGAGCTCAGATCGGCGCGGTCAATATCAGCCGCGATATGGACGGGATCCCGTTCGGCCCGATCGGAATCGTGCGCAGCGGTATGTTTCGCATCGATGCCTGGACCGACGACGTCAGCCTGGTCAGCGTCGCTTTGAAGTACGGCAGCCGGCACGGCTACACGCTGCTCAACGTCGGCGGCCAGCCGTTGCTCGAGCAGATACATTGGTACGCGGGCGGCGGCCTGGGTGCGCGCGCCAGGCTGCTGCCACAGCTCTTTCTCGAGGCGGACTTCACGGTCAACTACATCATCCGGCGCCACTGGGGATGGCGTGCCAACCTGTCGCCCGGTCCGGACATGCTGCAGCGCGCGCGCCTGTCAGCGGGCTGGCAACTGCTGCCAAATGTCGCCGTCGTGGGCGGAGTTAGCTGGAATTTCTTGATCTCTTACCTGCTGCATGGCGCCGACATGAGCTGGATGCCACCAAGCATCAAGTACACCTTTCATGAAGAGGTCGATGTCGTGATGTGGCCAGGGTTTTTTCTTGGTATAGAGTTCTGACAAGCGCCCCTAAAGCGAGACCATGCCCCGGCAGGCTCCATCCGCAATGAGCCGGTGACGCTTTTGTCTGCCCGCGGTGTTTGATCCGCCAGAGACCGGACGACAAGAGAAAGCAGTTCTCCGGTCGCGGCCATCACAACCCATCGGCGAGGTCGGCAATGCGTACCGCATGGATCGGTATCGGTGTCTCTCTCTGTTCGATGCTCGTGACCACGGCGGTTCGAGCCATCGGATCCGAAGCGCTCCAACCGAGCCCCCTGGCCGAGACCGGCCGCATCGAGCGGCTGTGGGCGACCACCTGGTCCTTCGCGGCAGAGGCGGCGCCGGCCGCCGGCCACCGCGTCGAGACCTGGCTCGACCAGACCAGCAAGCCGGTGATCGCGAGCGTCGCCTCGGCCATCGCGCGAATCAAGGTCAAGCGTCCCCGGCGGCACCTGATGACGCAGCAGCAGATCGACGAGGTGGTGCAAAGGCTGCAGCCGGGCGACCTCGTCCTCGAGCGCACCGACGGCTATCTGAGCAACGCCTTGATCGACGGTTTCTGGGGCCACGTCATCCTCAACCTGGGCAGCTTTGACGAGACAGCGCGCTACTTCGACACGGTCGAGATCCGCGATCACCTGGCCGGGCTCGGCTACCGCGACTTTGTCGAGTACGCAATCGCGCGGCAGCCGGCTGCGGTGGCGGCCTGGCGCGCCGACGGGCCGCAGCATCCGATCCGGATGATCGAGGCCGACGGTGTGGTCGGCCGGGTGGTGCTTTATTCCGCCGAGGAGGCGCTGGCGAGCGACAACGTCGCCGTGCTGCGTCCGCACGCGCTGAGCCGGCTGGAGAAGATGCTGGCGCTGGTCGCCGCGCTGGCCTACCTGGGCACGCCCTACGACCTGGATTTCGATACCCGCACCGACGACGCCGTGGTGTGCACCGAGCTGGTCGCGCGCGCCTACGCCACCGGCGAACATCAGCGAGGGCTCCGCTTCGATGTCGATATGCTGGCGGGTGGCCGCACCATGATCTACCCCAACCGCATCGCCGAGATGTATCAGCGCGAGCGCGGCCAGGCCGATCGGCAGCTCGACTTTGTCTACTTCGTCACCGCCGACGAGGACAACGACCGGGCGGTCGCCTCCGACGAGAGCGCGTTCAGCACCTCGCACGCCTGGCAGCGGTTGCTGTGACTCAGGTTGGCCGAGGCGGCGCCGCGAGCGCCAGCGGCTCGCGCGCGGCCAGCCAGGCGGGCGGGATCGAGAGCCTGTCGGCGGCCAGCACCACGATACCGCCGACGATGGCGCAGGTGGTGTCGCGATCGCCGAGCCCGCTCACCGTCGCCCACAGCGCGGCCTGGTAGTTGTCGATGTGCCGCGCCGCGCACCACAGCGCAAACGGCACGGTGTCGGATGCGATCACCTGGCCGCCGTTGCCGAGGGCGTTGACCGCGTCGTCGATCGAAGAGATCAGCGGCAGTTGCAGGGCGCGCTCGATGCCGTCGCGGGTGGCGCCCGGCGGCGTGTACTGCAGCACGGTCTCGAGCAGCCGGGCGCTGGCGCTGCGGGTTCTACCCTCGCCCACGCGCATCGCCCAGGCCGCGGCCACTGCGACCGCGATGGCGCCGGCCTGGCCATCGGCGTGATGGTGGGTCACCTCGGCCGAGGCGCGCGCCTGCTCGACCACCACGTCGAGATCGTCGGCGAAGTAGGCGCCGACCGGGGCCGCGCGCATGGCCGCTCCGTTGCCCATCGATCCGGCGCCGTCGAACGCCTGCTGCGCGGCCCAGCGCCAGGGCACCTGGGCGCCGATCTTCTGCAGGATCTCGTGAGCGGCCTGGCCATAGCCGCGGCCGGGATCGGCGGCGTAGCGGCGGGCAAAGGCGAGCGCCAGCGCGTCCTGGTCGACGCTGTCGTGCGAGCGCAGGATCTCGACGATGGCGATCGCCATCTCGGTGTCGTCGGTGTATCGCCACGGCGCCTGCGGCAGGGTCCGCCGCGCGAGGCGGCGCAGCACCTCGTCCTCGGGTCCGAAAAAGCGCTGTCCAAAGGCGTCGCCGACGGACAGCCCGTCCAGCGACGCCAGGGCTCGCCGCAGCCGCTGATCGCGCGCGCTATCGTCGCCGGCGATCACCGCGCTGTCGGGTCAGAACACATACTTGATGATCAGGGGAGAAAAGCTCAACGCAGGCACGAACTCGGGAAAGGTGGCGATGAAGTTGACGTCGGCGCCGATGATGAATCCGGGCAGCAGAGTCAGGTACTTGAAACCGATGCCCGCGCCGGCGTCGCCCGCGAACATCGAGGCGTTGGGCAACGGCGGGGGGACGAACATGGCGCCGCCGCCGAACACGCGGCCCTCGAGCGCAAAGCGGTCGAACACCAGCCAGTTGCCCACCACCGCCAGGTTGAGCAGGGTGATGCCGTAGTCGATCGGCGAGTCGGCTTGCCCCTTGCGCGGCGCGGCGCCGGCGACAAAACCGGTGCCGTAAGAGAGCTGCAGGCTCAAGAACGGCAGCACGTCATAGCCGACCGAGAAACCGATGTAGGGCTGCAGGTTGCTGACCGCGACCGCGCGCGCGCGCTGGTCGCCCGCCTGCACCGTGAGCCC
>JAFGSX010000179.1 GCA_016934455.1 Deltaproteobacteria bacterium
CATGAAGATCCAGGTGGTGCCCGAGGCGGATGCGGCCCGGTTCCCGTTCAACCCGTTCGACCTGACAAAGGTCTGGCCTCACCAGGACTACCCGCTGATCGACGTCGGCGTGCTCGAGCTCAATCGCAATCCGGAAAACTACTTCGCCGACGTGGAGCAGGCCGCCTTCAATCCCGCCAATATCGTGCCCGGCATCGGCTTCTCGCCCGACAAGATGCTGCAGGGGCGGCTCTTCTCATATGGAGACGCGCAGCGCTACCGCCTCGGCGTCAACCACCACCTGATCCCGGTCAACGCCCCGCGCTGCCCGGCGCACAGCTTTCACCGCGACGGACAGATGCGCACCGACGGCAACCAGGGCGCCACGCTCGGCTACGAGCCCAACAGCTTCGGTGAGTGGCAGGAGCAGCGCGACTTCCGCGAGCCGCCGCTCAATATCGACGGCGCGGCCGATCACTGGAGTCACCGCCAGGACGACGACGACTACTACTCGCAGCCGCGCGCCCTGTTCCGGAAGATGAGCGCCGCGCAGCAGCAGGTGCTGTTCGAGAACACCGCCCGCGCCATGGGCGACGCGCCGCTCGAGATCAAGATCCGCCACGCCGTCAACTGCATGAAGGCCGACCCCGCCTACGGCGAGGGTGTGGCCAGGGCGCTCGGCGTCCCACCCGGCGAGCTGCCCAGGAGCCAGTAGTGCCGACTCGCTTCCCCTCATCGCGAAGTCGACTTTACTTGAGCGGGAAGGCAATGAAAGGATGGAAGGCATGAAACCGATGGCTTCGTTGCTGCTAGGTCTGCTGGGCGCGGGCTGTGCCACCACCACGACGGAGCGCCTGCATCTCCCGCCGCTGCAGACCGTGCCGCGCGTCGAGCTCGAGCGCTACCTGGGCACCTGGTACGAGATCGCCAGCTTTCCGCAGAGCTTTCAGAAAGGCTGCACGGCCTCGACCGCCAACTACACCTTGCGGCCGGATGGCCAGATCGACGTCCTCAACCGCTGCCGCAAGGGATCGCCGGACGGCCCCGAGGATTCAGCCAAGGGCCGGGCGCGGGTCGTCGATACCGCGACCAACGCCAAGCTCGAGGTCAGTTTTTTTGGCCCGTTCTGGGGCGACTACTGGATCGTCGATCTGGGCGCCGACTACCAGTACGCGGTCGTCGGCCACCCGTCGCGCGACTATCTGTGGATCCTGAGCCGGACACCGACCATGGACGAGGCCGTCTACCAGGGCATCGTCGACCAGCTCAAGGCGACCGGCCACGAGGTGGAGCGGCTGCAGCGGACCGTGCGTTGACGGAGGTCGATGACCTAGACGCGCGGCCTCACGGCCAGACGACCCGGTCCAGGATCAGTTGCACCACCTCGTCCTTGGACTTGTTCTCGAGCTTCATCTGCTCGGCCACGAACTCGGTGAGCTGCTCGATGTCCGAGCTGTAGGGCCTGCTCCACACGTCGTAGTCGGCGTGGTGCCGCCACTCGTGGGTGCGCCAGCGGTAGCAGCCGCAGCGATCGCAGCGCAGCAGGGCCTCCCAGAGGGTCTGCCCGACGATGGTCATCCCAGGTGGCCTGCCTTCTGCCTGGATCCCCCTGCAATGCTCGCAGCCGTTCATCTGTCCCCTCCGCCGCGGGATGCCGCCCCAGCGGGAGGCCGTCAGCATGGCACAACCCGACCCCGGAGCAAGGCGGGACTCGGCCCGCGGCGAGAGCGCTCCGGCAGGAGCGATAGCTGCCCGTCGGCGGCCTGTTTCGTAGTAGTTTTTGCAGCATGAGAGCAGGCGGCCCGCTTCGCCTGGGGATCGCTCTGGTCGCTCTTGCGAGCGCCGCGGTCAGCGCTCGCGCGAAGGGCGATGTCGGCGGCTACCCGGATTTCGAGATCGTCGAGAGCATCCCGGTGGAGACCGCGCTGGACAATCCGGCGATCCGCGACACGGCCGAGGTCTGGCTGGAGATGGTCGCGGGCGCCAAGAAGACGATCGACCTCGAGCAGTTCTACATCTGCGATATCCCCGGCGGACCTCTCGCGCCGGTCATCGATGCCGTCGTCGCCGCCGGCGAGCGGGGGGTGAGGATTCGCGTCATCGGCGAGGCCGCATTCTACCGAAAATATCCGGACGCCCTCGAACGGCTCAAGCGCTCGAAGAACATCCAGGTCCGGATCGTCGATTACAAAAAGCTGGCCGGCGGGGTGCAGCACGCCAAGTTCTTCGTCGTGGACCGGGAACAGGTGTTTCTGGGAAGCCAGAACTTCGACTGGCGGGCGCTCCAGCACATCCACGAGATCGGGGTTCGCATCCGGCATCCGGAGGCGGTCCGGTTCTACTCCGACATCTTCGACCTGGACTGGGCGCTGGCTGAGCAGAACGACAAGACCCTGCTCGAGCAGCTAAAGAAGCCGGTTCGCTACAAGCTGCCGATCGAGGTGACCGAAGCCGACGGCGAGACGCTGCAGTACCGGCCGCTGGCGAGCCCGACGGGATGGTTGCCCGACCCCGCGTCGTGGGATGAGCCCAGGATCGTCGAGCTGCTCGACGGTGCGCGCAGGGAGATCGCGCTGCAGCTCCTGATCTACTCGCCGGCCGAGCGCGGAGGCTACTTTGCGGACCTGGACAATGCCCTGCGCCGCGCAGCCGGGCGCGGCGTCAAGGTCAAGCTGATCATCTCGGACTGGGCGAAGAGAAAGCCGACCATCTTTCACCTGCAGAGCCTGGCGGCGCTGCCCAACATCGAGGTCAAGCTGTCGACCATCCCGCAGCATTCGGGTGGTCATGTCGCGTACGCGCGGGTGGAGCACTGCAAGTATCTGGTGGTCGATGGCGAGCAGACGTGGATCGGGACCAGCAACTGGGAGCGCGACTATTTTTACGCCTCGCGCAACGTCGGCGTGATCGTCGCCAGCAGGAGAATCTCGACCATCGTGCGCGACATTTTCCAGAAAGGGTGGAACGGCCCCTACACCTACCCGGTCAATCCCGCGGCGAACTATCAGCCTCCCCGGATCGGTGACTAGCGCGGGCCCGGCTGCGCGCTCGGCTGCGGTGGCGGCAGCCCCGGGTCCTCGGGCGACCACTCGGCGATGCCCTCGACGTCGACGCGGCAGCGGCCGGCGCAGGTGTAGCGCTCGCTGGCGTTGTAGTTCCAGTCGAGCAGCGGCGAACCGCCTCCCGAGTGGGTGGTGATCAAGAAGTCGTTTGTGACGTGGCCAAAGCTGTCGGCGCGGCCGGCCTCGGTCTTCTTGTCGCCGCGCGACGGGTCGACCGGCACCCAGCCGTACGGCGGCAGGTAGATCTCGACCCAGCGGTGATAGACGTCGTCGAAGGAGGCGGCGTCGCGCCGCACCACCAGCGACCCGACGTAGCGCGCGGGCAGGCCGGCGGCGCGGCACAGGGCGATGTAGACGTAGCTGTACTCGCTGCACGAGCCGGCTCCGCGCGCCAGCACCTTGGGCGCCACGTCCCAGCCGCCGATGCGCTCGTAGTGCATCTTCTGGTGCAGGTGGCGGTAGATCTTGCGCGCGATCCAGTAGGGATTTCTCTCGCTGCCGACAGCTTCCTTGACCGCCGCGGTGATGATCGGATTCTTGAGGTCGAACTTGGGAGCGTCGGCCAGGTAGCGCTTGCGCACGTCGACCGGGATCCAACTGAGCGGCTTGACCTGGTCCGGGTAGATCACCCAGCGCACGTCCCACGCTCGCAGCTTGGCCTTGAGCTGGGCGCTCGCGGTGGCGCCGGCCGCGACGTTCTCGACGTGGAATCGCGCCACGCGCTGGCCCCAGGGGTCGGTGCGAAACTCGGTCGGCCGCGGCGTCAGGGTGGGATCGCCCAGCAGCTCCTGGGTGATCAGGTCCTCCGGCAGCGCCAGGAACAGCTCGACCGTCGGCAGCGGGTCGGGCCCCAGGTTGCGAAGCTGGTGGCTGAACAGCACCCACTCCTCGCGCGGTCGGCGCCGGATCAGGTGCTCCTGGTCGTCTCGCTTGATCCAGGAGACGCGGTCGGTCTGGTAGTCGACGCCGATCAGGTGCTGGCCGTCGCAGGCCAGGCCGCTGGTGTGGGGCCCGGGAGCGGGCAGGGTGGCGATCACCTCGCCGCTGTCGGGCCACAGCGCGTAGAGCTTGTCGCTCAGCCGATCGGCCACCCACAGGTAGCGGCCGTCCCAGGCCAGGCCGTCCGCGCTCTTGGAGGGGAAGCCGATCTCGCGGATGGTGGTGCCGTCGCTCGGATCGACGCGATGGATGGTGCGGCCGTCGTCGTCCCCGAGCCAGAGCGCACTGCCGTCCCAGGCCAGGGCGCGCGGAACCTTGACCGGCGCCGGCACGGTGCGGGTCACCACGCCGTCGCCCGGCCTGATGCGGTAGAGCTTGGCCTCCAGCACGTCGACGTTCCAGAGCTGCTCGCCGTCCCAGGCCAGGCCGGCCGGCCGAAAGCCCGGGCTCTTGAGCGTGCGCCGGATCTGGCCGCTCTGCGGATCGACGCCGCGCAGCTCGTCGGCGCCGTGATCGGCCACCCACAGCAGCTTGCCGTCCCAGGCCAGGCCGGTGCAGGTGCGGCCGGGGGCCGCGATCTCGCGGACGACCTGGCCGGGCGCCGCGCCCGCGAAAGCCGCCACCAGGATCGACGCCGCGACCAGGGTACAGCGATCTCGCATCGGGCACCTCCCTCGGTGCGGCGATGATGGCATCGAACGACGGGCCGGTCTATCGTGCCGGGTGGCGAGAGGTGGCTCCATGTCCACGGAACGTTTTTTCCACGTCAACTCCAAGGGCAAGCTGGCGCGCCACGACACGCTCGAGCAGGCGCTCGCCGCGGGCAAGCGCGGAGGCTACGTCTGGCTCGACTACGTCGACCCGACGCGCGACGAGCTCGAGCGTCTGATCGAGCCGTTCGAGGTGCACCCGCTGTCGATCGAGGACTGCCTGGACGACGAGCAGGTGCCCAAGATCGACGACTTCGAGCACCACACCTTGATCCTGGTCAACCGCTACCGCTACGCGGACCGTCAGCTCGAGATCGCCGAGGTCGCTCTCTTTTTGGGCGGCACCTTCCTGATCACGGTCAACCACGACCAGCCGTCGGCCGCGGCCTTCTACGCCAAGCTCGATGAGCAGATCGCGCTCAACGGCGACGACGTCAAGAAGGGCCCCGAGTTCCTGCTGCACGTCATCCTCGACTACATCGTCGACCGCAAGTACCAGGCGATCGAGAGGCTGCAGGACGACCTCGATGGCGCCGAGGAGAGCATCATCGAGAGTTCGCGCAGCAACCAGCCCGGGGATCTGATGAGCCTGCGCCGCTCGGTGGTGACGCTGCGCAAGAGCCTGTTCCACGAGCGCGAAGTCCTGGTCAAGATCTGCCGCCGCGACTCGCCGTTCATCGGCGAGAAGTCGCTCTACCACTTCCGGGACGTCTACGACCACCTGGCCAAGTGCTTCGAGACGACCGAGATCCAGCGCGAGATGATCACCAGCCTGATGGAGATGTACCTGTCGCTGGTCAACAACGAGATGGCGCTGACCGCCAACCGCACCAACCGGGTGGTGCGGCGGTTGACGCTGATCACGACCATCTTCATGCCGCTGACGCTGCTGGCCGGAATCGGCGGCATGTCCGAGTGGACCATGATGACCGGCCCTCAGAACTGGCGTGCCGCCTATGCGCTGTTTCTGCTCGGCATGGCCGTCATCGGCGCCTGCAGCTATGCCCTGCTGCGGTGGGTCGAGCGGCGCGCCGAGAGCGAGCCGTAACCGCCGCTTGTCGCCCGCCGGGCGCGGCCTTACATTGGCAGGTGCGACTGCCGCTGATCTCGAGGCCATAGAGAGAGGATGCCATGACCCACCAGCACACCTCCGGCCAGAACCGCGCGCTGATGCTGGCCGCGGTGCAGCGGCTGTGGAGCCCGGTGATCCAGAGCGTCGTGGCCGCCTGCCACGGCGACCTCCGGGCCGCGCAGCGGGTCGAGTTCTTGATCGAGCAACTCGGGGAGCAGGACGACTGGCGCCGTCTGACCGCCGTGCTCAGGCGCATCGTGCAGGGCGAGCGCGATGCCGCTAACCTGCTGGCGGGGCTGGATACCACGGATACCCTGATCGCGAGCAACGTGCTGCAGCGGCTCGGGGTGGACCTGACCGCGGTGCTGGACGACTTTGTCCCGCTGCCCGATCTGCCCGAGGTGACCTCGAGCAACGTGTTTCTGGTGGACTTCATCGGCCGCGCCGTCGACGCCTGCCGGCCCGACGCCGGTGAAGACGAGGTGGCGGAGGTGCGCGGCATGTTGCGCGCGCTGTCCGAGAACAGCGAGCTGCCCGACGATCTGCAGATACTGGGCGTGCAGCTCACCCGCGCGCTCGACGGCGAGACCGCCGACTTGACGCGGTTGACCCCGGAGCTGGCGGGCCTGGTGCAGGGCAAGCTGGCGACGCTGCTGGCGGCCCACCCCGAGGTGGGAGAGGCCTGAACCGCGGCGCCCGGAGCGACCGGAGCATGAGCGATGACGACGGGCGCGTCCCGCGCTCGAGCTACATCACCGGCGAGGGCGCCCGCAAGTTGCGCGCAGAGCTCGATCGGCTGCTGACCGTCGAGCGGCCGCGCGTCACGCAGCAGGTGAGCGAGGCAGCGGCGCAGGGCGATCGCTCCGAGAACGCCGAGTACATCTACGGCAAACGCCGGCTGCGCGAGATCGATCGCCGGCTCGAGTGGCTCTCCAAGCGCCTCGACCAGCTCACCGTCGTGACCGAGCCGCCGCCCGCGCAGGACCGGGTCTTCTTTGGCGCCTGGGTGGTGCTGGCGGACGAGGACGGTGCCGAGGTCGAGTACCGCATCGTCGGGCCGGACGAGACCGACACCAAGAACCGCTGGATCAGCATGGACTCGCCGCTGGGCCGGGCGCTGCTGCGCAAGGAGGTGGGCGACGAGGTGACCGTGCAGCGGCCCAAGGGCGAGGCGGTGTTCACGATCGAGCGGATCCGCTACGCTTGAGCCGGTCTCTTGCCGTGCTGTGCCCGTCCTGGTGCTGCCGCTGGCCGCGGTCGGCTACCAGTTCTACGACCCGGCGCTACCGGCGCTGATAGCGTCCCAGGTCGAGGCCGAGGTGGCGGCGCTGCCGCTGCTGCAGTTCGCTGCGCAGCAGCTATGGCACCGGCGCGATCGAAAGGCGCGCCTGGTGCGGCGCGCCACCTGCGAGGAGGTCGGCGCGGTGGCCGGCGCGCTGGCTCCGGGAAGCGGACGGCGCCATCTCATCGCTGCGGCGCGGTGGCCTCGTCTCTGCAGGCACCCGGCTTGGCGCCCTCGACCAGCACCCGGCGCACGCGCTCGTCGTCGACGCGCACGCCCTGCGCGTTGACGAAGTCGTGCATGTGGCCGAGAGCGAGTCTCTGGTTGCCGGTGGCCGCGGCGGCGACGATCAGCGCGCGGTGTACGCGCGGGTTGTTGCTGTCGCGCAGCAGCGCCTGCATCAAGAAGGGGCGCGCCTGTTTGGCCTGCCCCTCGCTCAGCAGGTAGATCGCATAACGCAGGTTGGCATCGAAGCGGGCCGCACCGCCGGTCTGCGTCTGCAGTCGGTCGGCCGCCTTGGCCAGGTTGGGCCGATCCGGCGGCCGCCGCTGCTTGCGCAGGTCGATCAGTCTGGCGCCGGCGGGGGGTAGCTGGATCTCGATTTCGGGCTGGCCTCCGACCGCGATCCGGTGCGGCCCGGCAAAGAGCAGCACCTCGTTGCCGGTGAGCGATTCGGTCAGATCCTGGTCGTCGACCAGCACCGGGCCGCGGTCGAACCAGACCGCGAGCAGCGCCAGCGAGCTCGGCCGCAGCGGACTGAGCTCGATCTCGCGCACCGACTCCTCGCCCGGTTGCGGTAGAAACTGCAGCAGCGTCGGGGCGCAACCCGCCCGCTCGATCGAGACCCGGTGTCGCTCGTGGGGCAAGAGCTGCCTGGCCTCGCACGGCGTCGTGCAGACCGGCTGGCCGTCGATGACGAGTTGGGCGCCGGGCGGCCGGGTGGCGACCTTGAGCACGGCACGGCGAAACGGCATGGCGACGACCAGCGGTTTGAGGCGGCCGAACAGCGGCAGCTCCACCGTGGCCTGGTACGGATCGCGGCCTTCGGCGGTCAGGGATATCTGCACCGAGCCGCGGCGCCGCGCCAACCGGTGTGCCACCGGTGTCGGCCCGACCGGCTCGCCGTCGAGGGTGGCCAGGGCACCCGGCGGAAGCGTGTCGATTTTGATCTCGACGCTGCCCGAGATCAGCACCAGCCACACCGCGAGCGACAGCAGACCGACCGCGGCGGCGACGAGGGCCAGCCTGGCCCACGTCGGCTCGAGCCAGCCGCCCAGGCGACCGCGCCAGCCGGTCTCTTTGGTTTCCTCTGTGCTGGTCGAGCCGCGCGTGCGATGGCGCAGCACCTTTTTGGCTGAGGGTCTGGCTGGCGAGTAGGGGGGAGTTATTGCGGGCGCCTGGATCGCGATCTGCTCGTCGAGCGGCGGCGCGTTGACGTCGCCGCGCAGCTCGCGCACCATCTCGTCGCTCTTGAGCTGACGCCTGAACGGCGACGGTGCGTTTCGCGGCGGCATCTCGATGCGAAAGGGCGAGGAGGGCGGCGGCGCGGCGCGGGAGGCGGATGGCAGGGTCGGTGGCGCGAGGCCCGGCGCGGTCGCCGCGAGATCGACCTCGCCGCTCAGCGGCGGCCCCGAGTCCTCGGTCGAGACCTCGTCGCCGGCGTTCTTGAGGGCGATGATCTGCGTCGGGTCGAGGGGCGCCACCTGGCGCCCGGGGCCGGGCTGCGGCAGCGCGCCCTGCAGCGGCCACAGCGCCCGGATCATGTCGGTCGCCTTCTGGAACCGCCGGTCCGGATCGCGCGCCACGGCGGTCGCGATGATGTCGATCAGCGACCGGTCGAAGCCGGTCAGCGCGCGCACCCTGTCCTCGTCGGCGCTGCCGCTGATCGACTGCAGCAGGTCCGGGATCGACGAGGTCGGCCGTAGATAGCGTTTGGTGATCAGGGTGTAGAGCAGGGCGCCGAGCGCGAAGATGTCCGAGCGGGCGTCGACCGGCTGCTCGAGTAACTGCTCGGGCGCCAGGAACGGAATGGTGCCGACCAGCGAGCCGGCGCTGGTCAGCGTGCGCAGATTGGTGAACTTGCAGACCCCGAAGTCGGCGATCACGACCCGGCCGTCGGTGGTCAGGAAGATGTTGGCTGGCTTGATGTCGCGGTGCACGATGCCGTGGCCGTGCGCGAAGTGCAGGGCGTCGGCGGCCTTGATCGCGATCGCGGCCGCCTCGCGCGGGAAGAAGGGGCCGCGTTTGAGCGACTGGTGCAGCGTCTCGCCCGCGATCGGCTCCATCGCGTAGTACAGCACGTCGCCCAGGCCGGCGACGTGGGCGCGGCCAGATTCGCGCACGCGCACGATGCCCGGGTGCTGCAGCAGGGTGACCGCCTTCACCTCGCGGTTGAAGCGTTCGATCGCCAGCTCGGCGCTCTCGCCGATCTGGTCGACCAGCAGTATCTTGAGCGCGGCCGCGGTGCCGTCGCTGGTGCGGCGGGCCGCGAGGACCACCCCCATGGCGCCCCGCCCGATCTGGCGTTCGGCCACGAAGTCGCCGATGCGCAGGGCGGTCAGCCCCTCTCTGTCGCCTCTGCCCACCGCCACCCCGTCGCGGTCACTCGGTGACCGGAAGAA
>JAFGSX010000180.1 GCA_016934455.1 Deltaproteobacteria bacterium
ACTCGGCCATCGAGCGGTGCTGCGGCGGCCACAGGCCGTAGTAATAGGCCATCGCCGCCAGCGTCAGCGGCTCGTTTATGGTGAAGTAGCAGGCGACGTCGCGGCCGAGGCGGTGCACCGTGCGCTCGGCAAAGCCGACCAGGCGCTCGACGAAGTCGGGCGCTAGCCAGCCGCCGCGCTCGGCCAGCCACTGCGGGATTGTGAAGTGGCTGAGCGCGATGTAGGGCGCGATGCCGGCCGCGCGATGGGCGGCGACCATGTCGGCATAGCGATCGAGCGCGGCGTCGTCGAAGGTGCCGGCGGCGGGCTCGACCCGGCTCCACTCGACGCCGAATCTGTGGCCGCCGATGCCCAGGTCGCGCAACAGCGCGATGTCGTCGCGGTAGCGGTTCCACCAGTCGGCGGCGCGGCCCGATCGATCGCCGCCCGCCACCAGCCCGCGCTGCTCGAAGTCCCACCAGTCGCTGCGGTCGTTGCCGCCCTCGATCTGGTGACCCGAGCTGGAGACACCCAGGACAAAATCGTCGGGCAGCCTGGTCATGACGAGTCACCGCTGTCTATTGCACATTGAATTCGAGCACCCGGACGTCGTAGGCCGGGGGATGGTGGGCGTCCTCGGCCACGATGTAGACCACGAACAGCAGGTCGCGCTGACGGTGGTCTGGCTCGGCCACCAGCAGCTTGCGGCCCTCGTCGTAGGACCAGCCGCGCGGCAGCGGGCCGACGGTGACGGTCAACCTCTCACCCTCGGGCTCGACCACCTCGAGATCCCATTCGCGCCGCTGCTCGGCGGTCAGGTCGACAAAGGCGCGGGTGGTCATGATCTCGTCGTTGCCGGAGACAAAGACGTACTCGCCCAGCCGCCGGATCACGGGCGCGTCGTTGAGCGGGGAGGGGCCGCGCACGATGTCGCAGCCAGCGCCGAGCACTAGGCCGGCCGCGATCAGGGCGCCGCAGCCGCATGCGGAGGGCCGGATCATGGCTCGACCTCGACGTTGATGCGCACGTAGGGCACGGGGCCGTGGCTGCCGCCGACGATCGCGACGAGCTGCTGGCGGCCCTTGCTCTCGGGCAGGTGCCAGACATTCTCGACCGCCGCGTAGGGGAGGCCGGAGGGATTGTCACCCGTCTCGACGTAATAGGTCAGGCCGTGCCGGTCGAGGCGGCCGCCGCTGACGAACCACTGGACCATGCGGTTCTCGAGCACCCCCAGCGCGGTGAAGCGGATCGCGAGCGCGGCCTCGGGCTTGCGCACCAGCCGGTCGGGATCGTCGTTGGCGCGGGCGGCGCCGTCGACCAGCAGCCCCTCGATCGAGGGCGTCAGCGCGGTCGGGTCGAACAGGCCGGCGAAGGACTTGCGGGCATAACGGACCTGGTCGCCCTGGGTCGCGCGCACGAAGACGATGGCGTCGTCGTACTCGGTCATCGGCGGCGGCTCGGTCGGGCGGGCGAGATCCCAGTTCGACACGTCCCAGAAATGGCCGCCGTCGGGCCACGGCCCGCTTGCTTCGAGGGTGCCGGCGTCGCGCGGCGGCCCGATCGCCCGCGGCGCGCGCAGCGTGTAGAGCGCGGTCTCGCCGCGCCCCAGGCGGCGTTCCTGCGGCGTGCCCAGGCAATCGACGTTGGCCTGGTCCATGAACTCGAGATTCGGGGCGCCGCTGCCGTAATAGACCGATGGGCAATCGAGCCACTCGATCTCGATCGGTTCGTCGCGCACGGCCAGCACCACGGCGCGCAGCGCGATCTCGAGCCCCGGGACATAGGCGGGCGTCGCACTGGGATCGGCCAGCCTGGCGTCGACGGCCGCGATGCGAAAATCGCTGTTCCCGTACCGCACCAGCGCAGTGTAGCCGTCGTCGCCGTCCTTGGTGCAAGCGGCGGCGATCGCCAGCAACACGGTGCCCACTAGCAGACGGCGCGCGCTCACGTCACAGCTCCCCGTGCAGGCCGAAGAACGGGATGATCGGCAGCGAGCCGATGCCCGAGACGTCGAAGTGGTCGTAACTGTATATGTGCATCTCGCTGATCGGCAGCGGGTTCTGCGCCATGTACGCATTGTAGACGTCGACATAGGCTCCGATCTTGAACCAGTCAAAGGTAAAGGTCTTGTCGAGGCGCACATCGAGTTGATGGTAGATGGGATCGCGCGCGCTGTTGATCGGGCCGCGCACCTCCTGGTACTCGCGGCTGTCGGCATCGAACGCGCCCAGCATCGGCGTGAACGGATTGCCACTCGCCAGCCTGAAGCGCGCCGAGATCTCGACGCCCCAGCCGACCTTGTAGGCGGCGACCGCGATCAGATGGTGCGGCTGATCGTAGTCTCCGACAAAGGACGGATTGGCCTGCGTGCTGCGCCAGGAGCGGCTGACGCTGTAGCTGATCCAGCCGAAGAAGCGACCTTTGGGCCGCCGCCGCAGCGACAGCTCGAGCCCGTACGCTTTGCCCTTGGCCGGGAGGTAGCGCATGTAGGGCTGCAGCGAGGAGACGGCATTGCCTTGGTCGTCGCTGGTCTCCTCGATCCGCCATCCCGGTTCCTGCAGGGCCAATCCCTCGATCAGCGAGGTGTAGCCGGCGATGCTGGCCTCGAGCTCCCACGGCAGCTCCAGCGACAGGCCGCCCATCGCCTGATCCGCCGTCGTCAGCGGCAGCGCCTCGGCGCCCAGCGCCGACGACGACCGCACGAAGTCGGGGAGCTGGCTCTGGCGCGCGAAGACGATGCGCGCGGTGAGGCCGTAGGCGGCGTCCTGCTCGACGACCAGCCGCGGATCGATGCGCACGAAGTCGGTGTCGTGCTGGCGATCGGCCTGCAGCCGACCGCCGGCGGTGATGCGGCCGCCGCGCCACGGATTGCTCTCCACGGCGTAGAACAGACCGCCACCCCAGGGCTGCTCGTGGGCGCTGGGCAACAGCTCGCCCAGCACCGGGATATCCTGCCACGGCTCGATCCGCTCGTCGCGCCCCTCCAGCTCGCCGCCGACGCGCAGGCCGGCAAACGGCGCCAGCGGGATGCGCCAATCGAGCCGGGCCGACGCCACCTGGGTGGTGCGCCGCATCAGCGCGCCGGCCATGCCGAGCGACTGCGAGAGCACGTTGAAGCCGGTGCGGGTGCCGAGCAGCAGCGCGGCATCGATCTCCATGCCGTTGTCGAGCCGGCTTTTCACGCCGCCGACCAGGTGGTGAAAAGTCTGGTCGTAGATCGTGAGGTGCATGGCCACGTCGGTGGCCGACCGACCGCGCATCTGCAGCAAATTGTCGATGGTCTGCCGGACCAGCGCGGCGTCGATGGTGATGCCGTCGTGGGCGCCGTAGAGGTTGACATATCCGCGCAGCCGGCGCGGGCCGCCGCTGACGCGCACGTTATAGTCCCAGAACTCGGGCAGCACGCTCATGACCAGCTCGCCCTCCGAGGCGAGCATCGAGATCGGGGCGAACAGCAGCGGCAGCGAGAGCCCCAGGTAGCTGTAGCGTCCGCCAAAATCGAGCCGGAGCTGGTCGTCTAACAGCGGGACTGTGATCGCGCCCGCGCTGTGAGTGGCCCCCAGATCGGCCTGGGCGCTCATGCGCTCGGCCTTGCCCTCGCTGGTGCGCACGTCGACCACGCCCTGCGCCGCGTTGCCGTAGCGCAGCGGCACGCCGCCCGGGAAGAAATCGATGCTCTCGATGAAGGCCGGATCGACCACGCTCTCGAGGATGCCGAAGTGAAACAGAAACGGCACCGCGAATCCGCCCAGGTAGACCGGCGTGTTGCCGGGCTCCGATCCGCGCACCACGATATCGCCCTCCATGGTGCGCGGCCGCGCCACGCCGGGCAGCGTCTGCAGCACGCGCACCGGGTCGCCAAAGGTGCCCGGGATCCGTCGCACCTCCTCGGCGCTGAGCTGGATCACCGGCTCCTGGGCCCGGTCGTCGCGCTTCTCGCGCACCACGGTGCGAAAGCGCTCGTCCGCCTGCGAGGGCAAGTAGATATCGATGTTGGTCAGATAGAGGCCGCTGATGGTGACCCCGGTCTCCGCGCTGTCGTGCTCGAGCGCCGAGATCTTGAGCCGGTAGCGACCGACCGGCACCCGGGTCTCGAACCGCCCCCGATCGTCGGTCTCCAGGGTCCGGTCGAGCTCGACTATGTGCACCTCGGCCGCCGCCAGCGGGATGCGCGTTCCCTTCTCGAGCACGCGACCGTGCAGGCCGAACAGCGGTGTCGGTTGCGAGGCCGGCGCGCTCTCGGCAGCCGCCGGCTGCAGCACGAAATGATAGACGTACTCGATCTCGACCGCGACCGGCTCGCCCCCGACCGAGGCCGGTGCAAACTCGAACTGCCGGACCGCCGCCAGCGCCGCCTCGTCGAAGCCGTGGCCGACCGGAGCGACCACCGCGACGTCGACAACCTGGCCGCTGGCGTCCAGCGTCACCCGCAGCCGGACGACCGCGGTCAACCCCTGCTCGAGGGCGGCCGCCGGATAATCCGCCTCGACGAACTTGGTCAGCCGGGGCGCCACCACCCGGCCGGTCGCGGCAGCTTCGACGGAGCCGCCGTCACCAGCGGGCTCTTCGGCAGCGGGTAGCGCCACCGCCCACCGCGACAGCGCGGTCAGGCCGGCGATCAGCGTCCACCGCAGCCAAAAATGGCCATTGGCATTGTCTGCCAATCGCTCCCCGCGCTGTTCTACCCCGCACCGGAGACGATAGCGCGGAAGCGGCTTATTGCAACGCGGGATTCGCTTTACAGTGCGGCTTTTCGCGCTAGAGTGACCACGAGAAGCAGCCTGCGGAGCCCGGGCTGAAAGAGAGGCGGAGGTCTGGGGATGAAACGCGCTGCCATGGTTCTGGCGTGGCTTGGGCTGAGTGCCGTTGCGCTCGGAGGCCCGGTCGCGGTGCCGGTTCCCGCCGCTGCCAAGGCGTCCAAGAAATCGAAAAAACCGGTCGGCGACCCCAAGGCGGCGGCCAACACCGCGGCGCTCGAGGGCGACAAGGCCATGGCCGCGGGCGATCTGGTGGCGGCCGAGGCCAAATATCGAGAGGCGCACGGCTACGACCCGACAAATGTGCTGGCACTGCGCGGCCTGGGCGAGCTGGCGTTCAAAGGCGACAAGCTCGACGAGGCCGAGCATTTCTTCAGGAAGGCGATCGAGGTCGACCCCGACTTTGCCCAGGGATATTACAATCTGGGCTACACGCTGCGGCGGGCCAAGAAGTACGCCGAGGCGGCGATCGCGTACGAGGAGTTCATCCGCCGCAACGCGACCGACGCCGACGGCTATTACGGGTATGCCGAGTCGCTGCGACTCGCCGGCAACAAGCTCAAGGCCGCCGAGTACTTCGACAAGTACACGCAGGTCGAGAAGCGGCCGACCGAGCGCGAGTGGGTCGACAAGGCGCGCCAGACCGCGATCGCGCTGCGGGCCGAGGCCGCGGCCGAAGCCAAGGCGGCCGAAAAGGCCACTGCCGAGGCCAAGGCCAAGGCCGATCGCGAGGCGGCCGAGCGGGCCGCTGTCGAGGCCAGGGCCAAGGCCGAACGCGAGGCGGCAGAGCGGGCCGCTGCCGAGGCCAGGGTCAAGGCCGAGCGCGAGGCAGCCGAGAAGGCCGCTGCCGAGGCCAGGGCCAAGGCCGAGCGCGCAGCGGCAGAGAGAGCTGCTGCCGAGGCCAGAGCC
>JAFGSX010000181.1 GCA_016934455.1 Deltaproteobacteria bacterium
CCATGCACCACAGCGAGGAGAACCGGCTCAACCGGTTTCGAGTCTTCAAGCCGCTCGGGCTGATGACGCTCGGCAGCCTGACCCCGCCGGAGTGGCAGGTGACGCTGATCGACGAGAACATCGCCGTGCCCGACTACGCGTCGTCGCCGATCCCCGATCTGGTCGGGATCACCGCGTTCACCTCGCAGGCGGCGCGCGCCTACGAGCTCGCCGCCGGGTTCCGCCAGCGCGGCGTCGCCGTCGTCATGGGCGGCATCCACGCCAGCATGTGCGCGGACGAGGCGGCCCGCCACGTCGATGCCGTGGTCCGGGGCGAGGCCGAGGAGATCTGGAAGACCGTCCTCGACGACGCGGCGCGCGGCGCGCTGCGCCCGATCTACGAGGGCGGCTTCGCGGCGATCGAGAAGGTGCCGCCGGCCCGGCAGGACCTGGCCTCAGGCGGCTACCTGTTCGGCGCCATCCAGGTGACCCGCGGCTGCCCGCTCAACTGCAGCTTCTGCAGCGTCACCGCCTTCAACGGCCGGCAGTTCCGGCGGCGCGCGATCCCGGACGTCGTCGACGAGATGCGCTCGATCAGGGAGAAGTACATCCTGGTCGTCGACGACAACCTGATCGGCACCAGCAGCCACCACATGGCGTACGCCAAGGAGCTGTTCCGGGCGCTGATCGACGCCCGGCTGGACAAGCGCTGGATCTGCCAGGCGACCGTCAACCTGGCCGAGGACGAGGAGCTGCTGGCGCTGGCCGCCAGGTCCGGCTGCCGAGGCGTCCTGATCGGCTTCGAGTCGCTTTCCGCTGAAGGCCTGACCGAGGTCAACAAGAAGTTCAACTTCAAGCAGCAGCGGGACATCCGCGAAGTCTGCCGCCGCATCCAGCGGCACGGCATCGCGGTGCTCGCCAACTTCATCATCGGCCTGGACGCGGACAAACCCGGAGTCGGATCGCAGATCGCGGAGGCCGCGATCGCCGCGGGCGTCGAGATGCTGCACGTGCAGATGCTGACGCCGTTGCCGGGCACCGTCCTCTGGAACACGCTCCGGGCCGAGGACCGCATCGCGGCCAACGTCTTTCCGGACGACTGGCAGTACTACACCTTCACCTATCCGGTCGCCCGCTGCCGCCACCTGTCGGCGGCGGATCTCGTGCACGAGTTCACCTCGTGCTTTCGCGCTTTCTACTCCCCGCCGTGCATCCTGCGCCGCCTGCTGACGAGCCTGTTTCGCTCACGCGGCTTCGTCAACACGCTCGTCTGCCTGATCGCCAACCTCGCCTACCGCGGCAACCTCGAGCGCGAGCGCCGGGGGCTCGAGCGGTACCTGGCCAGCGCGCCGCGCCTTGCGCGCGCGCTCCCGCCGTCGTCGCCCTCGCCTGTCACGGCGCCCACTTGAGCACGAGGTCGAGCAGCTTGCGCGTCGCGTCGTTGAACGGCGGCATGAACAGATCGAGGTGCGGGATCTTGGGGGCATGAAACACCGGCCGCAGCTTGCTCAACTCGAGAAAACCCTCGTAGCCGTGGTACTGGCCAGTGCCCGAGGCGCCGGTGCCGCCGAACGGCAGGTCGTGCTGGGTGATGTGGAACATGCAGTGGTTGACGGTGACGCCGCCCGAGATGGTCCGGTACAGCATTCGCTCCACAATGGCCGAGTCGTTGCTGAACAGATACAGGGCGAGCGGGCGGTCGCGCTGGCCGAGGTAGGCGATCACCTCGTCCAGGTGCTGATAGGTCTTGATCGGGAGCAGCGGCCCAAAGATCTCCTCCTGCATGATGCGCATCTCGTCGCTGACGTCGAGCACCAGGTGCGGCGGGATCTTTCGCAGCCGGTCGTTGAACCTGGCGCCCGCCAGCAGCGGCACCGGCCTGGCGCCCTTGGCCTCGGCGTCCTCCAGGGTGGCGCGCAGACGGCGATACGCCTTGTCGTCGATGATCGAGGTGTAGCTCCGGTCGTCGACGTCCGGATAACGCTTTGGCACGATCGACCGGGCCGCCGCCACGAAGTCGTCGCGCTTGGACGCCGGCACGAACAGATAGTCGGGCGCGATGCAGGTCTGGCCGGCGTTGAGCAGCTTGCCGAACAGGATGCGCGACGCCGCCTCGGCCACGTCGAAGTCGTCGGCGATGATGGTCGGCGACTTGCCGCCCAGCTCCAGGGTCACCGGCGTCAGGTTCTCGGCAGCGGCGCACATCACGGTGCGACCGACGTCGGCCGAGCCGGTGAAGACCAGGTGGTCGAACGGCAGGGTCGAGAACTCCTGGGCTGGCACGCCGGGTAAAAAAGCGACCACCTCCTCCGGGACCACAGCCCGAACCTTGTCGGCCAGCAACCGGCACAGGTGCTGCGAGCGGGTGGCCAGCTTGATCATGGTCCGGTTGCCGGCGGCCAGAGCGCAAGTGAGAGGGCCGATCGCCAGCAGCAGCGGGTAGTTCCAGGGCGCGACGATGCCGACCACCCCCTTGGGCTGCGGCACGACGTAGGACTGGCCGGTGGCGAAGATCACCGAGGTGCGGCGGTGCTGCGGCCGCATCCAGCGCCGCAGGTGGCGCAGGGTGTCGCGGATGCCCTCGACGGCGACGAAGATCTCGGCCATCTTGGTCTCCTCGGCCGAGCGGTGGCCGAAGTCGGCGTTGATGGCGTCGGCGATCGCCTCCTGCTCCTCGATCAACAGCCGGTCCAGCGCCCGCAGCCAGCGCCGGCGGTCGGCGAGGCTCGGGTAGGGGTCGCGCAGGTAGGCGTCGCGCTGCAGCTTGAAGACGCGCTGCGCCTCGTTCTGCACCTGATCCATATGCCGCGACTGTGAGGTCTGCGCCATGTCGTGCCTCCGCCGGTCGCTTGCACAGCGACCGGAGTCTCCGAGCTGTCGTCCGAGCCATTTTCCATACCCGGGGCCATAAGCCAAGAGCCAACGCCGGTCGCCGTCGTCGAGAGTCAGAGGTATAGGATCCCTGTCCTGAAGTGAGCTAAGGGTATAAGAAAACGACATGGGATCGCGGCGAGAGAGAGGCGGCCGGCATCTGCTGCGAGCGAGCCTGTGCGGTCTGCTCGTCGTCGCCGCCTGCCGTCAGGGGCCACCCGCCCTGCTCTTTCACGCCGGCGCCGGCCAGCGCTCGTCGCTGGACGAGATCGCTGCCGTCTTCACCGCGCAGCACCCCGGCGCGCGGGTCGATTTCAGCTACAAGGGCTCGGGTTACTTTATCGCCGACATCGCGGCCTCGCGGATGGGCGATCTCTACATGCCGGGCGAGGAGTATTACCTGCTGCAGGCCGCGAGCAAGGGCTTCATCGCCGATTACGACCCGCGGACCGACATCGCCGCTCACTTCATCACGGTCATCGTCACGCCGCGGGGCAACCCGAAGAACATCGTCCGCATCGAGGACTTTGCCCGGCCCGGCCTGCGCGTCGGCCTGGCCGATCCCGAGGCGGCGGCCATCGGCCTGTGGCAGGAGAAGACTTTCATCCGGGCCGGAATCTGGGACCAGGTCAAGAAAAACGCCACCATGTTCGCCAAGTGCATCCCCGAGCTGGGCAACGCGGTCCAGCTCGGCGCCGTCGACGCCACCGTCGTCTGGGCCACCACCGCGGTGCTCTACCTCAAGGACATCGAGATCATCCCGATCGAGCCACGGCTGCGCGGGTTGATCCGGCTGCCGGTGGCGCTGCTCGCGTTCTGCAAGCGACCCGAGCTGGCGCGCCAGCTCAAGGCGCTGATCCTCTCCGACCAGGGGCGCGCCATCTTTCACAGCCACGCCTACGGCATCGAGGTCGGTCCGGCCGACGCGGACGGCTTTTGCGCGGACGACGGCAGCGCCACCGCGCTGGACATGAAATGGCTGGTCGAGGCGGCGCGGGTGGCCAAGGATCCGACGATCCCGGTCACGCCGGAGACGGTCGGCCACCTGGTGGGCGAGGTCAACCGCCAGCGCCTCACCCGGTGGTGAATCATGGTGGGGTCAACGAGCGTGCTCTCCCTCTCCCAAAAGAGCCAGATCAAGCAGATCGCGTGGCACGGCTTGTTCGGCGGCATCGGCGCGCTGCTGCTGCTGGCCGCGGTGTCGCTGGTCGTCGTCAACGCGCTCTTCCTGGGCTGGAGCGACTTCTGGCACTACCTCGGCCGGCCGCGCACCTGGTCGAGCCTGTGGATCACGATCTGGACCGCCGCGCTGGCCACGGCCATCTCGCTGGCGATCGGGATCCCGGCCGGTTATGCCCTGTCCCGCCGCCGGGTGCCGCTGTCCGGCCTCGCGCACACGCTGATCGATCTACCGGTGATGGTGCCGCCCGCCGCCGTCGGAATATTCCTGCTGGGAGTCTTCAAGTCCTTTCCCGCCGCCGAGCTGAGCACGTGGCTAGGTCTGCAGGTGCACCACGCCGTGCCGGGCGTGGTGGTGGCGCAGGTCGCGGTGACGCTCGCCTTCGGCATCCGGCTGATCAAGGCCTCGTTCGACGCGGTGAGCCCGCGTTACGAGGCGGTGTCGCGCAGCCTGGGCGCATCGCTGCCGCGCACCTTTTTTAGCGTGAGCTTGCCGCTGGCCCGCAACGGGATCCTGGCCAGCGTCATCGTCATCTGGGCGCGCGCCGCCGCCGAGTGGGAGGCGCTGATGCTCTTTGTCGGCGGCATCCAGGGCCGCACCGACACGCTGCCGTTTGCCGTCTACCTGGACTGGAACGGCGGCATCCTGGGCTGGTCCCTGACCAACAGCCTGTTCTGCGTGGTCATCGCGCTGGGCAGCATGTACGCGGTGCGCCGGCTGGGGGGGCGCGGCCATGTCTACTAGAAGCCGGAGCCGTGGCTTCGAGAGCGCGCTCTGGGCCGCGATCGGGCTGGTGCTCGCCGGCTCGGTCTGGCTCTTCGCGAGCAGCCTCTACCAGACCGACCGCGACGCCGTCGCCACCTTGCTGGCGCGACCCTGGTTCTGGCGATCGGTGTGGTTGAGCGTCCTGACCGCGACGGTGACCACCTCGTGCGCGCTGGTCCTGGGGATCCCCACGGCCTACGCCATCTCGCGCTTCGCGTTTCGCGGCCGCGCCGCGGTGAGCGTGGTACTGGACGCGATCCTGGTCCTGCCCGCCTCGACGGTGGGTCTCTCCCTGATGGTGGCTTTCCAGTACCCGCCGCTGCTGGCGCTGCAGGACGCGCTCGGCTTCAGGGTGGTGCACAGCCTGGCGGCCGTCATCCTGGCCCAACTCGTGCTGTCCCTGGCCTTCGGCATCCAGGCCTGGCGGGCGGCGTTCGACGACGTGAACCCGCGCTGCGAGCTGGTGGCGCGCTCCCTGGGCAGCTCGCGCACGCGGACCCTCTTGACGGTGACTCTCCCCATGGCCAAAGGCGGCCTGGTCGCCGGAGTGGTCCTGGCCTGGACCCGGGCCATGGCCGAGTTCGGCGCCGTGCTGCTGGTGGCCGGCACCTTCCGCATGCGCGACGCGGGCCAGTTTTCTCAGCTCGCGCGCTGGCTGGGCATCACCAACGCCGACGTGCTGTCGGTCGGGATGTGGATGGAGATCGAGGGCGGCCGCACCGGACAGGGCGTCGCCATCGCCTTCGCGCTGGTGCTGATCTGCGCGGCCTCGGTCTACCTCCTGCACCGCCTGGCCAGCGGCCGGCGGGCTCCGGGTCGGACATGATCGAGATCCGCGACCTGTCGATAGACCTCGGCGCCTTTCATCTGCGCCACGTCGACCTCGCCGTCCAGGACGGCGAATACGTGGCGCTGCTCGGCCCGACCGGCGCCGGCAAGACCGTGCTGCTGGAGTGCATCGTCGGCCTGCACCGCCGCCACGCGGGCGCCATCGCCGTCGACGGGATCGACGTGACCAGGCACTTCCCCGAGGAGCGCAATGTCGGCTACGTGCCGCAGGACTACGCGCTCTTCCCCAACCTGACCGTGCGGCAAAACCTGGCCTACGGGTTGAAGGCCAGGCGGGCACCGGCGGCGGAGATCGCCGACAAGGTGAACGCCATGCTGGCGAGGCTGGGGCTCGGCGCCCTGGCGCAGCGCTTTCCCGTGCATCTCAGCGGCGGCGAGCAGCAGCGGGTGGCCCTGGGCCGCGCCCTGATCACCGGGCCGCGCATCGTGCTGCTCGACGAGCCGCTCTCCGCGCTCGACGAGAACCTGCGCTGCGAGCTGGCCGGCGAGCTGCGCCAGATCCAGCGCGCGCTGCAGGGGACCTTCTTGCACGTCTGCCACAACCTGGAGGAGGCGCTCGAGGTGGCGGA
>JAFGSX010000023.1 GCA_016934455.1 Deltaproteobacteria bacterium
CGGCAGGGGGCCGGCGGAAGGCTTTTTTCTGAGCCTGCGAAGATAAAAAGACTTACGCCGATCAGCGGGCCCCTGCCGAAAATTGGTTCAATTCGAGCGAGCTGAGGGTTTAGACCCACGGCTCACCGCTGCCGACCGCGCGCTCGGTCGCTCGGCTTCGCAGTCTCGCTCTCGACGCCATCTCTTTTACGACACGATACGTCGCACGTCGGCTTCATAGTCGGCTCTGTGGTTATGCTGCTCTTGCGCGGCGATCGGACTGGCGGTCTGCTAGCCCGAACCGCGCAGCGGGCGCCCGCGCGCCGGGACCAAAGGGGAGCCGATGCCGCTGACCGTCCACCGCAGCAACCGGACCGAGGTGCTGGCCGCGCATTTGGCGCGGGTCATGCGCGGTCCGCTGCGCAGCGCGCTCACCCCCGAGCTGCTGGTGGTCGAGGGCCGCGGCCTCGAGCGCTGGCTGAGCCAGCAGGTGGTACGCGCGAATGGCATCTGGGCCAACGTCGAGGTGCTGCTGCCGCGCGCCATGGTCGAGCGCGTGCTCGACCTGGCAGCCGGGGACGGCGGCGACCGCTCTATCGCCTGCTACGAGCCCGAGGTCACCCTGTGGGCCGTGGCCGACCTGCTGGCCGGGCTGCTCGACCGGCCGTCGTTCGCGCCGCTGCGCGCCTATCTCGAGGGCTCCCGGCCCGGCTCGCCGCGCTGGCTGGAGCTGAGCGAGAGGCTGGCGCGCACGCTCGACGACTACGCGGTGTACCGGCCAGCCTGGGTCCGGCGGTGGGAGCAGGGGCAGGGAATCGCGCCCCACCCCGACGAGCACGCCTGGCAGCCCGAGCTGTGGCGCGCCCTGGTCGGCCGGCTGGGCCCCTTTCACGCGGCGCGGCGGGCGCAGGACTTCTTTGCCGCCGTCCGCCGCGGCACGCTCGACGTCGACAAGCTGCCGCAGCGGCTGCACCTGTTCGGACTGACGTCGCTGGCGCCGCTCTATCTGCACCTGCTGGTGGCGATGGCCGAGCACAGCGACCTGCACCTGTACGTGCTGAGCCCGTCCGAGGCGTTCTGGAGCGACATCCAGAGCCGCCTGCCCGGCCACCTGCGCGAATGGCGCGCGGGCCAGGCCGAGGCGGATCTGCACCTCACCCTGGGCCACCCGCTGCTCGCCTCGCTCGGCCGCCAGGGCCGCGATCTGCAGCGCCTGCTCGAGTCCCTGCCCGACCCCGACGAGCAGGACGATTACGGCGCGACCGGCTACGCGAGCGGCCTGGTCGACCGCGGCGAGGACGGAGCGGGGAGTCCCGATCGCCCCATGCTGCTGCTGCTGCAGGACGACATGCGGCGGCTGCAGGTGCGCGCCGCCGCGGAGTCGGTCTCCGCCACCGAGCAGCGGGTCGAGCCGCTGCCGCTGCGGCTCGACGACCGCAGCATCTCGATCCACTCCTGCCACAGCGCGCTGCGCGAGCTCGAGGTGCTGCGCGACGAGCTGCTGACCCTGTTTGGCGAGGACCAGACGCTGGCCCCGGCCGACGTGGCCGTGCTGATGCCCGACCTCGACCGCTACGCGCCCGTGGTCGACGCGGTGTTCGGCGCACCCGAGGTGGCGCGGCGCCTGAGCTACACGGTGGCCGACCGCGGCGCACGCCAGAGCCTGGACCTGGTCGAGGGGCTGCTGCGGCTGATCGAGCTGGGCCGCGGCCGCCTGGAGGCGCCCGCCGTGCTGGACCTGCTGGCCAATCCGGCGCTGCGCCGGCGCCACGACCTGCACCCGGACGATCTGCTGCGCATCGAGGGCTGGGTGGCGGAGGCCGGCATCCGCTGGGGCGTCGACGCCGCGCACCGCAAGAGCCTGGGCCACCCGGACCTGGAAGACAACACCTGGCGTTTTGGCCTCGACCGCCTGCTGCTGGGCTTCGCGATGCCCGGCCAGGAGCGCTCGCTGTTCGGCGGGGTGCTGCCCCACGACGACGTGGAGGGCAGCGACGGCGCCACCCTGGGCAAGCTGCTGCAGCTCTGCGAGCGGCTGTTCGCGCTGCAGCGCGAGCTGGTCCGGCCGCGTCCGGTCGCGGCCTGGGTGGTGTTGCTCGAACAGACGCTGGGCGACTTCTTCGCCGGCGACGACGAGCACGACGCCGAGGCCGAGCTGGTGCAGCGCGCGCTCGGCGAGCTGGTGCGCCGGGCGGAGCAGGGTGGCTACGCGGGCGACGTCGAGATCGACGCCCTCGTGACCCAGCTCGAAGCGCAGCTCGAGCGCGGCCGGCCCGCCCAGGGCTTTTTGCGCGGCGCCGTCACCTTCTGCGGCACGGTGCCCATGCGCGCCATCCCGTTCCGGGTGCTGGCCCTGGTCGGCATGAACGACGACTCCTTCCCGCGCCAGGACCGGAGACCGGGCTTCGACCTGATGGCTAAGAAGCCGCTGCCCGGCGACCGCAGCCGGCGCGAAGACGATCGCTATCTGTTCCTCGAGGCCCTGCTGTCGGCGCGCGAGCGGCTGATCATCACCTACACCGGCCGCGGCATCTCGGACAACGCGGTGCGGCCGCCGTCGGTGGTGGTGAGCGAGCTGCTCGACGCCCTGTGCGACAGCCGGTACCTGCCCGGCCTGCAGCACGCTGGCAAGCCGGTCGCGCCCGGCAGCCAGCGCATGAAGAGCGCGCTGCGGCGGCTGCTGGTGCAGGAGCATCCGCTGCAGTGCTTCAGCCCGCGCAATTTCCTGAGCGGCGAGAGAGCCAAGAAGAAGCAACGCGCTGCGGTTCCGGCGCGGCCGCTGCCCCGCAGTCACGACGCGGCGGCATGCCGCGGCGCCCAGGCCCTGCAGCGGGCGGCGCAGGCCCGGCCCGCCTTTGTCGACCGGCCGCTGCCGGACGAGGCGCAGGGCGATCTGCCGCTCGCCGATCTGCTGCGCTTTTATCGGGATCCGGTCGCCTGGTTCTTCCGGCGGCGGCTCGGCCTCGACCTCGAGGAGGGCGGCGCCGCGCTCGAGCCCGACGAGCCGATCGAGTTGACCGGGCTTTCGCGGTGGCAGGTCGGCGACCGGCTGCTCAGGCACGCCCTGGAGCGCGCCGACCCGCAGACGGCGCGCCGGGCCCTGCGCGCGAGCGGCCGGTTGCCGCTGGGCGCGGTGGGCGACTGCGAGATCGAGCAGATCGAGGAGACGGCGCAGCGGATCGCCAGCGCCGCGGCGCCCGCGCTCGACGGAGCCGCGGCCGATGTCGAGGTCGATTGGCGCACCGGCGCCATTCGCATCGTCGGCACCCTGCGCCAGGTGCGGCCGAACGGCCTGGTCCAGGTCTCCTATTCCAGGGACAGCGGCCCGCACGAGCTGCGCGCCTGGCTGCAGCACCTGCTGCTGTGCGCGCACCGGCCGCAGGGAGTAGCGCTGCGCTCGACGCTGATCTTCAGCGGCGCAAAGCCCGGGCAGCCGCCGGCGATCGTCTCGCTGCGGCAGGTCGACGATCCGGCGGCCGAGCTGGCGTCGCTGGTCGAGCTGTACCGGCTTGGCTGCCGCCTGCCGCTGCCGCTGCTGCCCAGAACGAGCTGGACTTTTGCCTGCTGGTTGTTGGGCGGCAAGACCGGGGACCTGGACTACGCCGTGGACAAGGCGCGGCAGATTTTCGAGGGCGAATCCGGGGGCGGCGCCGAACGCGATCTGCCGCAGGTGCGGCAGGCCTTTGACCACTGCGATCCCCTGCGGGAGAGCTTCTGCGTCGACGGCGACGAGCTGAGCTTTGTCGGGCTGGCGGAGCGCGTGTACGGGCCGCTGTTCAGGCACCGGGAGGGGGCCTGACCATGCAGCGCTTCGATCCCCTGACCGTCGACCTGTCCCGCGTCAACCTGATCGAGGCCAGCGCCGGCACCGGCAAGACCCACAGCATCGCCACCCTGTTCGTGCGGTTGCTGCTCGAGAAGCCTCTGCGCGTGGACCAGATCCTGGTCGTCACCTTCACCCGCGCGGCCACGGCCGAGCTGCGAGACCGGCTGCGCGCGCGGCTGCGCCTGGTGCGCGCGGGGCTGCTCGGCAGCGACCCGGGCGACGACCCCGGCCTGCAGAGCTACCTGCGGCAGCGGCTGCAACTGGGCGCCAGAGAGCACGACGTGCGGCTGCTCGACGACGCGCTGCGCGCCTTTGACACGGCAGCCATCCACACCATCCACGGCTTTTGCCAGCGCGTGCTGCAGGAGAACGCCTTCGAGAGCGGCGCGCGCTTCGAAGCCACCCTGGCGGAGGACGACGCGCTGCTCCGGGCGCTGGTGCACGAGCACTGGGCGCGGCGGCTGTACCGCGGCGACCTGTTCTTGGCGCGCCACCTGCGCGAGCGGGGGACGGACCTGGCAGCCCTGCTCGACCTGGGCAAGCTGGTCTCGACCCATCGCGACGCGCGCATCGTCCCCGCGGCCCGGGCCGTTGAGCTGGCGCCGCCGATCGCGGCCTGGCGCCAGGCGCGCGCCGCGGCCGACGCGATCTGGCAGCAGCAGCGGCAGACCGTCGTCGAGCTGCTGTGCCGGCCGGGCGTGCTCAACGCCGCCAGTTACAGGCCCGAGCGCATCCGCTCCGACTGGGTGGCCTGGCTCGACCACGCGCTGGCCGCAGACAGCGTCGCCGGCCTGGTCGACGACAAGAGAGGATCCATCCTGCAGCGCTGCGCGCCGGACTGGCTGGCCGACAAGACCAACAAGAAGTTCAAGGGCCATCCGCCGCAGCACCCCTTCTTCGACGCCGCGGCCGCGCTGGTGGCGCGCACCCGCGAGCTCCTGGCCGCGCTCGAGGCCGGCCGCCTGGCCCTGCTGCGCGAGCTGGCCGAGCGCGTGCGCGACGATCTGCCGCGCCGCAAGGAGGAGCAAGGGCGGTGGGCCTTCGACGACCTGGTGTACCAGCTCCGGGACGCGCTGCGCCGGCCCGGCAGCGCCCTGGCCGGCCGCATCCGCGATCGCTACCGGGTCGCGCTGATCGACGAGTTCCAGGACACCGATCCGGTGCAGTACGAGATCTTCCACACCGTGTGGGCCGGCCGCGACGGGCTGTTCCTGATCGGCGATCCCAAGCAGGCCATCTACAGCTTTCGCGGCGCCGACGTGTACGCGTACGTCAGGGCGGTGCAACAGGCCTCGGATCGCGCCACCCTGCCGATCAACCACCGCAGCGATCAGGGGTTGGTGGCCGCGGTCAACGCGCTGTTCGGCCGCTGCCGGCGGCCGTTTGCGTTGGACGAGATCCCGTTTGTCGAGGTCGAGGCCCGACACGGCTGCCGCGTGCGCGGCTCCAACGTCGCGCCTTTCGAGCTGCTGGTCGTCAGCTCCGAGGAGCCGGTCGCCAAGGGCCAGGCATGGCAGGGCATCGCCCACAGCGTGGCCGCCGACATGGTCGCGCTGCTCGACAGCGATCTGCAATTCGACGACGGCCAGGGTCAGACGGCGCCGCTGGGCCCCGGCCAGCTCGCCGTGCTGTGCCGGACCAACCGCCAGGCGCAGGGCGTCCAGGACGCGCTGCGCCAGGCCGGGTTGCCCAGCGTGCTGCAGAGCGGCGCCAGCGTCTTCGACTGCGCCGAGGCTCTCGAGCTGCAGCGGCTGCTGGCCGCGGTGGCCGAGCCCGGCGACCTGCGCGCCGTGCGCTCGGCCCTGGCCACGCGCATCCTCGGCGTCACGGCGTCGCGGCTGCTCGAGACGGCCGAGGATCCGGCGGCCTGGACCGGGCAGGTCGGCCGGCTGCAGCAGCTCAACGAGGTGTGGCAGCGCCGCGGCGTGCTGGCCTGCCTGCGCGGCGTGCTCGAGGACGGTCTGATGCAGCGCTGGCTCGGCGAGGTCGACGGCGAGCGGCGGCTGACCAACCTGCTGCACCTGGCCGAGCTGGCGCAGCAGGCGGCGGCGGATCGGCACCTGGGCCCGCTGGCGCTGGTGCAGTGGCTGCAGCGGATGCGGCTCGACCCGGCAGCGCGCGCCGAGGAGGTGGGCGACAGCGCGCAGCTTCGCCTCGAGAGCGACGACGAAGCGGTGCAGCTCGTGACCGTGCACCGCAGCAAGGGGCTGCAGTACGACGTGGTGTACGCACCCTTCCTGTGGGACGGCGCGCTGCTGCACCAGAGCGAGCGCTGGTGGCGCTACCACGAGCGAGACGACGGGCACCAGCTCGTCATCGACCTCGACCAGGATGGCGGCGGCAAGGCGCTGGCCGCGGTGGAGGCGCTGGCCGAGTCGCTGCGCCTGCTCTACGTGGCGCTCACCCGCGCGCGCCTGCTGTGCCGCTGCGTCTGGGGCGCCTTCAACGAGGCAGGCACCTCGCCGCTGGCCTACCTGCTCCACGGCGGCGGCGAGTCCGACGACCTGGCGGCCTGGATCGAGGCCGGCGCGGCTCGGACCAAGGCGCTGCCCGGGTCGCTGCGCGGCCCGCTCGACGAGCTGGTCGAGGCCAGCCGGGGCGCCATCGCGGTGCGGGAGTTCTCGCTCGGGGAGCGGGCGCACCTGCGGCGCCGCGAACGACCGGCGCGATCCAGGCTGGCTGCGGCCGAGCCGACCCGCGACCCGCCTCCGGGCTACGCGCTCAGCAGCTACTCCTCGCTGATCCGGGAGCGCGGGCGATCGGCGCGCCTGGAGGACGACGCCGACCGCGACCGCGTGGCCTGGCCCGCGCTCGACGAGCCGGCGCCGGCGAACGGGGCGACCATCGCCCTGCTTGAGGTGGGCGGCGGCGCCCGCTTCGGCCGGCTGGTGCACGCGTTGCTCGAGCAGAGCGACCTGTCCGCGGTCACGGCCGGCGAGCTGCAGACAAAGCTGCAGCGACAGCCGGGCGCCGACGAGCTGCTCGACGACGCCGGGCAGGCGAGCGTGGCCAGGGCGCTCGCGCACATGCTCGACCGCCCGCTCGACGGCGTGGCCCCCGGCTTCTCGCTGCGCCAGGTCACCCGCGATCGATCGCTGGTCGAGCTGCCCTTTCAGCTCGCGGTGAGGCCGGCGGTGTTCACCGCCCCGCGCGCGACGGCCGGCGTCCCGGCCGCGGCGCTGGCCGAGCTGTTCGAGAGGCACGCCAGCCACGCCGCCGTGCGCAGCTACGCCGGACAGCTTCGCAGCGCCGCCATCTCTCCACCACCGGGGTTCCTGAGCGGCTTCATCGACCTGGTGTTCGTGCACCAGGGCCGCTGGTACGTGGTCGACTACAAGACCAACTTCCTGGGACCGCGCGTCGACGACTACGCGCCGGCGCGGCTCGAGCAGGCCATGCGGCAGCACCACTACGTGCTGCAGTACCACCTGTACGCGCTGGCCTTGGACCGGTATCTGCGCTGGCGCCAGCAGAGCGGCCAGCCCGATCTGGCCAGCTACGACTTCGGCAGGGACTTCGGTGGCGTGCTCTACCTGTTCGTGCGCGGCATGTGCCAAAACGCTCCGGCCGACGCCGGGGTCTTCTTCGACCGCCCGCCGGCGCCGCTGATCAACGGCCTGCAGGCCTTGCTCGACGGCCAGGGGAGGCAACCATGAGGCGCCGGGCCAGCACCGCGGCGCCTGCGGCGCCGGACCTCGATCGCCACCTGGTCGAGCTGCTGTGCCGCCTGGCCGACAGCCGGCACCCCGACCTGCAGATCGCGATCGCGCTGCTGTGCCAACGCGTGCGCGACGGCGACGTGTGCGTGCAGCTCGACGCCGAGGCAGGGGCTGCCGACTCCGGCCCGGCCGGGGAAGCCGGTGCCCACGCAGCGCCGGCCTGGCGCGATCGCGACGGGTTGCTCGACACGCTGCGGGCCAGCGCGCTGGTGAGCGACGGCAGCAAGCCCACGCCGCTGGTGCTCGACCGGGGCAACCGCCTCTATTTCTATCGCTACTGGCAGCACGAGCAGCGCATCTTCGAGCAGCTCGAGCTGCGGGCACGGCAGCCCCTGGCCAAGGTGGACCCGGCCTGGCTGCGGCAAGCGCTGCCGCGCCTGTTCCCCCCGTCGCTGCCGGCCGGGACCCTGGACTGGCAGCAGGTGGCCGCGGTGGTGGCCCTGCTGCGGCCGCTGTGCGTGATCTCGGGCGGGCCGGGCACGGGCAAGACCCACACCGTGACCAAGATCCTGGCGCTGCTGGTCGAGCAAGCCCTGGCCGCCGGCCAGCGGCCGCCGCGGCTGACGCTGCTGGCGCCCACGGGCAAGGCCGCGCAGCGGCTGGTCGAGTCTGTCCGCGCGGCCAAGGCCGCGCTCGCCTGTTCGGACGAGGTCAGGGCGGCCCTCCCGGAGCAGGCCTCCACCGTGCACCGCGCCCTGGGCGCGCTACCTGGCCAGCGCACGCGCTTTCGCCACGGGCCCGACCACCCGCTGCCGACCGACGCGGTGCTGGTCGACGAGGCCTCGATGGTCGACGTGGGGCTGATGGCGCGGCTGGTGGGCGCGCTGCCCGCGTCGGCGCGCCTGATCCTGCTCGGCGACCGCGACCAGCTCTCCTCGGTCGAGGCCGGCGCGGTGCTCGGCGACATCTGCAACAGCGGCCGGGCATTGGCATACTCGAGATCGCTGCGCCAGGAGATCGAGCGGTGCGCCGGGATGACGTTGCCGGACGCAGCCAGCGGCGCGGTGAGATCGGCCGTTGGCGATAGCATCGTGACCCTGCGCCACAGCTACCGCCACGCGGCGGGAGGCGACATCGGCGAGCTGGCGGCGCTGATCAACACCGGCGACGCCGACGGTCTGCTGACCGGGCTGCGCTCAGGCCGCTGGAGCGGCGTGCAGTGGCTGCAGGCCGCGCCGGACGATCCCTGTCCCGATCCGCTGCTCGAGCGCGCGGAGGAGCATTACACCCGCGTGCGCGACGCCGCCAGCGCCCGCCAGGCGCTGCAGGAGCTGGGGCGTTTTCGGGTGCTGTGCGCGCTGCGCCGCGGCCCGACCGGCGCCGAACGCATCAACGCGCTGCTCGAGCGATCGCTGCTCGAGACCGGCCGCGCTGCCGGCGCGCCGCAGCAGCCGGGGTGGCCGCTGATCGTGACCGGCAACGACTACGGTGTGCAGCTCTTCAACGGCGACGTGGGCGTGCTGTGGCCGGACAGCGCCGGCGCGCTGCGCGCGGTCTTCGAGGGCGGAGCGGGAGGAGAGCTGCGCGAGCTGGCGCAGTCGTGGCTGCCCGGCCACGAGGCCGTGTACGCCATGACCGTGCACAAGAGCCAGGGCTCGGAGTTCGATCGGGTGGCGGTGGTGCTGCCGGCCGCGCCCTCGCCGCTGCTCACGGTCGAGCTGCTGTACACGGCGGTGACGCGCGCGCGATCCGCGCTACTGCTGGTCGCCAGCGAGGAGATCCTGCGCTTCACGCTGAGCCGCCGCGTGCGCCGCCACTCTGGCCTGCGCGCGGCGCTGTGGGGCGAGCCGGCCGCCATTTTCCCATGATGGCAGCTATAGTAATGGAGGTACCAGAAGCCATCGTGACGGCCCTAAAGCTGTAGGGCTGTTTTGTGTACGGGAGACGCCATGGCGATCGACGGGGTCAAGCGGTCAACGCCTGCCACTACCACCCGCGCCCAGACCAGCACCGGCAAAGCGCAGACCACCGAACAGAAGGCCGGTCAGCCCTCGGCCAGCGACGCAGCAAGAAAGGCCGGCGCCGCCAGGACCAGCGCCAGCCAGCAACCCGTGCACACTGACAGCGTCAGTGACGCCGAGTCGATCGAGCAGATCAAGAAAGAAAACCGCGACTACGTCCGCGCCCAGGCCGCGGACAAGGCCGCTGCTGCTGCTGCCCAGGCCGCGGCCGACCAGTGGCCCAAGGAGCACACGGTCGCTCCCTTCGACTCGCTGTGGAAGATCGCCGAAAAATACTATGGCAAACAAAACGGCAAGATGTGGCCGCAGATCTACGAGGCCAACAAGGACCAGATCGAGAATCCAAGGCTCATCTTCCCGGGTCAAAAGCTGACGATCCCACCCCTGGAGCAACCGGCCCCGGCCGCGCCGGCAGCTCCGACGACGCCGACTCCTCCGAGCGAGACAGCCGCTCCGCCGCCAGCGCCGGCCACCACACCCGAACCGGGCACGACGACCCCGCCCGAGAGCGGAAGACGGCGAGCGCCACCTCACAGTCGCAGACCAGGGCCCCAGCGACGCCCTGGGCAGCGCCCCGCTCCCGGTTCTGTCCATCGTCCAAAGCCAGGGCAAAAACCGCCGACGACCCAGACTCCACCGACGACCCAGACTCCACCGACGACCCAGACTCC
>JAFGSX010000182.1 GCA_016934455.1 Deltaproteobacteria bacterium
CGGCCAGAACGCCTTGCGGGCCAGGTGATACATGACGATGGAGTCCTTGCCCCCCGAGAACAGCAGGGTCGGGCGCTCGAACTGGGCCGCCACCTCGCGGATGACGAAGATCGACTCGGCCTCGAGCTCCTTCAGATGGTTGATGTGGTAACCGTCCATGCTCCCGGCCTCGGGCTCAACAGATACTGTCCTTCACAGGTAGCCCAGCTCGCGCAACTGCTCGACCAGCTCGCGCTGCTCCGGCTGCGGCGACGCCGTCTGCTCGGCGCGCGGCAGCAGGCCCAGCCCCTCGAGCAGCGCCAGCACCTGCGCCAGCCCCTCCCGGGCGTTCACGTCCGCGGCGACCGCCAGGTGCGGCGGGTCGCTGGGCTCGAACTCGGTCCCGGCGCACAGGCCCCAGTCCACCACCACGGCCTCGGGTGCGCTGGCCAGCAGCGCCTCGCGCCGCTCCCGGCTCGGCTCCTCGAGGAGCAGCAGCGCGACCTCGCCGGCCGCCGTGGCCTCGGCGATCCGGTCCGGCAGCGCGGGGGCCCGCCGGCTCCCCTCGGCGGCGCCGTCGCCGCCCGCCGCCGGCAGGTACCTGGCCGCCAGCCCGCGCAGCGCCAGCTCCTCGACCAGCGGCCCGGCCAGCTCCTCCAGCTCGCGCACGCGGGGGCCGCACAGCAGCAGCGCAAACGACACCGCCGCCTCCTCTCTCAAGCCGCGGCCCAGGGCAGCGGCGTTCCGATCATGTGCGCCGGCACCGGCTCGCCGAGCAGGCGCAGGACAGTGGGCGCGACGTCGTAGATCGAGGCCCCGTCGCCCGCGGCCGGCGGCGCGACGGCCGCGCCCCCGCCGCCGGAAGCCGGCCGGTACACCAGCACCCCCCAGGGGTCGTGGTTGGCGCCGTCGACGCCCAGGTCGTTCTCGATGCCGAACAGCGGGCTGGACGCCGCATCGATCTCAGCGGCGCCGAGCACCATGGCGCTGGCGCGGAAGTCCAGGTCCGCCGGGTAGACCAGCAGGTCCGGCGGCACGTTCTCGCAGCGCCGGTAGATCTCCTCCGGCACCAGCACCCGGTTGCGCAGCGGCGCGCCGTCGGGCCCGGGCATGCTCTCGATCTCCCGGCGCAGCTCGTCGCGCAGCGCCGCAGCCCCGTCCGCCGCGCCCTGGGGCTCGCGCCCCCGCAGATTGAAGAACACGCGCGCGTAGTAGCCGCCGTCGGCCCAGGCCAGCGTTCTTGGAAAATCGATGTCGCCCGGTTGCAGGCGCCGCGTCTGGTCGGGGCGCTGCCGCAGGGTCAGGTAGCCGCGCGCGATCAGCCACTCGTTCAGGCGCAGGGCGCCGCGCATGCTCCGCGCGCCGTGGTCCGAGACCACCAGCACGGCGGTGTCCGGCCCGAGCTCGTCGACGAGCAGCCCGATCTGGCGGTCCAGATCGGCGTAGAAATCCCGCAGCACGCCGTGCCGCCGGGAGCCGGGATCGTGCAGCGGATGGTCCGGGTGCGCGTGGGCCCAGAACACGTGGTGCAGCCGGTCCACGCTCATGTCGACCATGAACAGCAGGTCCCAGGCGCTGCGGCGCGCCAGCTCGCGCGCGATCCGGAACCGGTCGTCGCGCAGCCGCTGCAGATCCCGCAGCAGCGCGTCCGCGTCGCGCGTCCTGAATCCCTCGACGTCGACGCGATAGGGCGGCGGCCGCGACCAGGCGTCCAGCTCGGCGCGCAGCGTTGCCGGCCAGGTCAGCGCATCGCTCGCGGCCGGCACCGGGATGCCGGCCACCAGCTCCCCGACCAGGGGCCGCACCGGGTGGGTGAGCGGAACCCCGAGCACGACGCTGCGCCGGCGGCGCCGGGACAGCAACTGCCACAGGGTCGGCGCGCGCACCCAGGCGGCGTCGGCCACGGCCATCTCGGCGTAGCCGTGATCCACGCGGTTGCGAAAGCCGTAGATCCCGAGCTGACCCGGGTCCTGCGAGGTGGCCATGCAGGTCCAGGCCGGGACCGTGATCGGCGGATCGCTGCTGCGCAGCCGGCCGCCCCAGCCCAGCGCGGCCAGGCCGTTGAGCACGGGCATGGCGTCGCGATAGCGATCGAGGGCGAGCTGGGGCGCCAGGCAATCCACACCGATGATGGCGACGCGACCCGGCATCAACCCTGCCCCCCGGCGCCGGGCGGCGGCGCGATCAGGCGACGCCGCTCGAGAAGCTGCAGCACCGAGGCCGCGCACTCCTCGACGCCGAGCTGGTCCGTGGCGCACACCAGGTCCGGTTGCAGCGGTTCCTCGTAGGGATCGTCCACCCCGGTCAGGCCGCTCAGCTCCCCCTGCGCCTGCCGCGCGTACAGGCCCTTGGGGTCGCGCGCCGCGGCCACCGCCACCGGGCACGCGGTCAGGACCTCGACAAACGGCGCCTGGCAGGCCGCGCGCACCTGGTCCCGGGTCGCGCGATAGGGCGACACCAGCGCGGCGATGGCGATCACGCCGTTGCGAGCCAGCAGATTGCACACGTAGCCGACGCGGCGGACGTTGACGTCGCGGTCGTGGCGCGAAAAGCCGAGACCCGCGCTCAGATGGGGCCGCACCTCGTCGCCGTCGAGGATCTCCAGCGCCAGGCCGCGCCTGGCCAGCCGCTCGGCCACGGCCGCGGCGAGCGTGCTCTTCCCCGACGACGGGATACCGGTGAACCAGAGGACAAAACCATTCATGGCAACCCTGTGCAGCGCTGGTGCGGTCCCGGGCCCCGGCGCGCGACCTAGGGCGCCGCGTGAACGGCCGGGGTCGCGGCGATATCCACGTCTCGCGGCCGCAACCACGAGCGGCCCTCCATGTCCGCGGGCACGGGGAGCCCGAGCAGCTCCATCACGGTAGGGGCCAGGTCCACGGCGCGAACCCGATCGCCGGCGATCTCGAAGTTGGTGAGCAGGGTCCCCTGCACAAAGGAGGCATCGACGATGTGATCGCGCTGCCAGGTCTTGTTGTTGTCGCTCAGGACCTGCTCCGCCAGGCCGCCGACCGCGCTCTGCCAGGAGCCGCGATAGCCCGGCCGGTAACCCACCACCAGGTCCGGCGCCTGCTCGGCGTGGGGACCGGTGTAGAGCTGCTGGCGCTCGTAGACGGCATGGATCACGCGCTCTCCCCGCTCCGCATCCACCAGCGGGGTCAGCTCGCGCGCGATGCGGGCGGCCACCTCGACGCGCTCCTCCTCGGCCACGCTGCCCTGCCCCTCGCGGCCGGCGAGATTGACGTAGATGCTGCTGAAGCCCACGGCATAGGCCTGGGTCCGGTCCCACTGCACGTACTTGTACAGCTCGCCCGAGTCGCCGGCGGCGCGCGCCTGGTAGGCCTCGCGATCGATCTGCAGGTAGCCGTGGTCGACCAGCCAGCGGTTCAGGTCCACGGCGCGCCTGAACTCGCTGAACCCGTGGTCCGAGAAGACGATCAGCGGCGTCCGCGGCGGCAACTTGTCGAGCACCGCCCCCACGAAGCCGTCGAAGTCGATGAGATAGCGGCCGATGGCGGTGGCGGCGACGTCGCCCGCGTGGGGCGTCATGTGCTGCAGGCGATCCGAGGTGTCGAAGACCACGGCCAGCAAGCCGCGCTCGAAGCGCTCCAGCTCGTGCAGCATCATCGCGCGCCGCTCGCTCTCGACGCCGTCGCACATCTCGAAAAAGGACTGCTGGCTGAGGTGCCCCTCGCCATAGGCCTTGGTGTCCTCGGGCATGCCGAGGGTGTGATAGAGGCCGATGGCCTGCGCCAGCTCGCGCGAGTAGCCCGGCGGCTGGGTGAAGTCCACCACCGGCGCCTCCGGGTGCATCTCCACGGCCGTGGCGTAGAGCTCGAAGGGCTCGCGCGCGGAGTTGAGCAGAAACTTGACCATACCGCGGTGGCTGGCGAAGAGCCCGGCGCTGAAGCGCAGGTCGACCCAATCGCTCCAGACCCCCTGGTTGAGCACGAGCTGCTGCTTGCCGACGCGCAGCTTGAGCAGCGGCGCCGCGGCGTCGAGCTGGCCCTGCACCTCCACGGTCAGGGGCTTGAGGCCGTGCAGCGTGCGCGTGCTCGGCCCGGTCAGCTTGCCCGTGAAGGCGCGCTCCTGCAACTGCACCACCTGGACCTTGTCGCGAGACTCGTCGTCGTCGGCCGGCGCGCGATCGGTGAACACCGTGTAGCGGCCGAGCCCGCCGCGCAGGTCCGGCACCCCCAGGCCGGCCAGGATGCGGCCGTTGACGGGCTTGGGCGGAAAGGTGAGCGGCCAGCGCACGACCACCGTCGGCAGCTTGTGCTGCGTGGTCAGGTCCCACAGCGCGGTGGCGCCGATGGGAAAGCGGTAGCTGTCGCCCTCCTGGCGCAGCACCGCCAGCCGGGGCAGGTAGCGCGCCGGATCGCGCCCCAGGAAATCGAAGATGCCGTGTCCGCCCGGATTGCGGCCCGTGGCCAGCGTGGACCAGACCACCGGGCTCACCGCTGGCATGGGTATTTCGAGGTCGTGCAGGCCGCCGGCCTGCACGATGCGGGCAAAATTGGGGAGCAGGTCGCGCTCGAGCAGGGCGCGCAGGTCATCGGGATCCACGCCGTCGACGCCCAGCAGCACGACGCGCTCGAAGCGCTCTCCGCTCGCCACTGTCACGCTCTGCATCTCCTGCTCTCCGCCCCGCGTCCAGAACCAGAGCCCGCCGCCCCCGAGCAGCAGCGCGGCCATTACGGGTATCAGCACCAGCGGCCGGCGCAGCATTCCCATCGACCAGCGCAGCAGCCGCAACAGGTGCCGCCACAGGAACACGACCGCCAGCAGCGCCGAGGAGAGCGCCCCCAGGGCGCCCCCGACAACCATGCCCGCGGTCCCGGGATCGATGTAGGCGTGGGCCGCGGCCGGCGCCACCAGGGCCGCCATCGCGATCGGCAGCGCTGGCCAGCGCGCTCTGCCCGCTCTTCTGGCGACACCATCTACTTCCTTGATTTTATTGTACATATCCAAGCGCCTTGAGATCGTCTATGACTGCTTGCGGCATCTTCTTGGGATCGAGATCCTGGTTGGGCTGGGGCGCTGCCATCATGTACGCGCGCAGCCCTTGCAGCATGGTGGCGGCCTGCGGCGGGATGCGATCCGGAGCCAGGTTCGCGCGCTCGTGGGGATCGCGCGGCCGGTCGTAGACCTGCACCACCTCCTTCTCGAAGCTCACGCTCGGCAGCAGCTCGGGCCGCGGGATACGCGACAGAAAGACCTCGCGCTCGGCGGGGAGCTGCAGGATGACCCGGTAGCGCAGGTTGAACGCCGCCGAGCGGTGGATGCCGAACTCGTTGTACTCGCTGATCGCCATGCGATCGAGGTTGATCGGCTTCTGCAGCAGCGCGGTCAGGTCCTTTCCAGTGTGGCTCAGCCGCGGCGAGCGGCCTGCCAGCCCCATCAGGGTGGGCGCCAGGTCCACCTCCTGTACCAAATGATAGACCAGGCCGCTGCCCTGCCAGGCCGGGCTGCGGATGATCAGCGGGACCCGCACGAACTCGTCGGTGTGGTGGTACGCGTGCAGGTAGTAGCCGTGCTCGCCAAAGGCCTCGCCGTGGTCGGCGCTGAAGACTACGGTGGTGTTCTGGTACAGGCCCAGGGCCTTGATCTGGTCGAACAACAGGCGGGTCTGGTCGTCGGTGTAACGGATCGAGGCGTCGTACAGGGCGATCATGGAGCGCCGTTCGTTCTCGGGATACTTGTTGTTGTATTCCCAGTGCGCGCGCCGGCGCGGTTCTCCCGCAATGCCCTTGAGCCACTGCGCCTCGTACTCGGGCGGGGCGTGGTAGGGGTCGTGGGGATCGACCAGGAACAGGAAGAGAAACCACGGCGTCTTCGAGCCCTGCTGCTGCTTCAGAAAGGTCAGCGCCTCGGCGTACACGTCCGGCGCCGCGGGCAGCCCGTCCCAGTGGGTGACGGTGTCGATGTAATAGTCGAAGCCGCGATTGAGGCCCCCCATGGAGCCCGCGTTGCCGTTGCCGACCACGGCCGCGGTCCGATAGCCGGCCCGCTTGAGGTCCTGGGCCACGGTGCGGATGTCGGCGGGCAGCTTAGAGCGATCGCTCTGGGTCCGATGCTGGGAGGGATAGAGGCCGGTGAGCATGGACGCGGTGGACGAGCGCGTCCAGGGCGCATTGACATAGGCGTTGACAAAGACAAAGGACTGCGCGGCCAGCTCGTCCAGAAACGGGGTGGTGGGCTTGTCGTAGCCGTACATCCCGAGATGGTCCGGCCGCAGCGCGTCGACCACGATCCACAGGATGTTGCCGCGCCGCTGCCCGGTGTCGTGCAGGATGGCGGCCTGACCGCGCAGCCCGCCGAAGTACCCTCTGGCCACGCCTCCGTCGGGGTCTGCGGGGAGGCTGGAGGGTGCGCTCGCGCTCAGGAGCAGGACGCCGGCGAGCAGCGGGCCCCAGCGGCCATGGATATGGAGCTGCCGCGGGTTCGCTGCCGACGCAAACGCTGTCCCTCTGGGGACAGTCGCCGGACGCTTAAAACGAGATCCAGTCTCGTGCGCTGCTGTCATCCTTACCTCGTGACCGGGAGACCTCCGGCCGCGACGACGCCAGCCACAAGTACCGCACCAGGACGATTGAGCACTCGAAGAGCGGGACGCCGTCAGATCGTTATTGCGAAAATCTTGGCACAGGGTGGCGGGATCCGCAACCCCTCGCCCCTGCTATTGCAGAAACGCGATGACGATGGTCCTCAGGCTGACCGCGGAGACCAGCACTCCCACCAGGACCATCAGTACCCGGACCGGCAGGCGGCGGGTCACCAGGGCGGCGAGCGGAGCGGCGACCACCCCACCCAGCAACAGACCTAAGATGATTTGCCAGTGGCTCAATCCGATCGTCATGACGAAGACGACGGACTCGGCCAGGGTGACGAAGAACTCGGAGGCATTGACCGACCCGATGGTCTCGCGGGGCTGGTTGCCCCGGGCGACCAGCGTGGTGGTCACCACCGGCCCCCAGCCACCACCGCCCATGGCGTCGAGCAGCCCTCCCACCAGGGCCAGCGGCTCGATGCCGCGCTTGACCTCGCGATATTCCCGGGCCTTGCGACACCCCTTGACGATGATGACCACCCCCATGATCAGGAGGTAGCCGCTGATGTACGGCTTGATGACTTTGCCGTCGATGTGGCTCAGCGCGTACGCGCCGAGGCCACCGCCGATCACGCCTGGGATGAGCAGCCGCAGAAAAAGGTCTTTACGGATATTGCCGAGCTTGAAATGCGCTGCACCGGAGACCCCGGTCGTGACCACCTCGGCCGCGTGAAGGCTGGCGCTGCTGACCGCGGGTGGAATGCCGAGCGCCAGCAGAAAGGTGTTGCAGCTAACGCCGTAGGCCATCCCCAGACTGCCGTCGATCATCTGTCCTACGAAGCCGACGACAATGCACGCCAGAAAGGTCTCCATCGAGGCCTGATCCAATCCCCTGAACAGCGCTCTCGCACACCCCCCTCATGGCGGCAGGATTTTGTAACCCATGAAGTCCGCCATGCAAAGCTTTTCGCCGCCGGCGCCAATGCGCCGCCAATCCGAGTACAATGTTTGACGGGCCGCGGCAGCCGGCCCGCGAAGTTGCGCGTCAGCGGAAACCAGCGGAGCAGCGGAGTCCATCTTGGTCAAGATCTCTGATGCACAGTCGGCGAGCCGGGCTCAGTCTGCGCCGGCCGCATTCAAGTCCCCCAACGGACCGGCTCCCGAAGGCCCGGGCGAGGTTCACACCGTGCAGCGGGGCGAGACGCTGCGGGCGCTGGCCGAGGAGTACCTGGGCGACGAGGAGCTGTGGACCGAGATCGCCAAGGTCAACCCGCAGATCAAGAACCCGAACCTGATCTTCCCGGGCGATCAGGTGCGAATCCCGGCGCTGGACGACGCCTTTTACGAGCGCTACATCGCGCAGCACACCGGCATGGGCGACCAGCAGGGGCTCGCCAACTTTGCCAGCGGCAACGACCAGGCGGCGCTGGTCGCCAAGAAGCAGACCGGCACGCTGGAGTTCCTGCAGCAGAAGAACCAGCTCGCGCAGGGCGCCGACGACGTCAGCACACCTCGGGCAAAGCTGGACAGGCTGCTGCAGGACAACCCGCAGCTCGAGACCAACCAGGACTTCATCAACCACTGCTACCGCCACGGCGACAACAACTGGAACGGCGCGAGCGAGGTCGCGGCCGGCTACGGCCTGGATCTCAACCACCTGGTGCGGGACCGCTCGGCCGCGCTCAGGTCCGGCCAGCCGGCCGAGGAGAGCCCGCCGCCCGCGGCGACAGCTTCTCGGCCCGACCCGGCGGCGGCGCCGGCGACCACCCCGGTGACCACCCCGGCGACCACCCCGGTGACCAACCCCGGCGCCACCGGCGCCGAGCTCGAGGCCTTCCCGATCGCGGGCGGCCGCTACAACATCGGTTACGACCGCGACTGGAACAACTTCGACCCCAGCACCGCCACCCACAACTCGGACTTCAGCAACAATCCGACCGACGCCAACCACCCGCGGGGCCATCAGGGGGTGGACATCTTCGCGCCGCGCGGCGAGCCGGTGGTGGCTCCGGTGACCGGCGTGATCGAGAGCGCCGGCCACACCAGCGTCGGCGGCAACTGCGTCACCATCCGGCGCGGGGAGGAGCGCTTCTACCTGGCGCACCTCGACAGCCTGGCCGACCTGCGGCCGGGCCAGAGCATCAGCGCCGGCGATCCGGTCGGCACCGTGGGCAACACCGGCAACGCGCAGGGCACGGCGCCGCACCTGCACTTCTCGATCTACCGGGGCAGCGGCGGCTATTACTCCAACGCCATCAACCCGTTCCCGTACCTGATGGCGGCGCGCTAGGCCGCGCCCGGTGCTCGCGATTTCTCGAACCGCGGAGATCCAGCATGAAGAGCGCTCTGTTCTGCCTGAGCCTGCTTCTCGGCGGCGCGGCCTGCAGCGACAGACCCCGGCCCGCGGAGCCCCCCGCCGCCGCCGTTCCCGCCCCGCCGCCGGTGGCCGCCGCCGCACCGAGCTTCGGTGGATCGTGCACCGTGACCACGGCCGGCAGCGCCGTCTGCACTGACCACAGCGGACCGCCGGCCTCGGTCCAGGAGCGGTGCGCCAAGGCGGCGACCGCCGAAGACAAGAGCAGCTACTCCCCGGACCGCTGCCCGACCGCGGGCCGGGTCGGCGCCTGCGCGCTGACCGACGGGTCGGTGCAGCATTACTACCAGCCGTTGCCCGTGGCGGCGATGCAGAAGCTGTGCAGCAACCGCCGCGGCACCTGGGTCAATCCCTAGACCCACCGCCAGTATTGAGTCATTTGTCGACGGGGACCCGCTGATCGGCGCGGGTCATTTTGTCGTCGCCGCCGAGCAGCTTGCTTGGGCCCATCTCCGCAGGGCAGACCCACGAGCCCGTCAATTGCCCAGCAGCTCGAGGGCGCGCTGGAGCACGATATCCCGCTCCGGATTCCCGGGCTCCGCGTACTTGCCGGCCAGGATGTCCGCGCTGGTGCGCTCGACGGCGACATCCGGCTCGACCCCCAGCTCAACTATGGTGCCGTCGTCGAGAGCGATGAGCCAGACGCCCATCCGGCTGACGAACTGCGCCGTCAGGAGCCAGGATTCGACCCCGGCAAAGCCGCCGCCGCCGGTCCGCCCCAGCACCGTGGCGCGTCCCAGGTGCTGCAACACCGACGGCACCAGGTTGCCGCCGCTGTAGGAGCCCTCGTCGACCAGGGCCACCACCGGACCATGAAAGCCGTTGTCCGCCGGCGTGAGCTGCGTCTCGAAGTACTCGCTCGAGCCGCGCAGGTACTGCCGCTCGGCCACCGCGGGTTCCGCGACCAGCGCGGACAGGACCGCGTTGACCAGGGTCAGGGCGCCGCCCCCGTTCTCCCTGGTATCGATGATCAACCCGGACACGTCCTGGAGATCGGCCAGCGCGGTGTTGAATCGCGACAGGATCTCGTCCTCGAGGTCCGGATCGAACGTCGCGATCCAGATGTAGCCATAGTCATTGCCGGACGCCCCGGTCAGGCGGGAGGAGGCCACCGTCGGCGATTGGTACGAGGCGTAAGAAATGCGGGGCAGCGCCAGGGAAATCGGGATACCCCCGCGATCCACCTCGACCCGGGCCGCCTGGTCGAGCTCGCTCGCGAGCCAGATCGAGAGCAGGACGTAGTTGTAAAAGTGGTCGTTCGGCCGCGGGATGTACTTGCCGTAGCGATTGGAGAACTCGATAAACGTCTCGCCTTCTATCGAGACGATCCGATCGCCGACCCGGAGCCCCGCGGTCTCGGAGGAGGAGCCCGCGGCCACCCGTTCGACGTAGACCTTGCCCGCCACCAGCGCCAGCCTGGCGTCGAGCACGACATGGGGCGTGTAGTACGCCAGGAGCTTGGGAATCCAGCTATGCCCGTCGCGCAGCTCGGCGAGGAGCTGCATCATCAAGAAATGAAACTCCTTGTCGGTCGCCGCGGCCTCCACCAGCGGCTCGTATCTCTCTCTGACCGCATCCCAGTCGATCGACTTGTAGACGAAGAACGGATAGTAGCGATCGGCCTCGCTCCAGAGAAAATCAAAGACACAGTGGCGCTCGTCGGAATCGAGCGGCTCGGCGCCGCAGTACGGACCGGCCGGCCCCTGCACCAGGTTGAGCAGCAGGTCCATCTGGCGGGCCTGGCCGGCGGCGATCGCCACGGGCCGCGGCATGTCGGTCACGATGTCCCCCTCGTCGATCGCCGGATGCGCGGGGCTGAAGGACTCGTTGTCGTCGAACATGGCCATCACGTAGTAGCGGCCGGGCGCGAGGTCGCCGATCTCGTAGTGCGCCGGGCCGAGCGCGAGGTCGGCGTCGAGGGTGACCAGGTGCTCGGGCATCTCTCCGTTCGCCAACTGCTCCTCGGTCATGACCGCGATCAGCAGCGGCCCGGCGAGATCGCCGGGGGGAGGCGGAAAGGTATCCCGCTGCAGCACGACCTCGCCGCGCAGGCTGGCCGGTCCATCGGCGCTACCGGCGTCCTGCTCGGTTGCCGCGTCAGGAGCGCTGCCGGCATCGCCGCCGGCGCCCGGCTCCTCCGGGCACCCCAGGCCGAAGAGCGCGGCCAGCAACACCGCGCAAAGGCCGACCTTCGGGTTCGCAGACGCCACGGGATTCGAGAGCATGGTCCACCCCTCGCCGCTTGGCGGCAGGCATCATAACCTGCACAGCACCAAAAAACGATCTTGAGGAGTAGAGTCCTTAGCTGCAAACCGCTCCTTGTTTCAAAGGAACTTCGGCGATGAAAAATGCAGTCCGTTTTCTTGCCGCGCTGTCCGGCTGGGGCGCGCTGATGGCATGCCTGCCCGACGGGAACACGGCGCGCGTCTGCGAGCCCGACGAGACCGCCTCCTGCACCTGCGCCGACGGCAGCACCGGCCTCAAGACCTGCGAGCCGGACGGCAGCGGCTGGTCCGCCTGCCAGTGCGCGCTACCCGATGGCGGCGTTGACGCCGCGTCCGCCGACCGGGCCGCACCCCGCGACGCGGCGCCCGGCCAGGACCGCGCCACCGCTGCCGACGCCGGACCCCCCGATGCGGCGCGGCCGGATTCGGCGCGGCGAGATGCGGCGCGGCCGGACACCGCGGGCGGGGTGGACTCGTCCGTCGGCGACGCCGGCGACTGGGTGTTCGAGCTGGTGGACTCGACCCCCGGCAGCGCGGTCGGCTACTCGAGCTCCATCGCGCTCGACACCCAGGGACGCCCCCGCATCTCGTACTACGACCTCACCGGCGAGCAGCTCCTCTACGCGAGCCGGGGCGCGGGCGGGTGGTCCCACGAGGTGGTGGACAGCGACGGCGACGTCGGCGTGATCACCGCCCTGGCCATCGGCAGCGACGACGAGCCGCAGATCGCCTACTTCGACTTCGATCGCGAGGACCTGCGCTACGCCCGCAAGCCGGCGGGCTCGGGCTGGGTCAAGGAGGCGGTGGCGACGAGCGGCGGCCAGGGGCGCTCGCTCGCCCTGGCGCTCGGGCCGGGCAACGCGCCTTTCATCAGCTCGCTCGACGAGAGCGACACCAGCCTGCTCCTGTCGCGCCGCGTCGGCAACGGCTGGGCGAGCGAGACCGTCGACGGCGAGGACGGCAACAACACCTCCATCGCGGTGGAGCCGGACGGCACGGTGCACATCGCCTACTTCGCCTGGATCCCGGGCCAGATCCGCTACGCGGTGGGCACGCCCGGTGCCTTTGCCACCAGCGTCGCAGTCACCTTCTCGGGCGACGGCTGGCAATACAACACCGCCCTCGCCGTCGCTGCCGGCACCCAACACCTGGTCTACGACGACCCCGACGGGCAGGATCTCGGCTACGCCACGCGGTCGGGCTCGACCTGGAGCAGCCGGCTCCTCGACACGTCCGGCGACGTCGGCTCGGAGGCGGACATCGCCATCGGCTCCGACGGCGACCTGCACGTCGTCTACTTCTCGTTCACCGCCGGCGAGCTCCGCTATGCCCTCCGGCACAACGGCACCTGGAGCATCTCCAAGCTGCGCAGCGTGACCAACGCCGGCGGCGAGCCGGCCATCGTCCTCGACGCCAGCAACCGCCCCCACGTCAGTTTCCAGGACGGCCACGACACCACGCTCTGGTACGCGCACCGCTGAGGAGAGGGCATCTTGAAGGCACTCCTCGTCTACCCCAGGTACCCCGACACCTTCTGGAGCTTCAGGCACGCGCTCGGGTTCACCAGCAAAAAAGCGCTCAGCAACCCGCTCGGGCTGCTGACCGTGGCCGCCCTGCTCCCCGCCGAATGGGAGAAGCGGGCGGTCGACATGAACGTCAGCGCGCTCGACCCGCAGGACATCGTCTGGTCGGATTTGGTCTTCGTCAGCGCCATGGTCGCCCAGCAGACCTCGGCCCGCGAGGTGATCGAGCTGTGCCGACGGCTCGATCGCAAGGTGGTGGCCGGTGGCCCGCTCTTCACCTCGGCCTGGCAGCAGCTCGGCTTCGACGCGGTCGACCACCTGCTCCTCAACGAGGCGGAGCTGACCCTGCCGCGATTTCTGGCGGACCTCGACCGCGGCTGCCCCGGGCACCTCTACCGGACCGCGGAGCGGGCGGACATCACCCGGACCCCGGCCCCGCTCTTCTCGCTGCTCGACATGACGCAGTACGCGATGGCGTCGGTCCAGTACTCGCGCGGCTGCCCCTACGACTGCGAGTTTTGCGACATCGTGGTGCTGGACGGGCGCCGGCCGCGGACCAAGACCGGGCCGCAGATGATCGCCGAGCTCGAGGCGCTGCGCGGAGCCGGCTTCATGCGCGGCAGCGTCTTCATCGTCGACGACAACTTCATCGGCAACCGCCACCTGCTGAAGGCCGAGATCCTGCCCGCCATCGCCGCCTGGAACCGGGAGCACGGCTATCCCTACCGCTTCGCGACCCAGACCTCGATCAACGTGGTGGACGACGAAGAGCTGACGCGGCTGATGTCGGACGCCGGGTTCGGCCAGCTCTTCATCGGCATCGAGAGCCCGGCGGCGGCGAGCCTGGCCGAGTGCAACAAGCTCAACAACCGGGGGCGCGATCAGGTGGCCGCGGTCAAGCTGCTGCAGCGCCGCGGATTCGAGGTGATGGGCGGCTTTATCGTCGGCTTCGACAGCGACGACCCGGCGCACATCTTCGAGCAACAGATCGACTTCATCGAGCAGAGCGGCATCGTCACCGCGATGGTCGGCATGCTGACCGCCGCGCCCGAGACCAGGCTCTGGCGCCGTCTCGAGCAGGAGGATCGGCTGCTCCCTCGGGGCAGCGGCGACAACACCGACGGCACCACCAACCTCGTCCCCCGGATGGGCATCCGCACGCTGCTCGCCGGATACCAGCGGATCCTGCGCACCATCTACTCGCCGCACAGCTACTACCGGCGCATCCATACTTTTCTCGAGGAGTACCGTCCCAACCCGGAGCTCGGGATCGGGTTCCGGCGGCAGGGCTATCGGCTGCTGGATTTTTTCAGGTGCGCCCTGGTGCTGGGGCTCCGGGACCGCGCCCGCGGCCAGTTCTGGAAGACGATCGGCAGCGCGCTGTGCCGCCGCCCGGGGCTCGTCGGCATCGCCGTCCAGCTTGCCGCCCAGGGCTATCACCTGCGCCAGGTGAGCGACCGCATCCAGCGCCTGCAGATCGAGGAGCAGCCTCTGCCGTCGCGGCCGGGCTCGCGCCGGGCGAGCCGGCCCGAGTCTGCCGCGCCCGCGCCGACCGCGATCACGGGCTGACGGCGATCGCGTGGGGCCCGGACCACTGCGCGGCCACGTATCCGAGCTCGCCGTCGGCGGACGCGCTGGCGGTCGCGACCGGCACGCCGTCCACCAGCACGCGATAGCTGCCGGCGATCAGGTTGGCAAAGGTGAAGACCACCGTACGCGGTCCGGCCGTGTCGTAGCGCAGCCGGGCCTCTGCCGCCGGAGCGCCGTTGCCGTCGCGCTGGCAGGCGACGCACATGTGCACCTGGTGCTGTTGATCCGCGCCGTCCACGTGCAGGCTCAGCCGATGGCCCTGCACCTGGAGGTCGGTCAGCCAGGTCTCGCCAAAGCCGACCGGGATGCGCGGCTGCAGCAGCACTCCGGAGGCGTCGGCGCCGACGCCGAACAGCCCCTCGATGAAAATCTGCGTGAAGCCGATGCCGCCCTCGACGTAGGAGAGGTTGGCATAGCTGGAGGCAAAGGGCGCCCGTCCCCGGACGTCGTGCGACAGCGCCTCTGACCAGAAGGGAGCGTCCTTCAGGTAGAGGTACTTCTGCAGCATGGCCCACGCCTGGTCGGCAAAGCCCTCGCGAAACAGCCCGCGCAGGATGTGGCCGACCTCGCCCGTGTAGAGGCCGGGCCCGTGCCAGTCTTCCCGGTAGCACCAGCACTGGCCAGAACACTGGTCGGTGCCGGAGTTGACACCGTCTTCCCAGGCGAGCGGCAGCGAGGTGAATCCAGACGGCCCGTCGAACTGCGGCAGCATCGCGGCCACGAAGCCGGCCTGCTGCGCCCCTCGCCCGTGCCAGAAGCCGCTGAAGGCCAGGGTGTGCAGCGGCATCGGCACCGGCAGGTTGTCGCTGCTGAGCAGGCCCCCCGCCGCGATGTCGACGCCGAGCTGGCAGGCGGTCGTGTGGTTGAGGTCGCGGCCGCAGGCGGCACCGGTGTAGGCGCTGCGCTCGATCGCCGAGCCGCCCCCGGTCGGCTGGTACACGGCATAGGTGTTGAATCTGTGATTGGCGCCGTCCCACAGCCTGGCAAAGACCTGCTCCCGGATCGCGTCGGCCTTGGCGCGGACGCCGGTCGCGTCGCTGGCCCGGCCGAGAGCGGCGTAGAGATCGCCCAGGATGCGGTACTGCTCGTAGCGGGCGGCGTTGAGGCTGGCGGTAAAGCCGTTGAGCTTGCCGCCCTGCTGGCAGTGGATCTGGTACTCCCACAGGTTGTGGTCAGCGCCGTGCTCGATGAGCTGAGACGAGGGGGATTTCTGGCCGTCCCAGCGATAGTGCATGGACTCGGGCTCGGCGACGATGGCGGCCAGGTGGTCGATGATGGCTGCGCTGCCGTAGGCGCCGGCGTGACTCTCGCCCAGAAATTCCCGGTCGCCGGTGACGGTGACGTAGTCGTGGATGGCCTCCGCCATCGCCCAGTAGTCCCAGGAGTAACCGCCCGTCACGTCCGAGCGGTGCTGGCCCAGCAGGTTGTCGTAGGCGCGCGTCGCGGTGTGGTCCAGGGCCAGGAACTTGATGATCTGCTCGCGCAGGCCGTCGGGATCGGCGAGCGCCCAGGCAAAGCTGAAGCGCGGCAGCGACCACGGATAGAGACCGCCGCACTTTCCAAAAAACGGGATCATCTGCAGGTAGGTGGCCTGGCCCAGGGTCTCGTAGCCATTCCAGAGGGCGCCGACGGTCTGCGAGTCCTTGGCAAAGGTGGCCAGCGGCAGGTGGAAGTAGCCGTTGAGATAGACGCGATCGAGATCGGGATGGGCCACCGAGTGGAATTTTGGAAAAGGCTGCTGGTAGGTCCGGTTGAGCTTGGCGACCCAGGCTGCGTCGGCGTCGGCCTCCAGCGTCGCGAGCTGCAGGTCGCCCAGCCACGCCGCCACCTTGCTGCCGCAATCGGCGGCGCCGCCCGCGACACCGACCGCGACCAGCAGCGCCACGTCGAAGCTGGTACCGGCGGTCTCGACCTGGGGCTGAAAGTGAATCAGCAGCTCCGAGCCGGACTGCGCCGTGTCCTGGCTCGTGTTCGACATCCCCACGTTGCCGGTCTCCACGAAATCATCGTACAGGGCCTGGTGCCCGGCGGCGGTCCTGTCGGCCAGTCGCCAGGTGAAGGTGCCGGCCGCGCTGGCGAGCGCGCGGAATGGCATGCAGACCTGGCTGACTGAGTCGTAGTAGTAGAACCGGTCGGCCGCCAGGCTTTGGGTCTGCCCGGTCGAGGCGCACTTGCCAGCCGTCTCGCAGCCGCCCAGCAGCCAGGTGCCGTCGCTCCCGGCGAGCGCGCCGACGCTTGGCAGGATGACCCAGAAACCGACGCCCATGTCGTCGCTCGGCCGGGTGCCGGTCCCGTCGTAGTAGCGGACGTTGACCTTGTTGGCGAAGGCGCGGCGGCCGGGAATTCCGAACTTGGTGGCGCTGATCTCGTGGCCGTAGCGGGGATCGCCCGCCGGGTAGTCCTTGACCACGCGCAGCTTGGAGGGAAACCATCGGCCGTCACTGCACGCAGACGGCTGCTCGAAGACGCGGTGATGGCTGCCGGGCTCTTCGTTGCTGAAGGCCAGGCCGACGTTGAACGCAAAGTCGTAGGCGCTGCCGCCGCTGCCGGGAATCTCGGGATAGGCGCCCTGCCGGACCCCGGAGAAGTAAGGCAACGCCCAAAATCCGCCGAGGTGACCGGCGTACAGAGTGGAGCCGTCGGCCCCGGCCCACTCCTGCAGCACGACCTGGTCCGAGCCGACCTGGATCCGGTTGAGGCCGTAGGTGGCGATCATGTGGCAATAGTCGTAGCTGTAGTCGTCCAGGACGAGCGCCCGATCGGAGGGCGCGCTCACGCACTGACCGCCGCTGCAGACCTCTCCACCCAGCCGATCGCAGAAGCCGCACAGCCCGCCGCAGCCGTCCCAACCGCACTGTCTGCCGGCGCATTGCGGCGTGCAGCTCATCGCGTCGAAGCCGTTTCCGTCGCCGGCGGCGACCCGATCCCGGCCGCCGCCATCGGGCACGGGCAGGCCGCGGTCGGCGCTCGCGGTGTCGACGCCGACGGTGTCGGTCCTCGCCGCGTCCACCCCGGCGGCGTCGGCTCCTGCCTCGGGCAGCGCGGACCCGGCGTCGACGTCGGCGACCGCACCGTCGGGCCAGGTCGCGCGATCGGTGCCGCCGTCCGGCGCCGGCGCGAAGCCATCGGGTGCCGCGCCGTCCGGCGCCGGCGCAAAGCCATCGGGTGCCGCGCCGTCGGCGTCCGGTACCTGGCCGTTGTCGCAGGCTTCGCAGCCGACCCACGCCAGACACAGCACCGCGACAAACGCGCACCGGATGTTCGCCCCCATGCGGCAGCCCTTTGACCAGCATCTCGCGCTGGCGGTGGCCAGGCCCCTCCGGCGCCATCGGTCGATCGCCGGAGATCGAAAGGACCGGCCCCGGGATATTAACAGTTAGATGAGAGCGCTGCGTATTCCTTTGGCTGCCCTCGTGTTTCTGACCCTGACCGCTTCCTGCGGGATGGGGCCGGACGGCATCGTCTGCGAGGTCGGCTGCGAGGAGGCGGCCGAAGACGAGACCGCGCCGCCGGACCTTCTCGAGACAGACCAGGCCATCGCCCTGCCGCCGATCGCGCAGCCGGCCGAGGAGTCGCTAGACGCAGGCGAGGGCGACGACGGCAGCACCGACGCGGTAGCTTTTGACGACGCCGCGGCAGCCGACGCGGGGACGGATCGAACCGACGCTGCGGCGGCGACCGCGGACGCCGCGGCAGCGGCACCGGACGCCGCCCGCCGGCCCGGGCTGCTCGACACCTCGATCGTCAAGCTGATCGTCGAGCCCGAGGGCTCGGGCCGCGACGACGCCGGTCAGAGTTTTGTGGACCGCAACTACTGGAACTTCTGCGCGCCGGGAGCGGTCACGGCCGCCCTCTACTACTGGGTGCCGGAGCGCGTGACCGGCTGGCGCGCCGGGTATTTCAAGGAGCCGGCGCACCGGCCGAGCACCATCCCGGCCGCCGGCACCTACTGGAAATCCGACAGCCGCGCCAACAGCTACCGCGCATACGGCCGCGCCTATCTCATGCACCTGGCCATGCAGGTCGAGCCGCCGTCGTTCGTGGCGCCGGGCATGGTGCCGTTCGACGCCTACCCCACCCACGGCTCCAACCTGGTCGACATCCGCGACACGCTCAACTGGGAGGCGTCGGGCCACGCGAGCAACTGGCGCACCTTCTTCTACGCCATCGTCTACACCGGCAGCCTGACCGCGAACAAGCTGCACCACGACATCAAGCAGGACATCGACGGCGGACATGCCCTGGTCGTCACCGTCGACACCGGCTACCTCCCCAACTGGTCGCGCAGCCTGAGTCACGCCATCACCGTCGTCGGCTACGACGACGAGGCAAAGACCTACAAGTACGTCGACACCTGCGGCGTGCGCTGCAACGGCTCGTCGCGATCGCGCAACGGCGGGGTCTGGACCATCGGCCAGACGCGGCTCTACAACGCCGTCAAGGCGAACGGCATGGGCTACGTCTGGTAGCCCGCTCCCGGGTGTCGACGACCGCGCAAAAACTGCGATAACTAGATGTGATACAAAATCGGCTTGAATCATTTCGGTGTGGGGGGCCAAGGCGACACTTTTTTCCGAGCCAGCGAGGACAAAAAGGGTCGCCGATTAAGGCGGGGCCC